>JAUIAC010000362.1 GCA_030425545.1 bacterium | reverse complement strand
AGCTCGGCACGGTGTCGCTGGAGGTGCTCGGCTACTGGAGCCGCGACGCGGCCTGGCGCCGAATCGAGCTGGCCCGGGCCGGGCTCGACCGCCCCATGGTCTTCGCGTTGAGCAGCCGCCTGCGGGTCGACGAGTCCGTCTTGCCGGACGACCTGCCCGCCGCGCTATACGTGTACAAAGGCGTGATGCACGCTCGCAGGGTGCTCGAGCGCGCCGAGGCCGCCGCGACCGCCCACCGACGCTAGCCCCGCGCTGGCGAGAGGGGGAGGCCCGCGAGCCGCCCCACAGCGCGACGGCGCGACGGCACGACACCCCACCGCGGGACGACGGACGTCCCTCGGCCTCAGCGGCGACGCCGCAGCGGAGCCCTCCATGAGCGCACCTGACCCGCACACGACCGACCCCCGACGCACCTGCAGGCCAGCGGCCGCGCGACGCTCACGCAGGCGCGTAGGCGCCTGGCTCGCGCTCGCGGCCTGCGCCCTCTGGCTCAGCGCGTGCGGAGCCGGCTCCGCGGGGAGCGCGCGCCCCCACGCCGCCAAGCGCGCCAGCTCGGTCGGCACGCCCAAGGGCCGCGGCGTGCCCCTGGCTGAGCGCGGGCCGAGCCAGCCTCAGACGCCGCAGACCCCGCCCGAGCCCGACCCGGCGGAGGAGCCCGCGCCGCAGGGCGCGACCCGCGTCGGCGCGACGGCCGCCAGCGCCACGCCCGGCCTCTACAAGGTGCAGCTGAGCCCGCCGTCCAAGGTCGGCGACCGCTTTCGCATGGAGGTCTCCGCCACCCTGCGCCAGGTGTTTGCCTCGCGCATCGACGGCAAGGAGCGCCGGGTCGACACCACCAACCGCCTGGACGTCGTCGCCGTCGGCGAGGTGCTCGAGGTCAACGCCCGCGGCCAGGTGCTGCGCTCGGCCTACAAAATCAAGCGCTGCGTGGGCACCGGCGCCAAGGGCGAGCGGGAACTCCTGGCCGAGGGCACCACGCTCACCGTGCGCCGCAACGGCCCCAAGCCGCGCATGGACGCGGACTCCCGCGCGCTGAGCAAGACCGACCTGCGCTGGCTGCGGCTCGTCTTCAGCACCCGCACGCCGAGCTACACCGACCAGGAGATCTTCGGCGCGTCGGGCCCCCGCCGCGTCGGCGACGCGTGGACCATCGACACCGACAAGGCCGCAGAGCTGCTCAAGTCCTCGGGCGCCGTCATCGACCCGGCCGACGTCAGTGGCACCACCACGCTGGTCGCCGCGCGCCCCTGCGGCAAGGAGACCTGCCTCACCGTGACCACCGCGCTGTCCGGCAGTCAGGTCCGCCTGAGCAAGGTGCCGCCCACCGCGACGCTGCTCGACTCCGGCATGTCCGGCACCAGCCGTCAGGTCTTTCCGCTGAAGCCCGGCGCCGCGCCGACCCGGTCGGACGACGTGTTCAAGCTCCATGTCACGGTGGCCGTGCCCCGCGGCGACCAGGAGCTCGAGGTCGAGGCGCGCATCGAGAGCCGCGAGCGGCGCGTGCACACGCCGCTGCCGTGAGGCTGGGTGCGCGCGTCGAACCACGCGCACCAGGCGCCGGGCCGCGCGCGCCAGGCCGTGCGCGGCGCCGCGGGCGGCGACGGGGAACTGGCGGCGTGACGCGCGCTACGCGACACTGAGGGCGCGAAGGGAGAGCTCAGCCCGGCGAGCCGTCGCGCCCCCAGAGGAGGACCCATGGCAGACCCCAAAGACCAGGCCGCGAAGCAGCTGGCCAACATCCAAGCCAGCACCGGCAAGTCCGTGGCCGACTTCGCCGCGGCCATCGCAGCGGCCGGCCTCGAGAAGCACGGCCAGATGGTCCAGTTCCTCAAGCGCGAGTTCAGCCTCGGCCACGGCAACGCCAACCTCATCGCGCACACCGTGCGCGCCGCAGAGGCGCCGGCGCAGACCAGCGACGACCTGCTAGCGGCCCAGTACGCCGGCCGCAAGGCGCCGCTGCGCGCCATCTACGACCGACTGGCCCCGCTGGCCCAGGCTGCCGGCCCGGACGTGCAGGTGGTGGTCCAGAAGACCGGCGTGTCCTTCCGCGCGGCCAAACAGTTCGCGCTGATTCAGGCGCCCTCGTCCAAGCGCGTGACGCTGGGGCTGAACCTCGACGCCACACCCGATCCGCGGGTGGCGCCCACGAAGGGCATGTGTACCCACCAGGCCGTGTTCACAGCGCCAGAGCAGGTCGACGGCGACGTGAGCGCCTGGCTCGCTGCCGCCTACGCGCGCGCGGCGAAGTAGCGCGGCCGCGCCTGTCCGTTGGCTCGGGACGTGAAGAGGGACGCCACGGCAAGCCGTGGCTTCCCCGTCCCAGCAGGCTGACCGGCGTGGCCGTAAAGAACGGAGAAGGGGCGCTAGAGCCCGTACTTGGTCCGTAGCAGCTGCTCGACCAGCGCCCGGTCGAGCGGGTGCAGGGCTACCGCGTAGGCCCGGATCTCGGCCAGCCAGCCGCCCATGGACTCGTTGCCGCCGAGCCCGGCGTTGCCGAGGGTCAACGGCGCCTGACCTGCCGGGATCGGCGCCTGCTTGGCCTTCGCCGGCTTGGCGACCTCGTTGTAGAGGGTGCCGGTGGTCCCGTCCTGGACGGCGGTCCACACCCGCCACTTGCCGAGCTCGAGCTGCACCACCGGCTTGAGGTCGTCGTCGCGGACGTGCCAGTTGAGGTGGCCTGCGACCTTCTCGGTCTTGCGAAGGGAGAAGTACTTGTCGTGCCCCTGGGCGTAGACAGCGCCCCACTTCTGCGGCTTGTCCATCTCGAAGACGGTGAAGATCGTCATCTGCGGGCTCGTGGGGTAGGCCTGGGTCGTCAGGCGAACCTGAGCGCCATCGAAGCGGATCGCCGGCTTGCCGTTGCCCGTGGCCGTGGCGAGCCAGGTGGGCGCCTTGTCCGAGCCCACCGTGGCGTGCTTGCCTGCGCCGCTCTTGTCCAGCCACGTGGACACCTTGCCGCTGCCGTCGGTGGCCGTGACCACGGTGGCCAGGTCGGCGGCGTCGTACCAGGCGAAGTTCGGCTGCGGCACGGGGAAGGCCCAGGCCACGCGCAGGTAGGTGACGACGCTGGCCCGCTCCGCGTCGGTCAGGGCGCGCGAGAAGACGAGCAGCTCTGCCACGACCGCGCCGCTCGGCGCGTTGGCGGCGTTGGTGCCCAGGTGCAGCATGGCGTCGCCAGCGGTCAGCGCGGCCCCCGCCCCCGCGGCCACGTCGGTCAGGGTCGCCGTGGTCGCCAGGTCCCGGGCCGCCGCCGAGGCGCGCGCGGCGACCACGTAGCAGGTCGACGAGGCCAGGGTCGCTTTGGCGCCGCCGTCGCTGCCCGCGCTCTGCGCGTGCACGCTGGTCGCCGCCCCCGGCAGCTGCTCGATGGCCCAGCCGGCGGCCCCGTCGCCATGGGCCGCGACGGACCCCAGCGCCTTGCTGCCGTCGGTGCAGACGACGCCGATGGCGGTCGCCGCCTTGCCCCGGGCGAAGGCCTTGCTGCGCAGCCCAGCGCTGCCGGCGAAGCGCACGCCGGGGCGGCCGTGGACGAGCCCAGGGAGCCGCTTGGGGCGCTTGCCGGTGTCGACCACGTTCAGGTGGTGGCCGCCGCCCGACAGGTCCCGCCACTGGGTGACACCGCCGTCCTCGTCGAAGTCGAAGGTCGACGAGAACGCCGCCGAGTAGTGGCCGATCAGGCCCTTGCTCACCTGCAGCGCGCACACCGCCGGGCCCGCCACGCAGGCGCCCTTGGCGCTGCACGTGTCGCCGGCGCTGCACGGGTTGCCGTCGTCGCACGCGCTGCCCGCGGCCGCCTTGCTGTGGGCGCAGGCGCCGGTGCCGGCGACGCAGCTGTCGACCGTGCAGGAGTTGCCGTCGTCACAGTTGATGGGCCCGAGCGAGGTGCACACGGCCCCGACGCAGGTGCTGCCCGCCGAGCACTTGTCGTTGTCCGCGCAGGTGACGCCGTTGGGGAGATGCACGCACCCCGCCTTCTTGTCGCAGCTGTCGTCGGTGCAGGCGTTGCCGTCGTCACACTGGGTCGCGCCGCTGACCGTGCAGGTCGAGCCCTTGCAGCCCGCGTTCACCGTGCAGGCGTCGCCGTCGTCGCAGCTCGCGGCGCTCTTGCTGGTGTGACTGCAGCCAGCCTTCGCGTCGCAGGCGTCGGCCGTGCAGTCGTTGCCGTCGTCACAGTCGGTGGCGGGCCCGGACGCGCAGCTGCCGTCGGTGCAGGTGTCTCCGCTGGTGCAGGCGTCGCCGTCGGTGCAGGTGGCGGCGCTCGGCGCGTTGAGGCAGCCCTTGGTGGCGCTGCAGCTGTCGTCGGTGCAGGCGTTGCCGTCGTCGCAGGCGCCGTCGTCGTCACAGGCGGTGACGCAGGTGGGGTAGCCGACGTAGCCGAGCTTACAGCCGTCGCAGACCGGGCCCGCGTAGCCCACGGCGCAGTCGCAGGTGGCCGTCTTGGGCTTGCAGGTGCCGTGGCCGTTGCAGGTGCTCTCCGTACACACCGCAGGCGTGCAGCTGCCTCCGGCGCAGACCGTGCCCGCGCTGCAGGTGCCGCAGCTGCCGCCGCAGCCGTCGTCGCCGCACTGCTTGCCGGCGCAGGTCGGCAGGCAGCCGCAGACGTGCACGTTGGCGCAGCAGTTGCCGGCAGCCTTGCAGTCGGCGGTGCACGCGCAGCCCGAGGGCGTGACCTGGCCGCAGTGGCCGAAGCAGCTGGCGTCGGCTGGCGGATCTCCGCAGGTCCCGCCCAGGCAGGCCTTGCCGATGGCGCAGGTCCCGCACGTGCCGCCGCAGCCGTCGTCGCCACACTGCTTGCCGGCGCAGTCGGGGACGCACGCGCTGCACACCCCGTTCAAGCAGACCGGCTTGGCCGCGTCGAGGCAGCTGCCGCAGCTGCCGCCACAGCCGTCGTCGCCGCACGCCTTGCCCGCGCAGTCGGGCGTGCAGGTCGGGCAGGTGCCGTCCGGGTTGCAGGTGGTGGCGCCCACACAGCCGGCCACGGGCAGCTTGGGGTCGGCGCAGTCCGGGTCGGCGGCGCCGCAGCCACAGTCGCAGGTCTCCCCGTCGGCGTAAGCGACCGGCGCGCAGGTCCAAGCCGGCGGCATGGGCACCACCTCGCAGGCGCCAGCCGCGCAGACATAGCCCGGCGCGCAGCCGGGGTCGCAGCCGGCGGCGTCGCCCGCGTCGCCGTCGTCGCCGCCCGTGTCGCCAGCGGGCGCGTCCTCAGCGCCCGCGTCCAGCGCGCCAGCGTCCGCGCCTGCCGCGTCGTCGCCGCCCGCGTCCGCCGCCACCGGGTAGCAGGTCTGGCCGTCGCGCACCGTGCCGCTGCCGCAGCCGTCGACAGGCTGCTCGGGCACGCATTGGTCGTCGACGCGCGTCGTGCCGGGCCCACAGGTCGGCCCGGCCTCGTCGCTGCAGCCGACGACACAGACCGTCGCCACCGCCAACCACCACGCCGCGCGGGCCGAGATCCCGCCTCGCCAGCCGTCCGCACGCCGCGCCACAGGGCGCCTCATGGCCGTGGGAGCGCGGGTCATTTCGGCACACATACGGCCACCTGCGGGTCGTCCTTGCCGTCGGGCGTGCCGTGGTCGTGCAGCGCGGCCTTGCCACAGACCTGCCCCGCCGGGCAATCCCCGTCCCCCCCGGGGCAGGCCAGGCCACACACCGAGCCGCCCGGGGTCGCCGCGCAGAGCTGCCCCGTCGGGCAGGCGCCGACACCGCAGGCCGTGCCGCCCCCCGCCTGCCCCGGCCCGCAGCGGTAGGTCGCCGCGAAGGTCTTGGCGTCGATCAGGGCCGTGCACACCTCGCCCGGCGCCGTGCACGCCTTCTGCGAGGCGCAGGCGGCGCCCGACCCCGACACCGCGACGCACACGCCCGCGTAGCCGATGACCGCGCTCGAGGCGCCGTACTCCACCGGCAGGCCCAGGCATTGCTGCTTGCCCGGGCAGGCCGCGTCGGCCTGGCAGTAAAG
>JAUIAC010000014.1 GCA_030425545.1 bacterium | reverse complement strand
CCCTCCGCACGCTCATCGAGGCGGGGCGTCCGGCGGGGGTCAAGCTCTTTGGCGTCTTGTCCAACGAGCTGGGTGTCCAGATCCGCAACTCCACCGTCGAGGTCGTGCGGCTGCTCGCCAAGACCTCGATGCGCATGACCGCCAACGCCAACAAGCGTGAGGGTGAGTACTCCGACGCGGATCTCAGCAAGATTCTAGGCGGTTGACCCTTCAGGGGGGCCTCCGGCCGGCGCGCGAGATCCGGCCCGGACGGGCGGCTGCGCCGACGCGAGGCCATGACGCGCTCCGACCTGCGCGGACGACGCCCTTGGGTTGACGCGTAATCTTTATAGAAACAAGCAAGTTGCACGAGCGTCTGTGGTCTTGCGGCCCCGGCTGGTCGGGGCGCGTCCGAGACGTGGTGTCCGGGCACCCCATGTGGGCCGCGAACGCTTGCTAGATCGCTTGCCTCGGGGCTCAGCCCTCCTCTAGAACCGAGAGTGGACCGCGTGTTTTTTTCGCGTCCCCGTTCGCGTCTTCGCGACGGCAGCCCGTGAGCGTCCGATGTTCGAAGCAGAGAAGCTCAATCGCGATGACCTCCAAGACAAGGAGGGCAAGAAGCAGCTACCGGACCTCGACGGTCCCGTTGCCGCTCCGTCTCCGGCCGCAGATCTGCCCGAGCTGGGCGGGAGCGGTCCGGCGCTGACCGGCGGCGTCGGCGACGCGGTCACCTCCGCTGAGAACAACCCCGCTGCCAAGGCCCAGCAGCGCGCCGAGCTCGACCGGCTGTCGTCGCTCCCGGCGGGCCACCCGGACCTCGACGCCGCCAAGAGCCCCGACGCCATGGCTGCCGGCGTGCCGGAGGGCGACGGCGCCAGCGGCGCGGCCGCCCGCGAGGCGGAGACCGCGTCGCCCATCGAGCAGGCGCAGCCCGCCGGACGCATGGGTCCGAGCGAGGGCGCGCCGACGTCCACCGCGCTGCCCGGCGCGAGCGTTCGTCTGCCCGGCATCGATCCGCAGAGCACCATCGCTGGTGAGTCCGGCGCGTCGGCCGCTGCGGCGGTCGCCAACGCGGGCCCGCCGAGCATCGCGGCCGTGTCGGAGGCTCCGAAGGAGACCGTCGGCGCGCCTTCGGGTGAGCAGGTCGCGTCCGCGCCGGCCGAGCAGCTCAGCATCGACACGCCCGCGGCAGTCGAGGTTCAGCCGGAGGCGTCGCTCGACGTCGACGTTACCAGCGGCGGGGCCGTTGACGCGCCCACCACCGCCCAGGAGCCCGCGGTCGACAGCAGCGCGCCCGAGCTCGAGGCGCTGTCGGACCCGGCGCCCGAGCAAGCGCCGGACGTGGCGCCGCCTGAGGTGGCCGCCGAGAGCGTCGCCGCGCCGCCAGAAGGTGACGTCGCCGCGGCGCCGACCAGCGACGTCGACAACGTGGCTCCGACGAGCGTCGCGCCGGCCGCCGAGGGCGGCGAGTCTGCCGTGGCCGAGGCGAGCGTCGAGGTGCCGACGGCCGCCACCCCTGAGGTGGCCGGCGCTGACGTGGCGACGGAAGTCCCAGCTGTGGCTGTGGCCGCTCCAGCGGCGCAGGTGCCCACCGTCGCGGAGGTCGCATCGACGCCCACTCCGGCCGACGGCGCCGCCCTCGCGCCGGTGACCAGCCCCGCGCCGCAGGCCCCCTCCGCCTCTGCGCCCGCTCCTGCGCCCGCGGCCTCTGTCAGTGAAGAGTCCCTGGGCGCCGTCGACGGCGCCACGGAGAGCGTCGCCACCGAGGCGGGCGGCGGCGCGCCTCTGAGCGCGCCCGAGGCGAGCGCGGTCCGTGCCCCGGACGCGCCCACGCTGACGCCGCAAGACGAAGGCGCCGAGCTGGCCCCGCAGGCGGGCGTCTCCGCCGCCGTGGACGCGGTCGTGGAGACCGTGAGCAGCGCCGCAGCGCCGATGGCCACCGGCACCGGGGCTGTCGCGGAGATCGCGGCCGACGTCGCGGATCCCGGGCTCATGGCCGACAGCGCCGACGTGCTGAGCGGCCGCGTCGCCGCGACGCGCGAGGGCGAGCCCGTGTTCGGCGCGACGGCCGACGCGGCCGGAGAGCTCTCGGAGATCGTCCCCGGCGGCACACCCGCGGAGCACCTCGCCGCCTTCGACGCTGCCCGCGAGGGGGCTGGTGGCGACATCCTCACGGCGCTCGGCGACGCGGGCGCCAAGGACGCCCTGGCCGACGTGCGCGGCGTTCAGCAGGAGGTGCTCGGCCAGGCCGGCGCCGCTGAGCGGCTGGGCAATGACCTGCAGGAGGGCGTCCAGGAGCTGAGCAAGAAGGCCAAGCAGGTCGACAACCTGCGGAAGAACCCGGTGCAGAACGCCCAGGAGCTGCTCGCCGACACCGACGCGGAGAAGCTCACAGGGTCGATCCGCGCCAAGGCTGAGAAGAGCCTCGGCGTGAGCCTCGAGGACGTGAAGGTCTACAGCGGCGACGGCGCCGAGAAGGTGGCCAACGCCATCGGCGCCACGGCCTTCGCTCAGGACAAGCAGATCGTCATGGGCGAGGCGGATCGCTTCGTCGAGTCCAAGCGCGAGGCGGTGCTCTTCGAGGAGATCGTCCACGTCGCGCAGATGCAGAAGGGTGGCGGCGGCGGCCGGACCGGCATCTCCGCGGCCTCCGACAAGTCCGAGAAGGCCGCCAAGACGGCCGCAGAGCTCGTGCAGAAGGGGGCGCAGGTCCAGGGGCTGCAGGCCGACGACGAGCGTCGCGCTGTGTACCGCAACGAGGGCTCCACCGAGAGCGCAGCCACGTTCCCTGACCGTGTGACGGTGACCCTGGCCGGTCGGACCGTGACCATCAACCTGCCGAGCGCGCCAGTGGAGTCGAGCAAGCTCGTCACGCTGCCGTCCATGGACGTGCCCGGGCTGGAGCTGAGCCAGAACGCCACGCTCTTCTTCGACACGGAGACCGGCGCCTTCAAGAGCGGCAAGACCACCGGCACGGTGAAGGTCGGCAACGTCCTGACCACCGAGACCCGTGACATTTCGATCGCCAAGTCCGGCAACATGACGGCCACCTTCAACGACGCGAGTCTGAAGGTGGGCGACCTGCTCGACACCACCATCGACGCTTCGGTCGGGCAGAAGGGCGTCACCGCGGCGGGGCAGCTCGGCGTCTCTGACATCAAGGGCGACAAGCTCGGTCAGTGGCTCAAGGGCGGCTCGCTCGGCGTCAACGTCGACCAGTCCGGGGCCATCGCGGGCAGCGGCTCGCTCGACTTCGAGATCGCCCCCTTCATGCCGGGCAAGCTCGCAGCGTCCATCAAGAACGAGAAGCTCGAAGGCACGATCACCATCTCGCAGACGGCGGACCTCGACCTCGGCCCGGCTGCCACCGCGGCCAAGGGCACGCTCACCGGCAACCTGAGCGAGAGCAACAAGGTCACCCTCGGCGGCAACCTCGGCCTGTCCGTGGTGCCGCTCCCCAACGGCGAGGGCAGCGTCAACCTCACGTGGGACAGCGAGAAGGCGGTGCTGGGCGGCACGGCGTCGTTCAACTTCGAGTCAGAGAACCGCCTGGAGCCGGTGACCTTCACCCGGGCGACCCTCACGGGGACGGTCGACGAGGGCCAGCTCAAGCGCCTCGACGGCAACGGGCACGCGGTCTACGACAACCTCTTCGAGGGGGACTGGGCCGGTGGCGGCATCGATCTCATCGGGCGCAAGGCCGACTTCACGATGAAGGGCGGGCTCAAGCAACCCCTCGACCGCTCGCCGGTGAAGGTGTCGAACGGGCAGCTCACGATCCAGATTGCGGAGTCCGCGCTGGTCAGCACCAGCGGTCAGGTGGACTTCGAGCTCGCCGACTTCATGAAGGGCAAGGCGGTCCTCGAAGCCGGGACCAACAAGGAGACCATCAACGCGACGGCGACGGCCGAGCTGGTCGCGCCCAAGGTCTTCGACGAGGTCAAGCTGAGCAAGGGCGCCGCCACGGTGCAGGTGCGCGGAACGAGCGTGAAGATCATCGGCGGCAACGTCGATCTCGACTTTCGGGAGGGGACCGCCACCGGCAAGCTCGCGCTGGCGCCCTCGGAGCAGTGGGAGCAGCTCACCGGCAACAGCAAGGCCAAGCTGAAGGCGGGCCAGAGCTTCGGTGAGCTGAAGGTGCTCGAGGGCGCTGTCGACATCGACGTCCAGAGCAACCGGCTCAAGAGCGCCCAGGGCAACATGAAGTTCGAGAACGGCGAGAGCTACGCCGGCACGCTCGCCTTCGACGCCCGCGACAACTTCGCCACGCTCGACGGGACGGCGACGACCTGGCTGCGCAAGGGCCAGGACATCGGCGGCGGCTTGAAGCTGCTCGCCGACAAGGAGAAGCAGTTTTCCGGCAAGGTCGAGGCCAGCCGCGTGACCCAGGTCAAGGGTCCCATGTCGTGGGAGCACACCAAGTTCAAGGGCACGGTCAACGTGAACACCTGGACGGCGGCGCTGAACCAGATCACCGGCACCGGCCCGGCCGACGCCAAGGCGCGCTTTCGCATCGGCGAGAGCAACGGCAGCCAGCTCTACGGCAACACCGGGAGCAAGCTCACCGGCCACATCGAGAGCGGCCTCTTCCAGGGTATCTCCGGGACGCTCAACTGGCAGTACCACCAATGGCTCGGCGGCACCGCGAGCATCGCCGACCCGGTTCAGGCCGTGTCGTTCGAGAACCTCAGCGGCGACCTCAAGGCGCAGATCATCGCGCCGAAGAAGCTGGGGACGGGCTCGGACATCACCTTGCTGCCTGGCGCCGAAGGGTCGCTGACCGTACGCCTGCAGGACGGCAAGCCGCACCAGTACAGCGGCACCGTGGACTTCCGCTACAAGGACTTCGCCGAGGGCAAGGCCACCATCGCGGGCGAGATGCTCGACTTCGACAAGCTCGAGGGCCCCTCCGTGCTCAAGGTGGTGAAGGAGCACGCGTTCTCCGGCCAGAGCGGCATGAGCCTCGCCAAGGGCGGGGCGCTCGCCGTGACGGTCGAGAACAGCCAGATCGAGACCTTCACCGGCAAGACCAACGTCAAGTACGCCGGCTGGCTCGAGGGCACGGTCGACGCCAAGGCGGGGTCGCGCTTCGTCGAAGGCGTCACCGGCCGGGTCAAGGGGCCGCTCACCGGGACGCCGAAGGAGCAGTCCGGTGGCGACCTGAAGATGACCAAGGGCGGCACCGGCGTGGTCGACTTTGTCGCCGGCAACACGCCGACGTCGTTTGAGGTGGGCTCCGAGGTCAACTGGGACTTTGGCTCGGAGAAGTGGCTCGCCGGGACCATGAAGCTGACGCAGAAGACGCCCTTCGCGTCGATCAGCGGTCCGTCGCCCGCCACGGTGCTCAGCGAGAAGAAGCTGCCCAACGGTGACCCCTCGGTCTCGCTGCTGCCGAGCGAAGGCCTCACGGTCACGTGGGCGAACAACACCCTGATGAACTACCAGGGCTCGGTGAAGGCCAAGGTCGCCGACTGGGTCGAGGGCACGTTGGCGATCAGCGGCGTCGCTGCGGGGGACACCTTCAGCGGCAACCTCACCGGCAAGCTGGTGGGCAACAAGACCGAGGGCAACCTGACGCTGGTCCCGGGCGGCAACGTGACCGTCGACGTCGAGGCCAACAACCCCCGCCACATCAAGGGGGACATCCCCTTCGAGTACCGCGGCGCCAGCATCGAGCTGGGCGGCATCGTCAAGGCGACGGAGAGCCAGCGCCTCCAGGCCATCAACGGCGACGTGAAGGGCGGCACGGTCCTGGCCAAGAAGGCCACGGGCGGCGGTTTCGCCATCACCAAGGGCGGCGCGGTCGACGCGAAGATGCAGGCGTCGCTGATCAACAAGATCGGCGGCAGCGTGAACTTCGAGTGGGGCGACAAGGGCAGCCCGTGGATCGAGGGCGCGCTCAAGATTCAGGGCGAGGCCAACCCCTTCTCCATGGCCGGCAACTTCGACGGCAAGATCTCGGCCGAGACCGCGGTCAGCGCGGGACTCAAGCTCATGCCGGGCGCAGGGCTCTCCGGCAAGGTCGAGAACAACCAGGTCCAGTCGATCAAGGGCAGCATCGCGTTCGAGTTGGACGACTGGCTCGAGGGCGTCGTCGAGATCACCAACGACAGCCTGCCGACCCGGCTCACGGGCAAGGCCGCGGTGGCTGTGCTCCCGGGCAAGGAGCATCACGCCCAGGGCAACGTCTATCTGACTCCCGGCGCTGGCAGCTTCGACGCGCAGCTCACCGACAGCAGCGTCACGAGCATCAGCGGAGACATCCCGTGGCGGCTCTCCGACTGGATCAAGGGCGTCGCCAAGGTCGCCAACGGGACGACGGACCGCATCGTCGGCGAGGGGCCTGGCGCCATCGTCGGACCGGGCAAGACCTACAGCGAGAAGTCGCCGAAGCAGGTCAAGGTCCACCCGGGCGCAGGTCTGACCAAGGTCGCGCTCGACGCCGAGGGCACGGTGACCTACAGCGGCGCGGTCCAGGCAGAGTTTGGCCTCGACAACGGCGAGACCCTGCACATCGGACGCGGCGGCACGGCGGACAACGTCAAGGGCAGCTCGTTCAAGGGCACGGTCAAGGGTGGCGTCATCACGCCTCTGAACGTCGAGCCCAAGCTCGCGCTCAAGTCCGGCGGCGACATCTCGGTGAAGGTCGACGGCGCCAACGCCCCCTTCTCGGGCGCGTTCAGCTTTGGCTGGGGCGGCGACAACAAGAACTACCTGGCCGGCTCGGTGAAGGTGGCGGAGCAGACCAACCCCGGCACCATGACCGGACAGATCACCACCGCGACCATCAACGAAGAGCAGACCCGCGGGAAGCTGACCATCAAGAAGGGCGGCGATGTCCACGGCGACCTGGTCAACCCCAACGACGTCAAGCTCAAGGGTGGCACGTTCAACTTCGGCTACAGCGACTGGCTCGACGGCACCATCACCATCAAGGGCGACCTGAACTTCAGCGACGCTGAGGGCGGATTCAACGGCGAGGGGGTCGGCGCGCTCTCGCGCGACCTGGAGATGAGCGCGGGCCTCCGCATGCTCGAGGGCAGCGAGCTCACCGCGCAGTTCGACAACAGCGTCCTGACCTCAGCGACGGGCACCGTGGGCGTGCAGAAGGGCGAAGAGCTCGGCGGCGTCGTGGTGGTGGAGCACTCGGCGGGCGATCCGCCGGTCATCACGGGCGCAGCGGACATCCTGGTGCTGCAGGACATGGACCTCGGCGGCGGCCTCGTCATCCACGAGGGCAGCGTCGGCGCGGGCCAGGTCAACGCCAACATGATCGGCGCCATCGGTGGCGCGCTCGACTTCACCTTCAACGACGAGATCAAGGGCAACCTGGCCGGCGTCATGGACCTCGAGTCCCACAACGTCGACGGCATGGGCGGCGCCACGCTGGTGAAGCAGCACCCGGTGCCGGGCTCGTCGCTGGTGTTGGAGCCGGGCGGCACGCTCTCGGCCATCGTCAACGCGTCCAAGGTCATCGACGCCAAGGGCCAGGTGAACTGGTCCTACGGCGACCTCGGCTGGCTCAAGGGGACGGTCGCGGCACAGAGCGGCTCGCTCGACGACATCTCGGGCAAGGTCACCGGCTCGATCGCCATCGAGAAGTTCCTCAACGAGAAGCTGCGCCTCAAGAAGGGCGGCGGCTTCAGCGCGGACTTCGACGGCACCAACATGACCGGCTTCACCGGCACGATCGGTGTGGTCTACGACGGCTGGATCGACGGCGCGGCGAGCATCTCCGGCGGCGAGCTGACCAAGCTCGAGGGCCAGGTGTCGGCGAAGACGTTGGTCCGCAAGGAGCTCAAGGGCGGCGCGTTCTTGAAGCCTGGCGCGAACATCGAGGCCAAGTTCAGCAACAGCAGCCTGGAGAGCTTCGGAGGCACCTTCGGGTGGCAGATGGAGGAGTGGCTCGAGGGCAGCATCGAGGTCAAGGCGGGCAGCACGCTGGAGTCCATCCAAGGCGACGCCAGCGCGACCTTGCGCGAGCGCAAGCGGGTCGGCGACAAGCTGGAGCTGGAGCGCGGGGGCAACCTCAAGGCTCAGTTTGCCGGCAGTGAGTTCAAGGGCGTCGGGGGTGAGGTCGGCTGGATCTACGACACCTGGCTCGGCGGCCAGATCGACATCAAGGCCTACAGCCAGCTCGACAGCGTCGACGGTCAGGCCAAGACCAGCGTGCGTCACGCCAAGGTGGTCAACGGGGAGCTGCAGCTCAAGCAGGGCGGCTCGCTGACGGCGACCCTGGCGGGCGGCGACGTGTCGCAGCTCGAGGGCCAGGCAAACTGGCGCTACGGGCAGTGGCTCGGTGGGTCGGTCGACCTGCAGCCGTCCAGCCTCACCGCGCTGAAGGGCTCGGCCGACGCGACGCTGCTGCAGCACAAGGCGGTCAACGCAGACCTGACGTTGAAGCCAGGCGGCGCGATCCTCATCGAGTTCGACACGACCAAGGACCTCGCGCAGCAGACCTTCATGGGTGACGTCGCGTGGCAGTACCAGGACTGGCTCGACGGCAGCGTCACCGTGGGCGCGGGCGCGAGCTTCAAGGGCATCCAGGGGCAGGCCACCGCGCGGCTGATCGCTGACAAGGACGTGGGCAACAACCTCACGCTCAAGACCGGCGGCAACCTCTCGGTCGACGTCGCGTCGAGCAAGCCGACCAGCTTCGGCGGCGACGTGCTGTGGCAGTACGAGGACTGGATCGCGGGCCAGGTGACCATCGCCAAGGGCAGCCAGCTCTCCGCCATCTCCGGTGAGGCCAACGCGCACCTGCGCAAGGCCAAGCAGGTGGGCGAGGGTGGCTTCAAGTTCCTGAGCGGGGGCAGCCCGACCGTGAAGTTCACGTCGTCGAAGATCGACGGCATCCACGGTCACCTGAACTTCGGCTACGAGGACTGGCTCGAGGGCAGCCTCAACATCGAGCAGGGCTCGACCCTGTCCAAGGTGTCGGGGCAGGGCGGCGCCAACATCCTGGTGGACAAGCCCGTCGGTGACGGCAAGTTCCGCATCCGTGCGGGATCCAGCGCCAACCTGGAGATCGCAGCCAACAAGTTCCAGGGCCTCACCGGCGAGGTGAAGTTCGGCTACGAGGACTGGGTCGAGGGCGGGATCTCGGTCAAGAAGAGCAAGCTCGAGTCCATCGAGGGCGACGCGCGCGTCCAGATCGTGGGCGACAAGCAACTCGGCTCCGACGTCACGCTGAAGCCCGGCGGCAACGCCCACATCAGCATCGCTGGCGGCCAGATCACGGAGTGGGGCGGCTCGGTCCGCGTTCAGTACCAGGACTGGCTCGAGGGCAACCTCGCCATCGAGGGCAAGGGACCGCTGTCCTCGCTCTCGGGAGAGATCCAGGGCTCGCTGCTGCAGACCAAGGAGATGGGCGACTTCAAGGTGCTCAAGGGGGCGCAGCTCAAGGCGGGCTTCACCAGCTCCAAGGTCAACACCATCAGCGGGCTGGCGCGCTTCGAGTACAAGGACTGGCTGCTCGGCGCGATCACCATCGATCCCTCGAGCACCATCACCAAGATCACCGGCAACGTGCAGGCGCAGCTCGCCAAGGACCACTCGCCCAAGGGCGACGCGTTCACGCTCAAGAAGGGCGGCAGCTTGCGCGCCGACTTCAAGGAGAGCGGCTTCGACAAGCTGAGCGGCCAGGTCAACTGGAAGTACGAGGGCGACAAGGCCAAGGTCGCGGGTTCGCTGCGCTTGGAGCCGAGCGACCTCGAGTCGATCACGGGCGAGGCGCGCGCGCACCTGACCGCGCCGATGGAGACGGGCAACAACATCAAGCTGCTCAAGGGCGGCGACTTGTCGCTGCGGGTCGAGCAGAGCAAGCCCGGCACCTTCTCCGGACGGGTCAACTGGCAGTACCAGGACTGGCTCAAGGGCGGTGTGCAGGTGGCCTCGGGTACGGGCTTCGACGGCCCCTACACCGGTGAGGCGACCGCGCAGGTCATCAAGGCCAAGGCGGTGGGCGACAAGGCCAAGCTGCTGAAGGGCGGGCACATGAAGCTCGCGTTCGACAGCGCGGCGGGCCTCGAGAACAGCACCTTCGACGGCCGTGTGGGGCTTCAGTACGAGACCTGGCTGAAGGGTTGGGTGACCTCCAAGGGCTCGACCTTCAACAGCTTGACCGGCGACGCCAAGCTCAAGCTGCTCGCGGGCAAGGACATCGGCGACACGGGGATCAAGATCCTCAAGGACAGCACCGCCACCTTCCGCATGGCGAGCAACGACCTGCAGAGCTTCGAGGGGCTGGTTCGCTGGCGCTACGAGGACTGGCTGGAGGGCACCGTCGACGTGGTCCCGGGTAGCACGCTCGAGTCGATCAGCGGTGCAGCCCACGGGCAGCTCCGGAAGAAGAAGGACTTCGACAAGATCAGCCTGCTGCCCGGCAGCGGCGTGACCTTGAACGTGAACCAGAGCGCGCTGAGCAGCTTCTCGGGCACCGTGTTGTGGGAGTCCGGGGGCTGGATCAGCGGCTCCATGGCCCTCGACGACCGGACCACGAAGGACGCGTTCTACGGACAGGGGGCGGCGTCGACCAGCCAGCCGAAGGAGCTCGGCCGCGGCATGAAGCTGAAGGCGGGCAGCGCGGCGCTGGTCCAGGTCGAGAAGTCGGACGTCACCAAGATTGGCGGCTCTCTGCTGGTGGACTACGAAGACTGGGCCACGGGCTCGGTCGCGGTCGACAGCCCCGGCGATCTGGACAAGATCAACGGCCAAGGCGCGCTGAGGCTCAAGGACGACAAGCAGGTCGGCGACAAGGTGACGCTGCGCAAGGGCAGCTTCCTCAGCGCGACGGTGTCGGACTCCGAGGTCAACCGGTGGGCCGGCACGGTCAAGTTCGGCTTCGACGACTATGTCGAGGGA
The DNA here is from genome assembly GCA_030425545.1 of bacterium. Classification (GTDB taxonomy): domain Bacteria; phylum Myxococcota_A; class UBA9042; order UBA9042; family UBA9042; genus UBA9042. The sequence goes on along the minus strand of JAUIAC010000014.1, from coordinate 33,425 downwards.
CAGCTGGATCTCGACGGCGGCTCGGATCTCGACACGGTGAGCGGCTACGCCACGGTGGGCCTGGTCAACGACGTGGCTGTCGGCGGCAGCAAGCTGGTGCTCAAGGAAGGCGGCAGCATCAGCGGCACCTTCGACGGGGACGGGCTGCAGTCGCTGCAGGGCCAGGTCGTGCTGGAGTACGACGGCTGGCTCCGCGGCATCGGGGTGCTGGCCGGCGCGAACTCGCTCGACACCTTCGAGGGCAACGCGACCGTGCAGGTCATCCAGCGCAAGGAGTTCAACGGGGGCATCGCCCTGGAGCAGGACAGCACGCTCATCGTGGACTTTGCGGGCGGCGCGCCGACCAAGTACAGCGGCAACGTCGACGTCACCTTCCAGGACTGGCTGAAGGGCTCTGTCAGCTTCACGGCGACGGATCTCAACGACATCAGCGGCACGGGCAGCCTGCGCGTCGAGACGGACAAGCAGCTCGGCGGACCGATGCACCTGCTCGAGGGCAGCTACGTGCGCGCCAACGTACAGAACAGCGACCTGAAGGACTTCGGCGGGCTCATCAAGCTGCGCGTGGACGAGTGGGGCTCCGGTGAGCTCTCCGTGCGCGACGGCAGCACCCTCGACTCGGTCACCGGCGAGGGACTGGTCAAGCTCGACCAGCCGAAGGAGATGGGCTCGGTCCTGACGCTCACCAAGGGCTCCATCGGCGCGCGCGTCGAAGCCAGCGAGCTCAAGGGCATCTACGGCGAGGTCGAGGCCGAGCTGAAGGACATGGGCAAGGGCTGGGTGCGCGTCTACAAGTCGTCGACGCTCGACAGCTTCGACGGCCAGGCCGGCCTGGCGCTGACCGAACCCCAGCAGATCGGTGAGTTCGCGGAGCTCTCGGGGGGCGAGGTGCTCGCCAACTTCGAGGCCAACGAGCTCAAGAGCTTTGGTGGCTTCGCCGAGATCAACATCTTCGGCTGGGGTAAGGGCCGTGTGGAGGTCGACCCAGGCTCTACGATGGAGATGATCAGCGGCGTCGCCACTGTGACGCTCGAGGGGCCCAAGGAGTTCGCCGGTGGCAAGCTCACCATCACCCATGGCGAGGCCAGCGCCCGCGTTCAGGACTCCGAGCTCACCGAGCTGGGCGGCAAGATCGGGGTGCAGCTCGCGGACGTCGCCAAGGGCGAAGTCAGCGGCACGCTGAACGTGCAGGAGGAGCTCTTCTCGGGTCAGGGGCAGGTCGAGCAGATCAAGGAGTGGGTCGCAGGGCCCGCGACCATCCGCAACGGCAAGCTCTCGGCCAACGTGGTGGAGAACGAGCTGCAGAGCGCGTCCGGTAGCGCGGACATCGACGCGGGCAAGTTCGGCAAGGGCAGCATCGAGGTCAACTACATCCAGCGGGGCGACGAGGACATCATCTACGGCAAGGCGCAGCTCGAGTTCGAGCCGCACGACCGGATGAAGGGCATCCTCAAGGCCGAGCTCACAGAGGACAAGAAGTTTGTCGGTGAAGGCACCGTGATCGTTCAGATCACGGAGGACATCGAGGGCGAGGCGTCGGTCATCCTGCGGGAGGACGAGCACGTGGTGCTGAAGGGGGCTGTGCGCATCCCCGGGCCCTACGAGCTGTTCAAGCCCGACCCCTACAAGAAGGACCTGACGCTGCTCGACACCGGGTTCATGGTCTACACGCCACCCACCGTGAAGGTGAACGTCGGCGCCGGCTTCGGCATCGAGTGCGGGATCAAGCCGCTGACCATCGCGAACGTGGTGCTCTCTGGTGAGTGCGACCTGATGGAGCCCAGCTTCGCGGAGCTGAGCATCGGAGCGGATCTGAGCTCGTCGGCCTACGCGGATCTGAACGCCTGGATTGAGGGCTCCGTCTCGGTGTCCGCGGCGGTTGTGGCGGTGGAGGCGGGCCTGCGCGCCGCGCTGAACCTGCACCTCGAGGCGGCCATCAGCGCGCGCCCGACCATCACGGCCAACCGGAACGGGCTGAGCTTCGACATGCCGGTGGCAGCCGAGCTCAGCGCGGCGCTGCGGTTGATCCTGACCTTCTTCGCGAAGGTTCGTGTCGGTATCGACGTGGGGCTCTTCTCCATCATGAAGACCGTCTGGCGCTACGACGTGTCGCCGGACCCGCTGGAGCTGGCGTCGATGAGCATCGGCGCGAACGGCCATGTGCACGCTGGTCCGGACGGCTTCTCAGCCACCATGGACCCGCAGTACGAGCCGCCTGACATGTCGCTCGAGGGCATCAAGAAGGCGCTCAAGGTCGATTGATCGGGTGGGGTCCGAAGCTGGACCTGGCCCTGAGACGGGTTGGCACGGCCGGGCAGGGCGGAGGCGTAGGTCTCGCGGGACGTCGGGTCGGGACCTGTCGGACCGGCGGACGGCGTGGCGCGCGGTGTCGGCGGCGGTCCGTTGGGGTCGGGTCTCGGGCGAGTGGACTGTGATTGCGGTGAGTTGACGTCCGGATTGCGGCGCGCGCCGACTCCCGGTGGGGCGTCGTGTGTGGGGGCGACTGGGCGCGGGCTTGGCCCGGAACTTGCGATAGGTCCGCGGGCAGGCGCGGTCAGGGCGTCTGTGCGCGACCCGCCGAGCTCCGGGGCGTGCGGCCAGGTGCGGGCGCTCGGTGAGCGCCGTGGTGGTGGGTCCCGGTGGTCAATCCTGCCGGGTACTGAAGGGGGAGGGGCGCTGCGATGCAGCGGGCTCGCTGGAGGGGTGTATGCGTACGCCGGCTCCGGCCCTGGGCGCGGTCGATCCGCAGCAGCCTGGGAGGGTCCGACGCGCTGCCGAACCGCGCCTAACCGGCCGCAGCCAGCAGGACCTCAGCCTCGCAAGGTGCCTGGCGCCGCACCACCTCGGCCGCCATCTTCACGGCCCGCCGCGACGCAGCACGCGCCTCACGCCCAACGCGCGCCGGATGGGGCGCACCGACCACGTCGCGCTTCCGCAACGCCTTCCGCACGCTCAACGCATCTGCCACTGCCTCGCGCGGCACGCCGAGCTCTGCGGCGATCCGCGTGGCGCCCGCCCGCCGAAACGTCGTCCCCTCTTTGACCAACGCGTTCACCAGCACCGCGATCCGCTCGTGCGACTCGCGAAAAGGCACGCCATGCCCCACCAACACATCGGCGAGGTCCGTGGCCAGCAGAAATCCCCGATCCAAGGCGTCTGCGAGCGTCTTCTTCTGCCATCGCGCGGCGGGCAGCATGTCGCGGAGCAGCACGACACAGTCTTCCCACGTATCGACCGCGTCGAAGAGCGGCTCCTTGTCCTCTTGCATGTCCTTGTTGTACGCCAGCGGCAGCCCCTTCAGTGTGACCAACAGGCTCACCAGGTTACCCGTGACACGCCCCGACTTCCCGCGGATCAGCTCCGCCATGTCGGGGTTCTTCTTCTGCGGCATCAAGCTCGACCCGGTCGTGAAGGCGTCGGGCAGCTTCACGTAGCCGAACTCGGCGCTGGCAAAAAGGACCAGCTCCTCTCCGACGCGGCTGATGTGGGTCATCCCCGTGGCAGCGGCCGAGAGCGTGTCCAGCAGGTGGTCGCGATCACTGACAGCGTCGAGGCTGTTTCGAGCGACGCGCGAAAACCCCAGCAAGGCCGCGGTCTTGTTGCGATCCACAGGCAGCGTCGTGCCCGCCAGGGCCCCGGCGCCCAGCGGGCAGACGTCCATGCGGTCGAGCACAGCCAACACCCGGTCCAGGTCGCGCTCGAAGCCCTCCACGTGAGCCAACAGGTGATGCCCAAGCGTCACCGGCTGCGCTCGCTGCAGGTGCGTGTAGCCGCACATCGGCCAGTCGCGCTTGTCCCAGGCCTGCTCCGACAGCGCGCCAATGAGCTCCACCAGCCGTGCCGCCAGCCCAAGCAGGCGCCGCCGCAGCCACAGCCGCTCGTCCAACGCCACCTGGTCGTTGCGGGACCGCGCCGTGTGCAGTCGGCCAGCCGGCGCTCCGATACGGTCCCGCAGGGCCGCCTCGATGTTCATGTGCACGTCCTCACGGGCCTCGACCCACTCGAAGGTCCCGGCCTCGATCTCCTTCAAGATCGCCGCAAGTCCCCCCAGGATCGCGACGTGGTCGGAGGGCTCAATGAGCCCCTGATCCCGCAACATCGTGGCATGGGCGACGGAGCCCACGATGTCTTCGCGCGCCATGCGTTGGTCGTAGCTGACGCTCGCGTTCATCCGCTGCACGAGCGGGTGCGTGGCCTCTTCGTAGCCGCCGCCCCACAGCCGGTCGCCCTTGGTGCTCATGGTGGATCTCCAACGACCGTGCGCACGCCGTCACGGCGCGTGACGCGTGCGGGTTCAGGTCCGCGTGTTGTGTTTCAGGGCGTGCCGGACGCGGCGCATCACCGCCGCGCGCTGACGTGACTAGCAGACTGCGGCGACAATCCATTTCGCCGCAGTCTGCTAGACTTCGTCGATTCGCACGCAAATCGCCGTGATGTTGTCCTTTCCGCCGTGGTCACAGGCGTCCCGGATCAGCTCTTGCGTCATGCCCGTCACGTCGCCGTTGTACTTGGCCATGATCTTCTCGACGTCAGGATCCGTCAGCTCACCCGTCAGCCCGTCGCTGCACAGCATGTACACGTCGCCGACCTCGGGGGACTCCCGCGCCACGTCGACCACCACGTCGTCCTTCAGCCCGCAGGCACGGACGATGATGTTCTTGTGGGGGAAGTTGGCCTCTTCCTCTGGCGTGAGCACCGCCATCTTCTTGTAGTCGTTCAGCAGGGAGTGATCTTCGGTCAGCTGGGTCAGCTCGCCACCGCGCAGGCGGTACACCCGCGAGTCGCCGACGTGGGCAATGGCCACCTCGCCGCCGTCGAAGTGGATGCCGACCACCGTCGTCCCCATGTTCTTGTACTTCGCGTCCGTCGCGCCGCGCTCCCAGATCACGTAGTTGCAGTAGCGAATCCCGGCGTTGAGCATGTTCTCGCTCAGCGTCCGGCCACGCTCTTCGCGGTTGGGCCACGTGGCGTCTTCGACCCCATAGGCGTTGGTGTAGAAGGTCTTCATGGTCTCGACGACCATCTTGCTGGCGACCTCGCCGTAGCCGTGACCACCCATTCCGTCTGCGACGACAAAGAGGTTCCGCTCCGGGAAGGAGAGGAAGTTGTCCTCGTTGTGCGAACGCTTGCGGCCGACGTTGGTCTCGCCATATGCGGTCACCCGAATCGCCACGCTCCACCTGCCCCCCGGAGTCTCTGCGCACGCGGTGCGTCGCTCCGGCGAATACGCACCAGGGGGCCTGGCGCGCGTGTGTAGCACGGGAGAATAGACTCGCGCAGTCGACCGGTCAAACCTGTGGCCGCTGCGTCTCGTCTTTCATTCCGCGCCAGTTGTTTGCGCTCTAACAGACTGAGTCTGCCGCTTCCCTACTCGTCGGCGAGGTCGAACACCTTGACCTCGTCGAAGCGCACATCGCTCAGCCAGTTGTTGAAACCGAAGTAGGGCCCCTTGACCGGCGCCTTGTCCGGGTAGGACGCCATGAACTTGCCGTCGACGTACCACCGGACCACGTGGTCGTTCCGGACGACGGCCCAGCGGTACTTCGTCTTGCTCTGGACCGGGACATGGGGGCGCTGCACCACGCGGTTCGGCTCGTGTTCCCCGAGACGCGTGATGGTGTTGATGGTGTTGTTCCAGCCGCCAAAGATGATGGAGTAGCCGGACTCGTGCTCGGCTGAGCGCGCGAAGACCTCGCACTTGATGTCGCCCTTGGCGGAGCGCACCTCGCCCACGAACTCGATCCGGGCCTTGGCCGGGAGCTTGCGCTGCAGCCACACGCCCTTGTTGCGGTCGTCGTAGACCTTCACGCGATGCGCGACCAGCCCGCCAGCCTCGAGCGTCCACTCCCCGGGGTGCTTGACCACCCAGTCGACGCCGAGCTCAGCGCGCTCGAAGTCGTCGGAGAACACCAGCTTGCCGCCCTTCAGGCCGTCGCTGCGCTTGGCGTTGGGGTCGCTCGCGGTGGTGTTCTGCTGTGCCCGTGACCGCTTGGCGCGCTCGGTCGCGCGCTGCTGCACCTGCGCCTCGGTCGGGCGGGGCGGCGGAGGACGGGGCGGGATGCACCCGGCGAGCGGGAGCAGCACAATCAGGATCCGCAGGAGCGGCCGCATGGCTCAGTCCTGGTCCATCTTCATCGCGGTCAGCTCGTCGCTGGTCTTGCGCAGCCGGGCGTTCAGCATACGGACCATGCCCCACAGGAGCTTGACCGCAGTGACCTCCTCGCGCAGCAGCGAGAAGAAGGCGTCGCGCTCGATGACCAGAGCGTCGAGGCTGGACTTGGCGACGATTCCGGCCGAGCGGGGGGCACGCTCGATCAGGCTCATCTCCCCGAAGTGGGCGCCTGGGCCAAGCTCCGCGATCTCGCTGCCGCTCTTGATGACGCCTGCCTGGCCATCGAGGATCACGAACAGGCTCTCGCCGACGTCGTTCTCTTCGAAGATGACCTGGCCGGTCTCACAGTGCTGCTCCTTCGCGATGGACGCCACCCGAATCAGGTCGGGGTAGGGCAGGTAGCGGAACATGGAGATGGCCTGCAGCGCCTCGAGGCGGCGGCGCACGCGGGTCGCGCGGTCGGCGCCGGCGTCCTGCTTGATGTCGACCACCACCACCGTGGCGTTGTCCGGCGCCCCGTTCTGCAGCGCGCTGTCGATGAACATGTGCGCTGCCGTCGACGGCTCGCCGTGCGGCGCGATGGCCTGCATGGCGTTGTCACCGACGACACCGTGCACGCCGTCGGAGCACAGCACGATGCGGTCACCGGCGAGCAGCTCCAGGTCGAGCAGGTCCACGCGGGCCGTGTTGAGCACGCCCAGCGCCCGCGTGAGCGCGCCCTGGTACGCGGCGCCCAGGTGGGACCGGTCCGGATCCCGCCCGCGACGACGCAGGTCGTTCAACAGGCTGTGGTCCTCGGTGAGCAGGTGCATGGTCTTGTGCCGCACGAGGTAGACACGCGAGTCGCCCACGTGGGCCACGAAGGCGTGCTGCCCGGCCACGAGCAGGAGCGCCACCGTGGTGGCCATGCCGCTCAGCGCTGGCGTCTCTTGCGCGTGCTTGCGGATCGCCGCGCTCGCGTCGGAGATCGCGGTCTCCAGCAACGCGCCGATCTCACGGCGGGTCAGGTCGCCCTTGCGCTCGCCAAAGAGACGCAGCTGCTCCTCGTACTCACGCAGCCGGCGGCCGATGAACTCGCAGGCGATCCGACTGGCGTCTTCGCCGCCGCTGCGGCCACCCACGCCGTCACACACCACGAAGAGCTGGGTCGCTTCGTCGATGAGGTACGCGTCCTCGTTGTTGGCGCGCACGATTCCGACGTCGGTCCGTCCTGCGTGGACAAGCTGAAGCTGTGCCATGGATTCCTCCCGGGGCTTGCGGCCCACCTCCCTTCCTTCTTTTGAGGGGCGCTGTCAAGCACGACACGCTCCGGGGCGGGCCGAAATCGCCCCTGTCGCCACGTGGTCGCGACCGGTCAGAAGCGCGAGGTCCACTGCAGCAGGAGCTGGCTCGCTCGCTGGTTGCCCAGCTTGGCGGCGAGGTCCGTGGACGGGAAGAAGACGCCGGTCGCGACCAGGAGCTCGGAGCCTGGGAAGGCGGGCCACCTCAGCGCGACGTCGACCTCCGTGCCGGTCTGGACCCACCCGCCCCCCATCTCGCCCACGAGCGGGCGGCTGAACCCTGGGACGCGGCCGCCTGCCAGGGTTGAGGTCAAGCGCACGTCGGTCTCCAGTCGCAGCCCCTGGCGCGGGCCAATGCGCGCGCTGGCGACCCACTGCCGTAGCCCAGTGGGCGCAAAGAGCTGGAGCAGGCCCACGTGGCGGACGAGGTCGGGGTAGAGCGGTCGCCATCCGTGGCTCACGTCGGGCTCGGAGCCGTCGTCGCCGGAGTACGAGTCGAAGCGAAACGTGAGCCCAGCGCGACGCCCCAGCGCGAGTCCGACCTCCGCCGACACGGCGCTCGCGAGGAGATCGAGCGACGCCAGCGCGCCGGCGGGCTGGACGGTGCCGGCCTGCACCGCCACCTCCGTCTCCAGTCGCAGCCACGTCGGCTCGTTCCACACCAGACGCAGGCCCATGGTCTGAAAGTTCGCGCGGTCCGTGGTGCTGCCGTCCCGCAACACCAGCAAGTAGACGTCGGTGGTGAGGGGCAGGAAGGGGCGGCCAACGAGGACCACGCCGAAGAGGTTGCGCTCCTGCTCCGGCTGCGCCGTGTTGCGGCGGAGCTTTACGCCCAGCGCGTCGATGCGGAGCCAACGATCGATGGCGAAGCGCACACGGAGCCCGTCGTAGGCGTTGCCCTCGTCGTGAAAGTCGTAGCGGGCGATGTGGCGCCCCGAGCCGTACTCCAGCGCCATGCGGCCGAGCTCGACCTCGAGGCCCTTCACCGAAGGGATCAGCCACCGCAAGGTCCCAGCCTGCAGGCCTACGGGCACAGGCTGCTCTCCGGGCCCCTTGGCGCCAAACGCGCCGGAGACCTGCAGCTGCAGTCTCGCTTCGATGGACGGCGTCGCGAAGCGGGCGCCCAGCCGAACGCGCTGAAACACGCCCTCGACGCGGTCTTCCTGGCCCGCCTGCAGGTCGTGCAGGTGTACGCCGACCGAGCCGCGGAAGCGCAGGTCGGCGTCGAGCCGCAGGTCGTTGTCGCGCCGCAGCGTGGGCCAGGCCGGGCGGCGCGTGGTCCCGGTGCTGCGCGGGGCCTGCGCGCCCAAGACGCGCCTGGGCACCGGAGTGGCCTGCTGCGACGGCGGGCGTGGATCCTGCCGCGCATCGGTGGCGTCTGACGGCCGAGGCGCCGCTGTCGGGCTGGCCGGCTGTGCGACGGCGGGCGGTGTCGGGTTCGCCGGCGACGCTAGCGCGGCGTCGGGCAGGGCGGCCGCTGCGAGGAAGACGAACGCGACCCATGGCAGCGCCGCCAGTCGCGGGGCGGAGGAGCGCGCACGGGTCCAAGGGTGCGGCCTACTGGGGACCGCGGTAGGCGTGCCAGGGGCTGGCCCGGCGCGGGTGTCATTCACGCGGGCGTCATTCGCGCAGGCGTCATTCGCGCTGGGGCCATTCGCGCTGGGTCGAATTGCTGGGGCCCGAGAACGCACGGCTCACGCTCCCTTGGCCGCGAAGGCTGGTCGAAGGCGACCGCCTGCCTGCGCGCCACGCTGAGGACACCGCGCGCCACGCTGAGGACACGCGCGGGTCAGGTACCGAAGGAGGGACTCGAACCCTCACGAGCAAAGCCCAGCGGATTTTGAATCCGCCGCGTCTACCATTCCGCCACTTCGGCATGCGCCCGCGCGAGAGTGGCGGGCCAGCGGCGAAGGTGTGCGAACCACCCGAGGCCTGTCAAGCGTCGCGGCGACCGGCGGTGGCGCACCTCGTCGACAGCGCCGCGAGCGGCTGGACGCTGTCACCAGTGTCCGCGGAGCGGGCGCGTGCGACGGGTGGCGCTGAGCCGGGCAGCTCGAGCGTGCCGTCGACCAAATCGCTGCCGGCGCTCGTCCGGGCCGCCGCGCCGCACCCCCGCAGCCTGGAGCATGGTCTGCTTGTCCGCGGCGGTGAGGGTACAGCTCGGCGTCGGACAGCGGAATCGCAGGTGCATGTGGTCCGCGTGTCCCTGGAGATGTCGGATGATGGTGCTGTGTGACTGCGACTTCGGGCGTGGGTACTGAAACACCTCGCGCAGCGAGGCCGGCGTCTCCCCTGCGCGTCTCGCCGCCGCGTAGAGCGCGGGCTGCAGGCTGTAGTCGATGAACGCGTACTGCAGCAGCCGGGGCCGAAGGAGCGCGCTGAGGAAGGTCCAGGTGCGATCGGCGTCCAGGTCGCGCGGCGAGGCATGGTCGAGCCACGCGCGCTGACGACCACCGAGGTGGTAGTAGCCGACGTCGACGTCCATGCCGCCGCGGTGGGACTTGTGCGGGGGCAGACACCCTCCACCCTTCTTGCTGAGGTCCCCGAAGATGAGGTGGGGCTGCAGGGCCGCCGCGCGCTGCACCGCCACGGCGGCGGTCCGCAGGCTCTCGACCATGAGGGGGCGACCCCACGCGCGGTGGGGTCGCTGCACCTTGAGCACACCGGCGACGGGCGCGAGCTCGACGCCACCCGCGAGCCGCACGTTGTGGAAGGGCGACTTGTAGACCACGTACCACCGGCCACGGCGCAGCCGCCGCGTTCGCTTCGACAGCTTGTTGTAGCGGCGAAAGGTCTCGGGGCTGATGCGAAAGCGTCGGGCCATGCGGTGCACCGTGTCGCGCCGACGCGCGCGCCCGCGGCCGACCCCGCAGATGCGGCGCGCTCGCTGTTGCCGGCGGACCTGGGCCCGCAGCTTGCGGCACGCGCGCGAGCTGCGGTGGCGGCGACTGCGACACTTGCGGGCGAGCCGATAGCGCGCGAGCCGTCGCTTGCGCTCCACCTTCCACTTGCGGCACGCGGCGGAGCGCCCTCGCTTGCGGCAGCGCCGCGTCATCTTGCGGTCCAGCTTCCGCTCAGCGGAGGTCGGCCGCGTGCGGGGCGGAGCGACCCGACGCGCGCGGCCTCGTCGGCTTCGTGCGCGGGTGGCTCGCCTGCGCTTGCCGGGCCCGCGTCGCGACTTGGCGCCGCGGCGTGTGGCTCGGCGCTTGGCGTGTGCGCCTCGACCCTTGGAGCGCCGCGCCGCGGCTCGGCCCCGCCGCTTGCCCGCCCGCGCCTTCGAGCGGCCTCGCTTCGCGCCCGGTGCGCGGGCCTTGCGCCGGGTTGGCTTCCGCGCGCCATGCGACGAGCGTCCTGCGCGCCTCCCCCGGTTGGTCGCCCGGCCTCGTCGCGATTTTCCGCAGCCGCGGGACCCGGCGGCACGCGCGCGGACGCCCGCCATCTCCCCGAGCTCGGAGTGCGCTGCTTGCGTCGCGGCGCATGCCGCCCGTGGGTCGGCGCCCGCAAAGGCCAACACCGCGCTGCAGGTCAAGGCGGCGGCCAAGAAGGGGCGGGCGACGGGCGTGGGCGGAGGCAGCTTCACGGGCGCAGAGTCCGGGCGACAGTCCGCGCCGTCAAGCCACATCGTCGCGCCGCAGTCACACGATTCTTCACCCAACCGACGCACCGCAACGTGCATGCTGCAACGCGTGCCGACCCGCGCTGCGGTCGCTGTGCCACGTCGCCGGGAGCGCTCAGCCACACCGCGGCCCGCCGTCCGGCCCGTCGGCATCCCATCCGAGGCCAACGCTCGTTGGCCACTGCCACGCTGGAGTCTCCAATGACCGTCAAGAAGCTCGCCTCTATCGGCAACAGCTTCGGTGTCATCATCGACCGCCCGATGCTCGTCAAAGCCGGCATCACCCCCGGGACCCACATCGCGCTGAGCGTCGAAGACGGGGCCGTTGTGGTTCGCGCCGCGCCTGCGGGCGCGCAGCGGACCCGAGGCCGCCGGCGGCAGGTCGCGGCGCCCAAGCAGCGCGAGGTCTGAGCGCGCTCCGGGCGGCAGGCCAGCCCGGGTCCACGTTGAGCCGACGTGCGCCTGGGGCGCCCGCTCACGCCACCGCCCCGCCTCGGACGCCAGCGCGACTCGGGCGCCCGCGCGAATCGGACGCCCAGGCTATGACGCCAGCGCGATGACGCCAGTGCTATGCTGGCTCTCCACGTGGAATCTGGCTCGGCTGCGCGACCAGCGGGACGCCCAGCGTGCCCACCGACTCGGAGTGCGTCGCCATGGTGCGTGTGTGTTTTGTCTGCTTGGGCAACATCTGCCGTTCGCCGACCGCGGAGGGCATCTTTCGCCAGATTGTGGCGGAAGCGGGCGCTGACGCTTGGATCGACATCGACTCTGCAGGGACGTCGGCCTATCACGCCGGCGACCCGCCCGACCGGCGCTCAGCCGCCGCGGCCGCCGCACAGGGGGTCCAACTGTCGGGGCGCTCCCGGCAGGTGACGCCAGCGGACTTCGACGCGTTCGACTACGTCGTCGCCATGGACAGCGCCAACCTCGGCAACCTGCGCCGCATCGCGCCGACGCCGGCCCACGGTACCAAGCTGAGCCTCCTGCGCGACTGGGACCCAGCGTCCCGCGGCCAGGACGTCCCCGACCCCTACTACGGTGGGTCCGACGGCTTCAACGAGGTCTTTCGGATCTGCGACGCCGGCTGCCGCGGCCTCTTGGCCCACATCCTGGCCGAGCGCGACTGAGGCTCCCCTGGGCGGCGCCGGGCCGCCGTGGCGTCGACTTTGGGGCCCCGAGGCATCGCAGCGCGCGCGGCGACCCCGTGAATCCGTCGCCTTCCGCGTGCGCGATCCGCTAGACTCCCGTCGCCTCGGGAGGTCACCACCATGATTCGTTCACACCTCGCCCTGTTGGGCTGCGCGCTCTTCGCCGCCGCGTGCGGGAACAGCGCGCCGACGGGCAACAACCTCGCGCCGGCGGCCGACACGACCGGGGGCGGTGGGGTCGAGCTGGGCGACACCACGGGCGACCCAGGGGCTGGCCCCGCGGTCCGCACTGAAGCCTCCCTCGCCAACGGCAGCATCGTGGTGGGCGACACGTCGGACGTGACGTGCACGGCCTACGACGCAGAGGACCGCGTCGTCGGTGGGCTGAGCTTCTCCGCCGTGGTCGCTCCCGCGGAGGTGGCCACGGCGTCGGGCCTCACCCTCACGGGCCACAAGCCGGGCGCTGGCACGGTGAGGTGTGCCACGGCCGATGTGGCCGAGGCGGCCCAGGCGCCTGCGAAGTTCGTGGTCGTCGCCGGGGCCATCGCCAAGCTGGTCGCCAAGGCGCCCGCTACCGACACGGTCGTCGGAGACATCGCCCCGATCACCTGCTCGGCTGAAGACGCCAGTGGACACGCCGTCGCGTTGCCCGCCGGTGCTGCGCAGCTCAAGGCGGAGGCGCCGCTCAAGATCACCGTCGCGGGGGGCCTTGGCGTGGTCAGCACCGTCGCCGGCAAGCACCCGGTCCGGTGCACGCTCGCGAGCCCGGCGCTGACGTCTGACCCGGTCGACGTGCGCTTTGTCGCTGGCGCTGCCACAGGCGTGACGGCGCTCGTCGATCCGCAGGAGATCACGGCCGGCGGGACGGGAGCGAAGGCGACCTGCGGCTTTGTCGACGACTTCGGCAACGTGGCCACCGCGCCCCCCGGCGCCACGTCGACCCTCGACTCGGCGGCCGACCTGACGGTCATCGACGGCGTCGTCACCAGCAAGAAGGCGGGCGACTACGCGCTGACCTGCACGTCGGGGGCGCTGAAGAAGGTGCCGGGCAAGCTCCGAGTCCTGCCTGACGTGCCTGCGTTCACCAAGGTCACCCTGACCCCGACCGAGGTGGAGGCCGGCAAGGGCGCGCAGGCGGCCTGTGTCGCCTACGACCAGTTTGGCAATGTCGCCGATCCTCAGCCCAAGGACTGGTCGCTCAAGGCCCCAGCGAGCTGTTCGGCGTCGGGTGGCACGGCGGTCAGCTGCACCAAGACCGGCCAGCACGCCGTCACCTGCGAGACCGCCGCGGTCACCGACTTCGTGCCCGCCACCTTGACCGTCGTCGCAGGCCCCCCGGTCAACTTCAAGCTCGCTTTGGACCCCGAGAGCGACAACTACGCGACCGGACAGAAGATCGGGCTGAAGGCCGTGTCGAAGGACGCCTTTGGCAACGACGTCCCCGACCTGGCCATCGCCCCGATCAAGGTGACGCCGCAGGGGGCGCTGGTCGACACGGTGAACGCGCAGGTCAGCCTCGAGCAAGACGGTCTCTACACCATCAGCGCCACGCTCAAGGACTTCCCGAAGCTGAAGGCGAGCCGCAAGGTCCTCTCCGACAGCAGCGGCCCGCTCATCAACGTCAGCTCACCCAAGCGCGGCGTCACCCGAATCCACACCAGCACGGTGACGGTGAAGTTCAGCACCGCAGACGAGCTCAGCGGCCTCGGCAGCGTCACGTTCAACGGCAAGCCGGTCAAAGCTGGCGACGGCATCGGGCTCTCCGCTGTCATGAGCGTGTCGCAGGGGCTCAACCTGATCCGCATCGTGGCCAAGGACAAGTGGGGCAACGCGTCCTCGCACACGCAGTCGTTCTACTCGGCCAAGGCGTACAACAAGACGCAGACCAAGGACGGCAGCGGCGCGCTCATCGCCAATGGCGTGGAGGCCTGGCTCGGGCAGAAGGTGCTGGACTCCGGCTATCGCAACCACAAGTCGCCCAAGGACATCGCCACTGTGGTCGAGCTCGTGCTCAAGAACTTCGACACCAAAGCGCTGCTCAGCGCCAAGTTCCCGGTCGGCTGGAGCTTCTTCAAGTTCGTCGTCAGCATCACGTCGGTGAAGTTCGGCAACAGCTCGATCAACAAGGGCTATCCCAAGATCAAGCTGACCGCGAAGAACGGCGGTCTGGGGCTCGGCGCGACCATCTACAGCATGGTCGCCAATGTCTATGCCGAGGGGCAGAACCTCGCGTCGCCCAACCTCAAGATCAAGGTGACCGCGACCTCGGCGAGCGTCAGCGGCAACGTGTCGGTGACCGTCTACAGCTCGGGCACGGTCAAGGCGAAGACCTCGGGGGTCAAGGTCAAGCTGAACGGGCTCAAGGTGTCCATCGAGAACGGGTGGGGCTTCCTCGTCAACTGGCTGCTCAACCTCTTCGACGGCACGATCACCAAGGCCTTGGAGAACACGCTCAAGGAGCAGATCGGCGCCAAGCTCGACGGCCCGCTCGGCAACATGCTTCAGGCCTTCGCCATCGACACCGGCTTCAACGTCCCCGGCTTCTTCGGCGGGCTGCCGACCCCGCTCAAGATGTCGTCCAAGCTCAGCTCGCTGAACTTCTACGGTCCGGCCAGCGGCAAGCCCGGCGGAGCGCGCATCCGCATGAAGGCGGGGCTGACCAGCGTCAAGAAGATCTCGCGCACCATCCACGGCGCGTTGGCGCGTCGGTCGTGCCTCAAGACGAGCCAGACCCTGGCGTCGTTCGACAAGGTCAACCCGATGGACATCGCGCTGCACCACGACTCGGCCAACCAGCTGCTGGCGGCCATGTGGCAAAGCGGCGCGCTGCTGCTCACGGTCGACCCGAGCGTGCTTGGCGGCCTGGATCTGAAGGCCTACGGCATCTCCAACCTGAAGGTGAAGACCGACTTCCTGCTGCCGCCGATCCTCAGCGACTGCGTGCCTGGGGGGAAGCCCGAGCTGCAGCTCGGCGACATTCGTATGGACATCTCCGCCACCATGGGCGGCAAGACCCTGATCGTGCGGGCCTACGTGTCCGCCGCAGCGACGGTGTCCGCCGACGCGGTCAAGGGGCTGAACGGCAAGGAGATCGCGCTCAACGTCGGCAAGATCCACACGTTGGAGAGCGACATCGACTCGGTGTTGCTCGGCGGCGTCTCTGCCGGCGAGGGGACCATCGGCTTCTTCGAGAAGCTGCTCCCGGCCGTGACCGGGGCGCTGGTGGGGCAGCTGCAGGGGACCCTGGCGAGCGTGCCGCTGCCCTCGCTGGACCTCTCGGTGATGACCACGCTCGTACCCAAGGGCACGACGCTCGCCATCGACGTGCAGTCTGTGACCTCGCCGCCGGGTCACGTGCAAGCGCGCGGCGGGGTCAAGTAGACCGCCGAGGGAAATGCCCGCCCGCGCTGAGGGGTTGCGGTGTCGGGCCGGAGCCGCGATCCCCGCGGCACCTCGCCGGCGCCAAGGCCGGGAGAGCCCATGTCGTCCACACAACCATCAGCGACGCCAGGTCCGGTCGGTGCTGACGAGGCCGGGGCCGCGCGGTGGTTGGGGCCGGTTCGCTCCGTGCTGAGCACGCTGGCGCTCACCGTGGCCTTCATGGCGGTGATGAGCCTCTTCCTCTCCAGGGGCCCCTCGGCCCTCCCCACCGCGGACGTGCGACTGAGCGCGGTAGAGGGCGCACCGGTGTCGCTGGCGTCGTTGCAGGGCAAGCCGGTGGTGCTCTACTTCTGGGCGACCTGGTGCACAGCCTGCAAGGCGACATCGCCGACGGTCAGCTCGTTCGCCGAACGTCACCCCGACGTGCAGGTGCTCGGCGTCGCGGTCGACGATCCCGCCGCCGTGAGGGACTACCTGAGCACGACGCCGCGCTCGTTTCGCGCGTTCGTTGACGACGGCAGCGTGGCCAAGCGGTTCGACGTCAGGGCGTTCCCGACCACCTACGCCTTGGACCGTCAGGGCAAGGTGACGTGGTCTCGACAGGGCGTGTTGCTCCCCGGGGAGCTGGACTGGCGGACGCCGAAGTAGCGCTGCAGCCACGCGAGCGACGGGCGACCCAGGTCGGTGGCTGGAGTCGGGCCGTGGCGCCCGCGGTGCTCACGACCGGACGAGCACGCGGCGGGTGATCTCCACCACCTTTGCGGCAGTCCGGTCCGCCTTGTCCTTCGCTCGCTCCGCGGTGAAGAGGTCGTGACCTTCGGCCAACAGCGCCTCGGGTCGCGCGTTCTTCACGCCGACCACGCGCAGCGTGACCTCGCCGACGTCAGCGCTCAGCTGGGTCACCGTCTCGACCCGCGTCGCGGAGAAGATCGTGTCGCCAGCGAGCACCGGAGCCGGGTGCGCTCCCGCCGACCACTCGCGCTCCCACAGCAGATGCCCGCCCGTGTCCAGGCTCGACTGGGTCAGCGTCCAGGCCAACACCAGCCCGCCGTAGACCACGCGCTCGCCGGCAAAGCTGTTGGCCTTGGCGTAGACGGCGTCCCAGTGCAGCGGATGACTGTTGCGGCACACCGCCGACAGGCGCATGTGCTCGGTGTCGCCGACCGTGCGGCCGTTGGCGTGGACCAGGACCGCGCCGGGCTCGAAGTCCTGCAGCCGTCCCCAGAGCGGCGGCTGAAAGAGCCCGGCTGGCAGGGGCCGCGAGGCGATCGTGTCGCCGACGTCGGTGTCCGGAGAGCGGCCCATCGCTGCGGCGGTGTCGTGCGGCACGTGGGGTCGATCGGACATCGCGCCAGCACGAATCAAGGCCTTGCGCTCGAAGTCGAGCACACGGTCGCCGTGCTCGTCGACCAGCACGGTCTGGACGTGCACGACCCCCTTGTCGCCCTTCGAGCTGGGCTTGGCTCCGATGACACGGGACGCCGCGCGCACGGTCCCGCCCACAGGCAGCGCCTTGGGGAACGCCACCTTGACGTAGGCCAGGTGGGCGATGGCTTGCTGCGAGGTGTCATGTACGGAGAAGGAGAGCCCGAGGTTGAGCAGCAGGTGGGGCGGCACCGGGCGTCCAGCGAAGCCTAGCCCCTTCGCGAAGGGGGTCGACGTCCAGGTCGGCGTCGCGTCGATGAAGCTGGCCATGTACGGGCCGATGACGCTCTCGTCGACGGTGAGCTCGAAGGGGTGCTGGTACACAGCGCCGACGTTGAAGTCGTCGAGCAGGCGGCCGTAGTCCATGCGAGTCCAGGTCATGTTCAGTCCTCCTGTGGAAAGTGCGACGGGGGTTGTAGCGCATTGGACCCTCGAGGGGCTTCGCGCGATGACCAAGCCCTGTCGCTTCCCAAGTGCGCAGGACCGGCCGTAGCCAATTCAAGCGCGGGGTCGCAGGGCGATGTGTCAGCGCGATGAAGCCGCCGAGGCGGAATGCGCCACAGGCTGCTAATGGTCCGGTCCCTCGTCAGACGCGGGCGCCGGGCTCGTAGGCCCACCGGCTTCGGCGCTCTCGTCCTTCGCCTCGTCCTTCGCCTTGTCGTGCTCATCGTTGGCGTCCGACGCAGGCTTCGAATCCACGCTGGATTCGGCCCCACGTGGGGCACAGGCGGCGGCCCGCTTCTCGGCCATGCGCATCCCCACGAGACCGAAGATCGCGACCCCAAAGGCGACGATGGCCACCGCGGCCGTGGCGAGCGCGACCCACTGCCACCGGCGGAGCTCGCGGCGCAGGCGGCCCTCGCGCTCGACCTGCGCGAGCAGGTGGCGTCGCTCCTGGTCGGAGCCGATGCGGTGGGTAAAGCGATCGCGTGGCCCGATGTACGTGTCCGTCGCAGGCGACCAGGCCGTGCCGTCGTCCGGTCGGGCGCCGCCGTCCATGGGCGTACCGCTGGGCTGCGCCCCGGGAGCGAAGCGCCCCGACTCTTCGGGCCCGCGGGCACCCGCCGGGCCCCGTGGCGCCTGCGTCGCCTGGGACGGGGGCCGCCGGTTGTCGACCCGCTGGGACGGGGACCGTCGCGACGCCGCGGAGCGCCCGCCCGCTCCATCGGCGTGCTGCTGTCCGCCCGGCTGCAGGTGGGCGGCGTTGACCCGAACGCTCACCTGGGGCGCTGGCGCGGCGCTGGCTGCCGGCGCGGCGGGCTGCGGTCCGGAGGCCACGCCCGAGGGGGCGCGGTGGGTCCCGGACGTCCGTCGAGGGCTGGGTCGCGGCTGACGAGAGGGCACCACCCCCGACGGCGCGCGATTCGGACGGATGATCGGCAGCGACACCGCCTCCTGTCCCCGACTCGGACCGGCCGTGCCCACCACCGACGCCTGACCGGCGAGGGTGGCGTTGTCGGCTCCGGCGGCGTCGGCCGCGCCTGCCGGTCCGCGGTCGGTCTTCCGGCGTGGGCGCGATCGGCGAGGTCCGCTGGGCTGGGCTGCGGGAGGGGCGCTGTGGGCGGCCGACGCCCGGCGGACCGGCTGAGCGGCGGGTGGCGGCGCTGGGCTGGCCTGGGCGCTCGGGGGCGCGGAAGCTGCCGCACGCTGGGCAAAGCGCTCGACCCAAGGCGCGGTCTGCCCCGCGGGGGCCCACTCGCCAAAGCCCTTGCGCCAGATGAGGGTCGCCGCCGCCAGCTCGCCGCTGTCGATGAGCGCAGCGACCTCGCTCTCAGCCAGCTTCTGGTAGCTCCCGTCGGCGTTTGCGACGAACCAGCGGGGTTCGCGAGACGCGGCGGCGGGCTGAATCGGGCCGGCGACGACCTCTTCGGCTGGCACCGACACCACGACCCGGTGGCTACAGTGGCGACAGTTGAACTGGACGCGTCGCCCAGGGCTCAGCTTGTGGTCGGGCAGCGTGTACCCAGCACCGCAGTTGTCGCACGTCACCCGCATTCCACATCTCCCAGCCTGGGCAGCTTCCGACGCGCGTCGAAGCAACGTCAAGGCGCGGCCCGGTGTGCGTTCGCGCGCCCGGCCCGCCGGTACCCGCCCAAGCGGGACTCCGAGCGCCACGTCACGCCTTGGAGCTCAGGGGGCGCCGCTGAGGCCGAGTGTTCACAGCTGAGTTCGAGACGGCGCCGCAGGGGACCCCGCGCCGTGACGTGGGACCCTGACCGGCGTGGCCGCCCCACGCGAGACGGGGGGGCGGTCTGTTAGAGCAGGTCCGTCGCCCAGGTGTCCGGCAGCGTGAACAGGGCCATGCCGGCCTCACCTGCGGCGGCCAGGATCGCCGCCTCGTCTCGCTCGACGCCGCGGTGGGCGAGCGCCTTGACCTGTGCGCGGGCGAGGGCGGCGACCACCTGCGGGTGGGTCAGCGGGCCGTCGATGACAGCGGCGCAGGGACGGGCAGCCCGGCGGGCCTTCGCAGCCGCGACCTGCGCGGCGTCCAGCGCGTGGGTCTGTCCGGCGCAGAGGGCGAGCGTGCCGTCCCCGTCGGCGACGACCGTCGCATGTCCCGGCAGCTGGCCACAGACGTGCATCGCGATCGCGAGCATGCCCGCCCACGGCTCCTCTGGGGCGCCGCCGCCGTCGGTGCGCTGCAACGCCCCCAGCGCGGGGTCCACGTGGCGCTGAGCGTCGCGTACGAAGACCCCAAACGCGGTGCTGCGCAGCTGACGCGCCGGGCCGTGGGCGGCGATGTCCGGCATGCGGAGCACGAGCAGGTCGTCGCGCTCTTGGAGCAGCGCGAGCGCCTCTGGCTCGACGTCCGGGGCGGCCAGCGCCGCGATCTTTCCCGCCATGGGGTGCTGGAGCAGGGCGCGCACGGTGGTCAGATCGAGCGGCGCGCTACACGCGAGCGTGCCTCCGTCGGCGCCGAGCGGGTCCGAGCCAAGCGCGCGCAGCAGCGCCCGCGACGTGCCCGTGAGCGACACCGCGAGGCTGCACGGGCGACCGCCGTGGGCCAGGGCCGCTGCGGTGACGCCTGGCTTCCAGCGGATCAACGAGAGAGCGGCGTCCAGCGTGAGGAGCCCGTGGGCGTCCGGCGTCGGACCGCACAGCGGCTGAATCGGCTGGACGCGTGTCATCCAGCCGCTGGTGTCGTGGACGCGCTCGAGTCGACGCCGCGCCGTCACGGGCCATGGCGCCAACACCAGCCCGGTTGGGGGTTCGGGCTCCGCGCCCTGTGCGCGCTGCAGCGAGCGGTCGAAGGCGGCGAGGTGATTGACGGCCTTGAGCCGCAGCGCCTCAGCGCGCTCGGGGTCATGATCCGCCAGGGCCAGCACGAAGGTCGCGGTGTCGACCGCGTCGACCAGCACCGTCACGGCACCGTTGGCCAGCGACTGACGGAGGAGCTGAGCCCGCGCCAGGGCGTCGCGGAGCGCTCGCCCGGCGGCGGGCGCTGGCACGGGCAGCGCACAGATCAGCGCGCTCGGTCCTGCCCCGTGGCGGGTCTCGTCGTCGTCTGCGGCCCAACCGTGGCTCGCCGTCCACTTCCCCAGCGACGCGGCGACGGTCACCCCGGCGGGCGCAGGCAACGTATGGGCGACGTGGTCATGGGCTGAGAGCAGCGCCCCGACCTCCGGATCCGCGACGATGGCCAGACCAGCGACGGTCGCCGCCTCCACCGCCGCGATGACGGCCTCGGGCGCCCACGCGTCGGGAGCCATGCTCGCGATCACATAGGCGAGCCGCTGCGGCGCCTTGCCGCGCGCCATGGCAGGCCGGCTCGCCCGCTTGGGAGCCGCAGGTGATTGCGTGTCTGGCATGCGCGTCCCCTCATGGTCCGTCCGCGCGACGCGTCACTGCGTCCGCGACAGAACGCGACATGGGGCCACGACCGGCGCCGGGTGTCTATCTCGCCGCGGGACTCCGCACACCGAGGGCACGACGCTCAGTCGTCGAGCGTGCGCAGCTCGCGGATGTTCTCGGCAAAGGGATCCACCTGCAGCTTCTCGAGGCCGCTCACCTCGACCTGCCGGATCCGCTCGCGGGTCAGGTTCATGATCGAGCCGACATCCTCGAGGGTGATTCCGCCGCGCTCTGCCACGTCCAGCGCGCACGTGTGCGGCATGTCCCACACCTCGACATCCGGAAAGTTGATCTTGATCGAGCCCGTGTTCGGGTTGACGTCTAGATAGAGGTGATGCTTGCACGAGACGAAGGGGCAAGGCCGCGGTCCGCTCGCACAGTCCGCGCGTCGCTGTGGCCGGCGGTAGTCCATGTACTCCGCCAGCTCGATCCCCTCCGCGATCTCTTCGCGGGTGAGCCGACGCATGGGGATGGTGCGCGAGCGGCTGCGCTTCTGACCTTTCTTGGAAGTGCTGGAGTTCACGGGGCTCCTTGAGGGGCGCTTCAGAGCGTTGCTGGTGGACACGGGCGGCTCCAGTGGCAAGAAGAGACGGCGCAAGATCAAGCGCTGCAAGTCGCTCAAGTGCGCTGTTGAGTTCGTGAAGCCACTATGTGCAGGGCCCTACAGATTGACAACCGTCCAGCGCGGAATGATCCACTTGAAGTCGTGGAAAGTGTTGATAACTCCCTGTGGCTCTCTTGTGGATCGAGCGATCGAGGGCCCCAAGATTGTTCCCCTTTCTCAGTTGTCCACAGGGTGATAAGTGTCTACTTGTCGATCGCCTCGCGAGGTCCGCCGGGCATGATCAGATTCTTCCGCCGCCTCCCCAAGCATTCCGTGAAGTCATTAAAAATAAAGGCGTAACGCTGTCAACTAGCGATTTGACGCCGTGGCAGGCCGAGCTAGCCGATCGCCTAGCGCTCGCCTAGCGCTGCACGCGGCGCCAACCGCGGGTCTGCCGATGAAACTCCCCGGGATCGCAGGCTGAACGGATGTTCAGTGGTTCGGCCCGGGCGGACCTCGCCGGTGGGAGGGCTCCCACGCGCGCGACGCCGACTCGGCAAGAACTAGATGAACATATACCTTGGGCCCGGCGTCGTTCAGGCCGGCAGCGCCTGCGCGGCGAGCGCGCCAAGCTGAGCCCACCGTGCTGCGGCACACACCTGCCCGTGGTTCTCCCACCGGCCCTCCTGGCAGAGGGGCGAGAGGGCACGTCGATGCGCTCGACGAGCGTCAACCCACGGTCCAGGGGCTCAGATGCATGGCCTGTGGTTCCTGAGCCCCGCAGGGCAGGCTGGGTCAATGCGAGGGGTTGTTCGGTGCGCAAGTCGCCGTCAGCTCGGCGTCCCGACAGGTGCGCGGTCCGAGTCGAGGGCTCTACGGCGCGTCGTCAGGCTGCGGCGTCGACGCGTGCTGCGCTGCGCGGATGGGCAGCGCCTTGTCGCCAAATCGAACCTGAATCAGGCCTTCCACCGGAGGATCGGTGCGGGTTCGGATGTGCGCGACAACGGGTTGGCCCTCACGATCGTGCCCCACGTGGAGCAGGATCACCCGCGCCTTGGGTCCTCGCAAGGTCGCAACGCGGCGTGCTTTCTTGCGCCAGTGGCCGGCACCGTCACGGGACATGGTGCCACGGCGCACCGGCAGCGATGTCAGGCCCAGGGCGGCCAGGTTGAGCTCGACCACGGCTGTGTCGCCGCGCGGGAGCAGATCGGAGTCGTCGTCGCTCAGCCGCGACGTGGCGGAGGGAACCAAGACGTCCCGCGCCGCTGTCCCCTCCTCAGGCGACGGCTTGTCCGCGTGTGCGGCGCCCGTGGGCTGCGGTGGGGCGTCGTGTGCCGCGCGACGCGCCCTGTCGCGGCCCACGGCGACTCGGGCCGTGCGGGCTGACGCTGCGGCGCGGTGGGCCCGCTTGGCGTCGCCAGCTCCGTGCTCGCTCGGCGTCGTCGTGGCCGGGTCTGTCGCCGCTTTCGTCGCCGCTTTCGTCGCCGCTTTCGTCGCCGCTTCGTTCCCCTGGACCTGCAGCTCCGCCGCGCCAATCGCGTCATCCGTAGACGCCACCGGCCGCGGCGCGAGCGGCGGCGGCGCTTGCTCAGCACCCAGGGTCTGCCACCCGACCACCGCGCCGACCAGGAGCGCGAGGACGAAGGTGCCAACGACTCGAAACGTGGTTCGCATCAACCGCTCCAGGCTCACTACATGCCCAGCGAAGGTAGCACCTTGCGCAGCTCACGCTGCAGCTCGTCGCCCTCCGCACCGGGGACCATGGACAAGGGGTTCGTCAACAGCTGCTGCATCTGCTCCATGAGCGCCCCGGCGACCGCCATGCTCACCAGCAGGGTCAGCCCAAAACGCACGAACGCGCCGAACACTTCCGTCGCCCGGCGACTCGCCTCGGCGTGGTCTCGCGCCAGGCGCAGACAGGCGTCGGCGAGCCGGCCGGTGCGGACGCCACTCGCGACCCGTGCGCGGCTGCCAGGGTCCATGCCGGGCACGCCCGCCAACAGCTGCACAAGATCCCCGCCATCCTGGAGGGCAGGGCCCATGGCGCTCAGCCGCGCGCCGACCCTGGGCTCGCCTGTGGCCTTGCCGCTGAGCGCGAGGGCCTCGCCGATGGGGAGCCCAGCGTCGAGCGCCGGCCCGAGGGCGCCAAAGAGCAGGCTCAACCGTCGGGCGTTGGCCAGGCGCGAGAGTCCGGGCACCAGGCCAGCCACGGCCAGCGCCCCGCCGCGAAAGGCCGGGACGCGCCACAGCGCGGGCGCCCCCACGAAGAGCGCGACGCCGGCCGCGCCGATGCCCCCCACCCACGCTGTCACGCCGGCGATGTAGGCGCCTACGCCATGTTTGATCAGCTCCGGAAAGGGGATCATGGCCGCCGCCATCAGCAGCGTCAGCGCCGGCCAGGCCAGCGCGCTGAGCAGCTTGCCCCGCACGTCGACGAGGGTCTCGGAGCGCTCCGCCAGCCGTTCGAGCAGCGTGGGCCAGCGGCCAGCCCGGTCCGCGGTCACCAGCAGCGCCCGCTCGACGTCGTCCAGCCCCAAGCAGCGCGGCAGGGTCTCCGACATCGACGCGCCACCGCGCACGGCCAGCGCCGCGGCGGCGAGGGCGCGACCGTCGCCGCCACCCAGGGCCTGGCCGAGGGCGTCCAACCCCTCGTCCAGCGGCGTGCCGGCGGAGGCCATGTGGGCGAGCTCCCGCAGCACCAACGCGCGGCGCTTGAGGCTGAGCCGCCCGCGACGCTCACGACCGCCGGCGGGCCCTTTCGAGTCGAGGGCGCCCGTCACATCCGCCGCGCCCAGAGGACCCGACGCGCGCGATGGTGAAGGGGCGGGCCCGCGCGGAGGCGTCGTCGCCCGCCCCGGCCCCTTTCGGCCGGCTTCGACGCCCGGCGGAGGCGGCGCTCGCGCTGCCCGCCGAGCCTGGAGACCGGCCGGCCGTGCCGCCTCTGGAGGTCGGGCTTTCGCGAAGATGACGCCGCAGCGCACGCACTCGCGCCCCCCGGCTGGCTGCTCGAACTGGCACTTGGGACACTGCATCTCGGGCTTCCAATCTCCACTGCGTGCCGTGTGCCGGGCCCGATACGTGCGCGCGTCGACCTGCGCGGGTTGACCCGGCGACGCGCGACGCCTGGACGCCTGGACGCCTGGACGCCTCGCCAAGGTCGCGCGCGCCCAGGCGTCGCGGAGCTCAGCGCGGTCTGGGGGGCACGGGGCGAAGGCCGCGCGGCGCCTGGTGGCGACCCGTCGCCGCACGGTCGGTGTGCTCCGCCCGGGCGTCTGGACCGTCGATCTCCATCAGCGTGCACATCTCTTGCAGCCTGGACCACACGCGCACACCCAGCCGGGCGCGTAGGGACTCCTCGAGCTCGAGCTCGGAGGCCAGCCCGCGCGTGGCCTGGCCGGGGTTCGCGCGGTAGTTGGTGGCGAAGAAGGTCGACAGGCCGGCGTTGTATCGCTGCGAGACGATCTGGTCGATGACGCCGCGCTCCCAGTCGCTGCCTCGGCCTTTTCCCAGCTCGTCGATCATCAACACCGGGACCCGCGCCACGGGCTCGATGACCCGCGCCTCGCCCAACCCCTGGTCGAAGCCGCGCTTGATCTCCGCGATGAGCCCGCTGAAGTCGGCGTAGCGCACCTCCACGCCGCGCGTCAGCGTCATCCAACCTGCGACGCCCGTGAGCAGGTGCGTCTTGCCGACCCCTGGAGGACCGAAGAGCCCCACACCTTTGGCGCCCGCCTGAAAGCCGTTGCGGATGCGCTCAAAGTGGCTGCGAGCGGCAGCCTGGCTGCGGTGATGCACGCGAAAGGCCGACAGGCGGCTGTCGTGAAAGCGCGGCGGTATGCCGGCGCGGTTGTACAGCTGGACCCTGGCCGCGATCTCGGCCAGACCGCAGGGGCAGGGCGCGAGCACGTCGTGGCCAGCGCTGTCGCGGTGCACATGGCGTCCCGTCCCCCGGCAGACACGGCAGTTTGCCAGGTGGCGGCAGACCACGGCCTCCGCGTGCCGCGGCCCGGCCCGGGTCAAGAAGCCGGCGTCGTGGCAGCGCGGGCAGGGCGGCGTGTCAGGCTCGGCCTCGCGAGAGCTGGAGGGGGCCCGTGGCGGCGGGTGGGCGTCCCGTGTCTGGTTCATGGGTCCTCGTGTGCAGGGTGGACCCAACCGGACCACCAGGGCAGGGCGACCCGGTGCCCGCGGTCCAACGCCTGGGCGAGGGCCGACACGAGGGCCACGCGACGCGGCGCGCCACGCACGTGCGCAGGCACCTTGGCGTCGGCGGTGGCCCGGAGCCGTGCCGCTTCGGAGGCCCCGAGACCGGCGAGGGCGTTGCTCACCAGGCGTCTCCGAATCGCCGCGAGCCGTTGAAGCACGTACTCCAGGTCGTCGATGTCGTTGTGGTCGGCCAGGCGCTTGAGCGCGACGCCTGCCTGGCGCGTGGCGCGCGCGATCGCGGGGTCGTCGTGCGCGCGGGCGAGCGCTTCGCCCTCCGCGGCCAGGCCCGCCACGACCGTCGACGGGTGCAGGTCGAACGCGTCGCCGCTGGCCTGGGTCGGGGGCGCGTGGCGATCGTCTGCGTTCGCGCGCCACATCGGTCGTCCCGGCACGTGGCCCCGCTCCACCGTCTTGCGCACCCACGACAGCGATCGCGGCAGGGCGCGGTCGGCGTGCATGTGGCGCCACGCCGCGCTGCGCTCGGCCAGGGCGCGCGCCACCGTCGGCAGCTCGACGCCCGCTCGGTACCAGCCGGCCGCGAGCTCTCCGTCTTCAGGGCTCCATTGCACCCCCCGGCCGCGGACCTCCACAAAGAGCGACTCCAGCGCGCGGACATAGGAACGCAGCGCAGGATCGTGGGTGCCCGAACCGTGCGTGCCCGAACCGAGCGTGCCCGCGCCGTGCTTTGGGGTGCCCACGGCGGTGTGCGTGCGGCCGTCGTG
Source organism: bacterium (assembly GCA_030425545.1). GTDB lineage: Bacteria > Myxococcota_A > UBA9042 > UBA9042 > UBA9042 > UBA9042. The sequence goes on along the minus strand of JAUIAC010000014.1, from coordinate 7,142 downwards.
GCGCACCGCGGCGCCATCGGCAGGTCCCGCCCGGCCCTCGGACCACACAGGTTCGGCTGCGGCAGGCTGTGACCAGGCGTCTTGCGGCATGGGGGGCTCCGGCGCGCGGTGGGGCGCCTGGTGGGGACGCTCGAGGGTGCGCGCTATCTTGGGTGGGTCACGCGCGTCGCGCAATCGATTCGCGTCCCGGCGCCACAAGACGGGGCGGGAGCCGTGGTGGCGAGGCGCGCGCGAGACGTGATTCACTGCGGTGTCGCACCAGGACCGCGCGGCGCGCTGGAGGAGCCTTGACCCACCCATCGTCGCACGTCGTGATCGCGCTGGCCGGCCAGGGCTGGGCTGGGCTCGTCGACGCCACCGGCGAACCGTGGCGAGGCGGCCTCGTCGTGCGAGCGGCAGACGTGATCGCACGGCATCGTGCGGCGCTGCCTGAGGGACCAATGGGTCGGCGCGACGCAGCGGGCGCCACCCTGGCGTGGATCGACAGGGAGTTGAGCGCCGGGCGCGCTGTCGCGGGGGCGCTCTCCTATGAGCTCGGCGCCGCCCTCGAGGGCGTGGGGCCGGCGTCTGGGGTCGCCACCGGACCTGACGCCAGGTTGGTGAGCTTCCCGCCAACCGCCTTGCGCCCCTGGCGTCCGCGCGCGCCCCTTCGGCAGACCCGCGCGATCGCCGGCACACCGCCGCGCACACCGGCTCCCAGCACGCCGCCACCCCGCGCCGGCCCGACGCTGCCAGACACGTTGACGGTGCAGGAGGCGCGCTACCTCGCAGGAGTGCGCGCCGCGCGGGAGCGCATCGCCGAGGGGCGCTACTACCAGCTGAACCTGGCCGTGCGCTTCGCTGTGCCCGCCCCGCCGTGGCTTCGCGCTGAGCCGCTGCACCGGGCGTTAGCGCGCGTCTGTGGGCCGCAGCCGGTCCCCTACGCCATGGCGATCGAGGGCACCGAGGACCGGCTGTTGTCGCTCTCCATGGAGCGCTTCGTCTCGGTCGACCGGGCGGGACGGGTCACGACCCGACCGATCAAGGGCACAGCGCCACGGTCAGCCGACCGGGCCCAGGATCAGCGCTTCCGTGAGCGCATGGTCGCCAGCGCCAAGGAGCGCGCTGAGAACACGATGATCGTCGACATGGCGCGCAACGACCTGGCCCGCGTCGCGGAGGTGGGCTCCGTGCGTGTACCCACGCTGTTGACCGCGGTGCCCTACCGGACGCTCTGGCACTTGGAGAGCGAGGTGCACGCGACCCTGCGGCCGGGTCTCAGGGCGTCCGCCTGGCTCCAAGCGACGCTGCCGCCCGCGTCCGTCACCGGGTGCCCCAAGGTCGCCGCCATGCAGGCCATCGCGTCCCTCGAGTCGCGCCCTCGCGGCGCCTATTGCGGCGCGCTGGGGGTCTGGCTCCCCGACGGAAGCGCGACGCTGTCGGTCGGCATTCGCCAGGTGGAGGTGGTGGGCGAGCGCGCGTGGCTCAGCGTGGGATCGGGCATCGTCGCGGACTCACAGCCCGACGCGGAGTGGCGCGAGACCTGCCTGAAGGCTGACGCGACCCTGCGCGGGCTGGCGGGTGAGGGCGCCGCCACAGCGTCGTCCACCGCGACCGCCGGCGGCGCCGCACGACCGCGAGACGCCGGGGCTGCCCCGGCCTGGTCGACAGCGAGGGGCCCCGCAGGGCGCGCCCCTGGCACCAGCGGGAGGAGGACGTCGTGACGCGACCGGCTTCCAGCTCCGACTCGAGCGGAGGTCGCTGGGTCGACGCGGGACCCGCAGAGGGTGGCGCGGGGCCGCTGTGGTGGCGCGACGGTGCGCCCTGCGCGGCGCTGCCTCGGGGTTGGCTCACGGGAGAGGCTGTGTACGAGACCCTCCTGGCGCAGCTGGGCGGGCCCCTGCCAGCGCTTTGGCGACTGCACCTGCGCCGCTTCGAGCGCAGCGCGAGGCTGTGTCAGCTGCCCTGGCCGGGCGATGCCCACGTGACCGACGCCGCGCAGCGGGCGCTCGTCGATCCGAGCGCGCGGCGCGGCCTCGGGGGCGCTGGTGTCACCGTCCGGCTGCGGTTGAACCTGGTCGCTGCGGGGGCGCTCTCGCTGACCGTGGGACCCGCGCGGGCGGAGGTCTGGGTGGGCATCAGCGCCGCAGGCCCAGCCCAGACTGCGCCGCTGCGCCTCGCGCTGGGACCGCGGATCCGCAACGTGGAGGACCCCCTGACCGGCGCCAAACGCGTCGCCATCGCCAGCGATCTGCTGGCCCGTCGCGACGCGGTCGCTCGCGGCTTCGACGACGTGCTGCTCCGCGACGTGGTCGGCCGACTCAGCGAGGCGTCCACGAGCTGCCTGGTGTTGCGTCGTCCCTCGGGCGCCCTGGTGACCCCAGCCGCCGACACGGGCGCGCTACCGAGCACGACGCTCGCGCTCTTGCGGGAGCACGTCGCCGTCGCCGACGCGCACCTGACCTACGACGAGCTGGGGCCGGGGTGGGCGGGGCTGGTGCTCAACGCGGTCGTGGGCGCTCGGCCTGTGGCCTGTGTCGACGCGGTGCCGCTGTCGCCGCCGCCGCCGGCCGTGGTCGAGCTTGCGCGCGATCTCGTACGGGCACAGGGGCGCGCGCCTTGACCCGCTGGACGGGCCTGACCACCCTGACCCTGCGAAGATCGCCCACGAAATCGACGCCCCGACGACTCAGGAGCCGCACCATGAAGCCCACGCACCGCCTCTCTGCCCCGGGTCCTCGCGCGCGAACCCGCCCAAACCCCGCACGTCCGACGTGGCGAAGCGGGCGACGCCTCGTGACCGGCTGCGCGGCCCTGGTCGGCCTGGCGCTGACCGTGCCCGCCGTCGCCTCGGCCGCCCCCTGGGGCTATCTGGTCTCCGCGGACGGCAAGCAGCGGCTGCCGCTCGAGGGCGCCAAGGTGGTCGTTGGCACGGGCGCCAAGGCGGGCGCCCGCTTGACCGGCGGCACGGTGGCCAAGCGCCACGCGACCATCTCCCACGCGAAGGGCGTGGTCCGCGTCACCGACCTGGGCAGCCGGACGGGCACGCTGGTCGCAGGCACGCCGCTCAAGCGTGGTCGGTCGATGCAGCTGTTCAAGGCGACGAAGCTGACGTTTGGCGCGGTGACGTGGACCTTCGAGTGGGGCGCGCGGGGGAAGCTGATTCAGCCCCTGCGCAAGAGCACCCCGAAGAAGGGCGCAAAGCGCGCCGGCAGGTCGTCTCGCTCCGCGAAGGCGCGGGCGAAGCGCAAGGCCCGCCGCAAGGCGCGCTAGCATTCGGCACGGGGGCCCCGCCTCGAGCGCTGGCGTCCCCGACAGCCGTTGGTCCGCGGCCAGGCAGCCGACTCGACCTCTCGTCGACGCGCTCCGGGCGGGCGTGTCGCCGAGCCCAGGCTTGACCCGAACCCGAGGATGCCCCCCAATGCATCGCCTGGACCCCGTGAGGAGGCACGCCATGACGACCCAACCCCCTGGCGACAACCTCGACCTCATCTACGACTGGAATGAGGTGCAGCGCAGCAAGGCGCCGATCCGCTCGACCTTCACCCTGATGGACGAGACCCTGCGCGACGGCATTCAGTCGCCGTCGGTGCGCAACCCGAGCATCGGCGACAAGCTCGAGATCCTGCATCTGATGGACCGCTGCGGCATCGAGTACGCCGACGTGGGCCTCCCCGGCGCGGGCCAGCAAGCGGTCGACGACGTCACGCGCATCGTCGAAGAGGCCCGCGACTGCAAGATGAAGCTGACGCCCAACACGGCGGCTCGTACGCATCCAAACGACATCCAGGCTGTGGTCGACATCTCTCAGAAGACAGGCGTGCCGATCGAGATCTGCGCCTTCATCGGCAGCTCTCCCATCCGGCAGCTGGTGGAGGGTTGGGACCTCAAGCGCATGACCGGCTTCGTCCGCGACGCCACCAAGCTGGCCGTCGACAACGGCTGCACGGTGAGCTTCGTCACCGAAGACACGATTCGAGCGAACCCGCAGACCCTCACGAAGCTCTTTTGGACCGCCATCGACAATGGGGCCGACCGCCTGATCCTGACGGACACCGTGGGGCACGCGACGCCGGACGGCCTGCTCAACCTGCTCAACTTCACGCGCTCGCTCCTGCGGTCGTGGGGCACGGAGCACGTCAAGGTCGACTGGCACGGCCACAACGACCGCGGCCTCGCTCTGGTGCTCAACCTCTTCGCGCTCGAGCACGGCGTCGACCGGGTCCATGGCACCTGCCTCGGGGTAGGCGAGCGCGTTGGCAACGCGAGCATCGACCAGCTGCTGATCAACCTGAAGCTGCTCGGGGTCATCGATCGCGACATGACGCACCTGCGGCGCTACGTCGACAAGGTGTCGAGCGCCTACGAAGTGCCGATTCCGTACAACTACCCCGTGTTTGGCACCGACGCCTTCCGCACCGCCACCGGTGTGCACGCCGCCGCTGTCATCAAGGCGCTGCGCACAGGCCGTAAGGACCTTGCCGACCGCGTCTACTCGTCTGTTCCCGCGGCGGACTTCGGCTGTCGTCAGCGCGTCGACATCGGCTTTTACAGCGGTCGATCCAACATCCAGTTCTGGCTGCACGAGCACGGTCTGACCATCACTGACGATCGCGTTCAGACCATCTGGGAGAAGGCCAAGGGCAGCGACGCCACGCTCACAGACGACGAGATCCTCGGCGCGCTGGTCGGGGCGGGGCAGCTTGGCGAGACCGAAGCGGCCGACGCCGCCGCGCGGGTGTGAGCTCTCCAGCGGTCGTCGTCGCGGGCCTGGACCCGCTCGGAGTGCTCGTCGCCGAAGAGCTGGCGCGCGCTGGACTTCGAATCACCGCGTTGGCGGACGACGCCGAGCGGCGCCGCTATGGGGAGCGCCTGGCTGCGGTCGACGTGCACGTCGTGCCGGCCATGGCGCCCTGGAGCGACGATCTGACGCGCGTCGCCGTCGAGGCGTCCAACCTGCTCGTGCTCTGCGCGGACGACGACGGCGCCAACGTCGACGCGGCGCTGGCCGCCCGGGCCAGGGCGCCGGGGTTGCCGGTCCTGGTCCGCATCGCAGATCCGGCGCTCGAGCGCTTCGTCCGCGACAGCATGTCCGGCGTCGAGGTCTTCAGCATGGCCAGCGTCGCCGCGCCCACGGTGGCGAACCTCGCTGTCGAGCGGCTGGCGACCCGGCCACGCGGGGGCTGGCCGCACGTCATCGTCGCCTCTCGGCAGATGCTCCGCGGGGTCATGCCCCGCCCAAGCGCCCTCTTCTGGTCTGTGTTCGTCGCCTTTCTCGCGATGCTGCTGCCCGCGTCGTACTTCTTCTCGGAGTCCCTTGGGCTCTCCTACTTCGACGCCGTGTACTTCGTCTGGACCACGGTGCTCTCCGTCGGGTACGGCGACATCTCGCTCAAGGAGTCGACCCCACTGGCCAAGGCTGTCGGCATGGCGGTCATGCTCTTCGGCGCCGCGTTCACGGCGGCCATGGTGGGCTTGATGGCGGACTGGTTGCTGACCCGTCGCCTCGGCTCCCTCTTCGTGCGGGTCGCGGTCCGCATGAGCGACCACGTGGTGGTGTGCGGCGCCGGTAGCTTTGGCGTGCAGATCGCCGAGCTCCTCCGCGCCCGCGGGCTCCGGGTTGTCGTCATCGAGGCGGCGCCGGACGCTCCCAGCGTGCAGCGGTTGCGGGCCCAGGGCATCCCGGTGGTCATCGGTGACGCGACCCTCGACGACACCCTGGACCTGGCGTCGGCCTACTCTGCGGGGGTCGTGCTGGCCATGACGAACCACGACGCGGTCAACCTGCATCTCGGTCTGCGCCTGCAGGAGGAGTCTCCGCCCGTGCCGGTCGTGGCGCGCGTGCGCTCGCGCCTGATCGCGCGACATGTGGACGAACACTGCGGCTTCGCAGCAATCTCTCCCTTGCTGAGCGCCACGGCGCACGTCGTCCGTCGTGTCCACGCCCTCGCCGTGGGCGCGCGCCCGGAGAGCGATTGATGCGTCGTGTCCGCCCCAGCCTCCGCCGCCGCTCCGGTCGACGACCCGCGCAGGTCGTCGCGCCCGCAGCGCGCGGCCGTCGACCGGCGCTGCTCGTGCTGTTGGCGCTGCTGATCCCCGCTGGCTGTGGGGCCCCCCCGCCCACGCCGACCCCCGTGGCCCGGCCGCAGCCCTTGCCGGCGCAGCCGCGGGTCCTGCGCGCCCGTCTGCCGCTGCCGCCCGTGTTGCGCGCGCAGGGTGGCGCCGACGACAAACCCCAGGCGGACGGGCTCGCGGGGGCGTGGGCGCGGGTCTTCGTGCGCGCCAATCCAGGCCCCTTCCAGTACGTGGCCTACGAGATCACCGCTCGTGGTTCCGCCGGTGTCATGTCCCACCTCCGCGGCATGATGGGTCGCCGCGACGCGGTCATCCGCACCAACCTCGTGTCGCGGGCACGCCTGCGCGCCGTCTTTCAACAGCTCAACGCGCTGGGCGCGGCGCAGCTCTTGCCGCCGAACCGCCCGACGGTGGTGTCGCTCGACCGGGACGACGACCGAAAGTGGCCCGACCGGTCCAAGGTGCCGATCTACGAGCTCTCCTTTCGGTTGGGAAAGACCGAGCGCACCGTCGTCATCGCCGACCCCTTTCGCGACCCGGATCCTCGGTACGTCGCCTTCATCAACGCGGTGCGGGGCGCGGTGGTGCGCACGGTGGGGGACATCGGCTACCACGGCGCCACCGGCGCCGCAGGGCAGACGGGCTACGTGCACATCGACAGCGTGCCCGGCGCGACGGTGCGGCTGGACGGCGTCCTGTTGCCGAACCGAACGCCGGTGCTCGCCTTTCCCACCAAGCCCGGCCCCCACACCGTCGTGCTCGAAAACAAGGCGCTCGGGCTCAAGCGGACCTTCACCGTCCGTGTCCGCGCCGGCCGCTCGACGTCGCTCGAGGTCGATCTGCGGTAGCGTCGGAGTCCGCGCGTGGCACCAGCGTGCCGCGGCGCACAGGGCGGGTTGAGGCTCATCGGAGGCCCACGTGGGAAGCATTCGACAGCTGTTGGCCAAGGTGCCCGACGCTGAGATGCGCATGCGCCGGCTCAATCGTTTCGTCACCACCGCGCCACCGGCCGAGGTCGTGGTCGCCTTGGAGCGCGCTGCGCACCACACGCACGAGCTCCCGGATCGCATCCTGTGGACCTCGCTGAC
>JAUIAC010000361.1 GCA_030425545.1 bacterium | reverse complement strand
GTCGCGCCCGCGCTGCCGGGCGACGCGTCAGCCGTCAGGGCTCGTGGCGACGACGCGGACCGGGTCCTGGCCGCGCTGCACGCAGCCCGCTGGAACAAGGGCGACGCGGCGAAGGCGCTGGGCATCAGCCGCTCCACGCTGTGGCGGCGGATGCGGCGCTACGGCCTTAGCGACGCGCGCTGACCGGGCCAGGGGGCGCGAAGCGGCCTGTCAGTGCAGGGCTGCGCCCCCGCGGGACTTGAACACCGCGTAGAGCACCCAGAACGCCGGCACCAGCAGCACCGCCCCCGCAGCCAGGGCCCAGAGCACAGCGACGAGCACGCTCTCCGGCGCCGCGGCGCTGCTGACCGTGATGTCGGGCGCGACGAGGTAGGGGTGCTGTCCCGCGGCCCAGCCGACCACCACGCCGACGGCCTGCGCCATGACCGCGACCCGCGCGACGCGGTAGCGGCGACGCAAGAGGCTGGCCACGGTGACCAGGCCAGCGCCGCCCGTGAGCACGTGGGCGGCGACGGCGCCGGGGCCCGCCACCAGGCCCGCGCGGATCAGCGGCGCGCCCTCCCCCGCCAGCACCCAGGCCACCCAGGCGCACAGCGCCACCGCCGCGGACGCGACCAGTCCACGCCGACGGAAGTCACCCGCGAGCGCCTCGTCCTCGCGCTCCACGCAGAGATACACGGCGGCCAGCTGAGCGAAGAGCGCCAGCGTCAGCGCCCCGACGGCGAAGGGGAAGGGGGCCCACCACGCCGACACAAAGTCGGTCACCACCCTGCCCTGTGCGTCCATGGGCATGCCGCCTGCGGCCACCGCTCCGGCGCAGACCCCCAACATCACGGGCGTGACCGTGCTGGTGATGGCGAAGACCCGGCTCCACGCGCGAGCCCGCTCGCTGGCCCCAGGGCCGGTGTCGTAGGCACGAAAGGTGAACGCGGCGCCCCGCAAGATGACGCCCACCAGCATCGCGGTGATCGGCACGTGCAGCGCCGTGCTCACCGCGGCAAAAGCGGTGGGGAAGCACACGAAGAGCAGCACCACGGCGACGATGAGCCAGACGTGGTTCGCCTCCCACACGGGCGCGATGGCGTCCGCGATGGCGCGCCGCTGGGCCTTCGCGCGCGGCCCGCGGGCGAGCAGGTCCCACACCCCGCCGCCGAAGTCAGCGCCGCCGGTGAGCGTGTAGAGGATCAGCGAGGCGACGATGGCCCCAGCGACCAGGAGCTCAGGCGCGGGCATGGCTCACCTCCTCGTCGGCTGGCGCGCTCACGGTCGGAGTGGCTGCGAAGACGTGACGGCGCAGCAGCGCCAGCGCGACGAGCCCCAGCGCCGCGTAGAGCACCGTGAAGGTCGCGAAGGGCACCACCAGCCCGGGCATCGGCGTCACCGCGTCGGCAGTGCGCATGATCCCGCGGATCACCCAGGGCTGCCGCCCGACCTCGGTCACGGTCCACCCTGCTTCCAGCGCCACCAGGCCGAGCGGCGAGGTCACGAGCACCAGCTTCAGCAACCAGGGGTCCGTCGGCAGCGCCCGGCGACGCCAGGCCAAAAAGCCGGCGAGCGCGGCCACGCCAGCCAAGGCCATGCCCGCGAAGATCATGATCTGGAACGCGATGTGCACGACGGGCACCGGCGGCCACTGGTCCTCTGGGAAGTCCGTGAGCCCCCGGACCTCTGCGTTGGGGTCCGAGAACGCGAGGATCGAGAGCAGGTAGGGGATCTCCAGGCTGCCCTTGGTCTCGCGCGCGGCGACGTCCGGCCAGCCACCGAGGTGAAAGGCCGCGCCCCTGGCGGTGTGGAAGTGCCCCTCCATGGCCGCCAACTTCACGGGCTGATGCTCGGCGACGTGGTCCGCGCTCACGTGCCCGGTCAGCGGCTGCGCGAGCGCCGCGACGCCGCCCACGGTCAGGGCGATGCCAAAGGCCATGCGATGCAGGCGGGAGCCCGGGTCCTTCAGCAGCGCCCAGGCGTGGATGCCCGCGACGGCCATGCCCACGGCCTCCAGGGCCGCCACCAACATGTGCAACACCTGGCTGAAGGCTGCCGGGTTGAACATGGCCTCCCACGGCGACACGGAGACGACCTTGCCGGCCTCCAGCGTGAAGCCCGTTGGCGTGTTCATCCACGCGTTGGCGCAGACCACGAAGGCCCCGGAGGTCATGCCCATGATCCACACGCCCAGGCCCGCACACCAGTGCGCCCACGGCGGCACCCGCTCCCAGCCGTAGAGGAAGATGCCGAGGAAGATGGCCTCGAGGAAGAAGGCGAAGCCCTCGAGGGAGAAGGGCATGCCGATGATGGGCCCGGCGAGGCGCATGAACTCCGGCCACAGCAGCCCGAGCTCGAAGCTCAGCGCGGTCCCCGACACAGCCCCGACGGCGAAGAGGATGGCGGTGCCCTTGGACCAGCGCTTGGCCAGGTCCAGCGCCACCGCGTCGCCCGTGCGCAGCCACCGCAGCTCGGCCAGCACCATCAGCAGCGGCATGGCCATGCCCGCCACGGCCAAGAGGATGTGGAAGCCGAGCGACATGGCCATCTGTCCACGGGCGGCGAGCAGATCGGTCATGAGGCCTCCGGGCGCGCTACTTCGACGTTCGAATCACGGGGGACCAGTCAGCCGGCGTGCCGTGCTGGTACCGCTCACACAGACGCAGGTAGATGCGCGACGGCTCGTCGCCGTCTTTGCGGGCGCCGTCCACCGCGCGGAAGTGCTGGTCCGCGGTCGCGAAGTCCTTGGCCTCGTAGGCCGCGATGCCGGCCGTGAAGCGCTCGACCCACGACAGGTCCTCGTCTGCCGCGGCTGCGTCATGGATCTCGAAGATGCGGACCGGCTCGTCCTTGCCCTGCACGGAGATCTGCCCAATCGGGCGCCAGATCAGCCCTTCGAGCCCCGCGCACAGCGCCTTGGTCCGGTCACAGAAGAGGGTCATGACGCCAAAGTAGTTGCACGCCGCCTCGAGCCGCGCCGCCAGGTTCACCCGGTCCCCGAGGATGGTGTAGCTCAGCCGGTTCGAGGTGCCGAAGGTGCCGATCAGCGCGTGCTCAGCCGACGCGCCGCCGATCTTCATCTGGTGGAAGTAGGGGTCGTTGAGCTCCTTGAGCGCGCGGATGCTGCCCATGGTGGCGCGCACGACCCGCTCGGCGTGCTCGGTCTCGTCGCCGGAGACCAGGTTGCCGCCACGAAAGGACATGATGGCGTCGCCGATGAACTTGTCGACGATGAGGTCCTCGCCGCGGTGGACCTCAACGACCACGTCCATGGCGCGCTCGAGGTGGTGCTTGAGCTTGTCCAGGTCGCCGCCGAGGGCCTCCACCGTCGACGTGAAGCCACGGATGTCGCAGAAGATCACGGTCGCCGGCATGCGCACGGTCAGGTCGTAGCCGTCCGGGTTGTCCATGAAGTGCTCAGCCACCTGAAAGGGCAGCGCGACGTTGAGCAGGGCCCGCATCTGCCGGGCCCAGAGGTCCGGCAGCTGAAAGCGCACGACGATGAGGATCAGCGCCATGCCCAGCAGCGACCCGAGCACGAGGAAGAACTCCACCTGATGCGGGTCTGCGAGCACCCGGTGCGCCGGGAGCTGCAGCGAGCCGCGCCCCCCGTTGGCGTCGATCACCTCGACGTCGAAGTGCGTCGTGGCGGAGACCTCCTGCCCGGCGACGCTCGCGAGCTGGCCGGGCGGCGCGCCGACACGGATCCACGCCAGCAGCACCACGAAGGTCGCGGCGTAGACCAGCACGGCGGCCAGCAGCGCCGTCTTGTAGGCCTTGGCCTCGGGCGTGTTGGTCTGTCCGGTGAGCGGCACCGCGCCCCGCATCCCCGGCAGCGAACGCAGCACGCGGAGCGTGCGCAAGATTCGGAACATGCGGAAACCACGCATGAAGCGGAGCGCGTGCACCAGGTCGGGGACGATGGCGAGGCTGGCGATGACCGGCAGCGCCGAGATCAGGTCGACCGCGAACCACGGGCTCCGCACGTAGGGCCGCCCCAGCACGCGCACCTTGAAGAGCAGGTCGGCGCAGAACACCAGGTCGACCACCAGGCTCACGACCCGGTACATGGGCTCGATGTCGAGCGCACGCCAGAGGCCTTGCAGCTCCAGCAGGTAGATGCCCACGGCGAAGGCCGCGAGCAAGAGCATGGGCCGCTCCATCTGCTCGATGCGCTGTACGGCGGGTCTGGGCTGGTCGGCCACGGGGTGCTCCTGGATGCCCGCGTTGTCGCCCAAACCCACGCCAGGAATCAACCTGGGCGCTCAGGATCGCGGTTGGGCCGTGGTCGCCGCCCCCCGCCTACAAGAAACAGGTGAGCCCACAGCTGACCAGCCCCGACGCTGTCGTGTTGCCCGAGGTCTTGCCTGCGCACCCGGTCAAGCAGCCGAGGTCCCCCTGCTTGCAGGCCAGGGCGCACTCCACGCCCGCCAGCACGGCGGTCTGGCACGCCGGCTCCTTGAGGCAGGTGGCGGTCTGGGTCGGGCACTTGCCCTTGACGCACGTGTACAGCTTGGCCACCGCCTGGTCGCAGTCGAACGCGCAGGACTTGGCCGTCTCGTTGGGCGCGCACACCCCGTCGCCGCACGCTGGGAAGGTGGGCTTGCAGTCTTTGGCGCAGCTCAGGGCGGTCTCAGGGAGCTCGCACTTGCCGTCGCCGCACACGGCTTTGCAGTCCAGCGGGCAGGTCGACGGGGTCTCGGTGCCATTGCAGGTGCCGTCGCCGCACACCGGGCCGCCGACGCTCAAGCAGCCCTTGGTGAAGCCGCAGGTCATGAGGCTGATGGCCTTGGCGTCCGTTCCCAGCTGGGGTTGGCAGCTGGCGAAGCAAGCGGTGTCGACGGTGGCGCACTTGTCGGTGCAGGCCAGGGCGTTGCCGACCGCGTTGACGCAGGACGAGGCGGCCTGGCAGGACGCGGTCTCTGTGGCGCAGCTGCTCTTCACGCAGGGCCACACCTGGACGCCGGTGGGGCTGCAGTCGAAGGGGCAGCCGCCGCCCTTTTCGCTCGCGGCGCAGACGAGGTCGCCGCACACGGGTCCGCCGGCGTCGGGAGAGCCGCTGTCGGGTGTGCCGGTGTCGGGTGTGCCGGTGTCGGGTGTGCCGGTGTCGGGTGTGCCAGTGTCGGGTGTGCCGGTGTCGGGTGTGCCGGTGTCGGGTGTGCCGATGTCGGGAACTCCGGTGTCGGGCGTTCCAGCGTCGGGCGTGCCGGTGTCGGGCGTGCCGGTGTCAGGCGTGCCGGTGTCGGGCGTGCCGCTGTCGGGCGTTCCAGTGTCGGGCGCGCCGGTGTCGGGCGTGCCGGTGTCGGGCGCTCCGGTGTCGGGCGATCCGCCGTCGTCGAGCGCGCTGTCGGCGGCGCCTGACCCGTCGACGCTCGCGACGCCGTCGTTGCCCCCGCCACCGTCTGACCCCGCCAGCGACGGGCCGCCCGGACCTGCCGCAGTGGTGCAGCCCACCACGAACACCACGCTCAAACCCAGCGCTCCACCGATCTTTCGCATCGCCTCGTCCTCCTGACTCCCGCCGGTGTACCAGATCCGTCACGGCGATTCGCGTGTGCGGCGGACCCCACCCCAGCGCGCCGACCTGCCCACAGATCCGGCCTCCCAGCGCACGCGGGACGCCGGACGCGACACCCAACGCTCCAGGTCTCCGCTCAGCGCTCCACGGGCTCGGTCGCCCTCGGCGCGACGAAGCCCGCCACCGCGCTCGGCAGCGCCACGAGCACGCTCACCAGCACGCCGTAGGTCGCCGGCACAGCGGGGTTCAGCAGCCCGAGCTGCGGCATGCCGGTGTCGAAGAGCGCCGCCACCGGGCCCCACCCCTGCACGACGTCGACCAGGTTCACGCCCTCGCTCGTGGCCACCCGCGCCCACGCGTAGAGCAGCACGTACGTGGACAGCGCCGAGACCGCGGCGAGGGTCGCCACCCTGCCCTTCAGGTGCGGCACGAAGATGCCAAAGAGGATCGGCACGCAGCTGGCGCA
>JAUIAC010000360.1 GCA_030425545.1 bacterium | reverse complement strand
GAGACCGACGCGAAGTGGCGCTGCCGCGTGGCCACCTACGACGGCGGCGCGCGCTACGTGCGCATCAAACAGCTCGACGTGCGCGACGTCCGACTCGTGCACGCCCCGCCGCGCGCCATCGGCGTGTTCGGCGGCGACGTCGACAACTGGATGTGGCCTCGGCACACGGGCGACTGGGCGCTCTTTCGCGCCTACGTGGGCAAGGACGGCGCCCCGGCCGACCACAGCGCCGCCAACGTGCCGCTCAAGCCCAAGCGTTGGCTCCAGGTCAACCCCAAGAGCGTCCGACACGGCAGCTTCGTCATGGTCGCTGGCTACCCGGGTCGCACGTACCGCTACCGCCTGCCGCTCGAGCTCGCCCACGCCGAGAAGGTGGGCGTGCCGCGCACGATCCGCATCCTCGCGGACCTGGTGGCGCTGCTCGAGGCGGAGCAGGCGCGCGACGCTGGCGCCAAGGTCAAGCTGACCAGCCTGCGCGCCGGTTTGGCGAACTACCTCAAGTACTCCCGCGGCATGCTGGACGGCGTGCGCAAGAGCGGCGCGAGCGTCAGCCAGGCCAAGCGCTTCGCCGCGCTGAAGACCTGGGCCGCGGCGCACCCGGGACGCAAAGCGCGCTTGCACGCGCCGCTGGTGGCCCTCGAACGCCGGCTCGAGACCCTGAAGGGCCAGCAGCGACGCGCCCAGGTGCTGGGGTGGATGTTGCGGCTGCCCGTGCTGCTGCGGACCGCGTCGACGCTGCACTGGCTCTCGGTGCAGCGAGACAAGGCCGACGGCGAGCGCGACGCCGGCTACCAGGCGCGCGACTGGAAGCGGCTGTCCGGGGCCTTGACGCACCGCGCGCGCAGCTACGTGCCGTCCGCCGACCGCGCGCTCTTCGGCTACATGTTGCGGGAGGCCATGGCCCTGCCTGCCGACGCGCGCATCGACGCCGCCGACGCGCTGGTGCGAAGGCACCTCCGCAAGGGCGACACCTCGGCCGTCGCCGGGCAGCTCCCGAGCGACAAGGGTGCGCTCAAGGCCACCGCCGGCGCGGTCGAGCGGGCCGTCGCGGAGGTCTACAGCGCCACCTCGCTCGCAGACGCGAAGCGGCGCGACCAGCTCTTCTCGGCCAAGCGTGCGGACTTCGAGCGCCGCGCAAAAGGCCCCAAGTCCGACCCCATGCTGCGCTTCGTCGTCGCGTTGCACCCGCAGCGCGTGGCGGTCGACGTCCAGGCCAAGAAGGACGCGGGATTTCTGGCCGCGCACCGGCCGGTCTACATGGCGGCCCTGCGTGAGCGCTTCGGCGCGCTCTACTCCGACGCCAACAGCACGCTGCGGGTGACCTACGGCACGGTGCGAGGCTACAGCCCCAAAGAGGCGGTCCACTACAGCGCGCGGACCACCCTGCGCGGGCTCCTGGCCAAAGACACGGGCAAGCCCCCCTTCGACGTGCCGGCGGCGCTGCGCAGGGCCGCGGACGCCGCACACATGCGCTTCCGCTCCGCCTCGGCCCGCGCGCCCTGGATCGACCTGGGTCTGGGCTCGGTGCCGGTGAACTTCCTCAGCACCTGCGACACCACCGGCGGCAACAGCGGCTCGCCCACACTCGACGCCCAAGGCCGCCTGGTCGGCCTGCTCTTCGACGGCAACTACGAGGCCATGGCGAGCGACTGGGTCTTCGACCGGGTGCTGACGCGCTCGATACACGTCGACATCCGCTACCTGCTCTGGGCGCTGCACGACGTGTTGGGCGGCAAGCACCTGCTGCGGGAGATGCGCGTGATGTGAGCTGCGGCCGGCGTCGGGCGCTGGAGCCGTCAGGGCGAGCGTCAGGGCGAACGCCACGGCCAGCGACGCGCCGTGCCGAGCCGCGGCCGCGGGACCGACGGGGCAGCCGCACCGGTGCAAGGGTCGCTTGGTTGAGCCCGCGCCCGGGGGTCGATAGCCTCCGCGACGGAGACGAGGGCGACACAGCGGAGACATGGCATGCGGAAGCAGATTATCGGCGGAGCGATCCTGTTCGCATCGGCCTGTGGCACGACGGAGCCTGGCGGCGAAGGCGCGGTCGACACCGCCCAGTCGGACGGCGTCGCGGTGGACGGCGTGACCAACGAGGACGCGACCGCCGCCGACGCGACGCAGGCGGACGGAGCGACCGCAGACGCGACGGACGCCGCGCAGGCGGACGTCGGCACGAACGACACCACCGCGGCCGACAGCGGGGCCCCGGATACCGGTTCGACAGACGCGGGCCCCATCGACGCGGGCCCGACCGACGCGGGCCCCACCGACGTGGGTCCGACGGACGCTGGCCCCGAGGACATCGGCCCCCCGGACGCGACCATGACCGACATGGCCGCGCAGGACGCCGACCCCAAGGACACCGGCAGCCCCGACGTCGGCACGGCCGACACGGGCGCCGACACCGGCTGCACCAAGCCCAGCGAGTCCGACGCCCCCGGCATGATCGGCACGCCCTGCGCCCAGGCCTTTCAGGCCGTGTGCAACAGCAACAACGAGGTCGTGATCATGTGCCAGGGCGGCAAGTGGGAGTCGTGGACCGGCGGCAAGTGCGGCTGCTTCCACACCCAGTGCGGCCCCGACCAGGCCAGTTGCATCGCGGTTGGCTTCGTCGGCATCGCCCGCGCCGGCGCGCCACGCAAGGTCGGCGTGCGCATCCGCGCGTACGGCTGAGCCACGCCCACAGGAGTCGCCCATGTTTGGCCGCCGCACACCCCGCATGCCCCGCCCGGACGACGCCTTGCCCGGTCGCGAGACCCCGCTCGAGGTCGACACCGTCCACGCCGTGAACGGCCACTCGATGACAGGGCCCTTCCCAGAGGGCAGCGCCCAAGCGTTGGTGGGCCTCGGCTGCTTCTGGGGCGCCGAGCGACTGTTCTGGCGCATCCGCGGCGTCTGGGTGACCTCCGTGGGTTACGCCGGCGGCTTCACGCCCAACCCCACGTACCGCGAGGTCTGTTCGGGCCGCACCGGCCACGCGGAGGTGGTGCACGTGGTCTTCGATCCCGCCGAGCTCTCCTACGAGCTCCTGCTGCGCGCCTTCTGGGAGAACCACGACCCCACGCAGGGCATGCGTCAGGGTGGCGACGTGGGCACGCAGTATCGGTCGGCGATCTACACCTACGACGACGCCCAGCGCACCGCCGCGCAGGACAGCCTGCTCGCGTACCAAGCCAAGCTCACGGGCGCGGGGCTCGGGGCGATCACCACCGAGATTCGCGCCGCGCCGGACTACTTCCTCGCCGAGACCTCGCACCAGCAGTACTTGCACAAGAACCCAGCCGGCTACTGCGGCCTGGCGGGCACGGGCGTGAGCTGTCCGATCGGCGCCCAGAACCTGGGCTGATCAGCGACGTTGAGCCGCCTCGGGGGAATCGAGGAGACGCAACCGGAGCCTCCGATGCCCATGGCCTGTCGCCGCGGGCCCGGCACCGGCCTTGGACGGGCCCCGCGCAGGCTCGCTCGCTACAACGTCGGTCGCTTGCCCACCCGCTTCGCCGACCAGTGGTGCCCGGAGTAGCGCCGGAGCGCGCGCTGGTCCAGCGGCGAGCGGTCCCCGCAGCGCGTGCCGCCGCCCCACTCGGCGGCCCAGCAGCGCGCCTCGTGCACGAAGCTGAAGGGCTGGCAGTACACCGGGTTCTCGACGCAGGTCGGCACGCCATCGCCGCCCGCCTTGAGCAGCGCAGGACGGGCGCGCGAGTACACGAACATGTTGGACGTGTAGTGCGAGGGCTTGCCGTCCACCAGCAGCAGCGCGACGCCCACGGCCATCCACAGCGCGACGTGGCGCCGGTTGAACTCGGGAGCGAGCCAGGGCAGCCGCGGGTCGAGCCGCGCGCCGGCGCGCTGCAGCCAAGGCACCATCGCGTTGCCCATGGGCACCGCCAGGACCTTGCCGAAGAAGTCGGGCCGGCCCAGCGCGACCAGCACGTCACCCCACGCGCCCATGAGCGCGCCGACCACCACGCCGAAGAGCAACCGACCCGCGGGGCTCTCGGGGATGGTGGCCGGGTCGGTCAGCAGGAGCACCAGCACCAGCGTGACCGGGGCCCAGCCCGGCGTGAACAGGAGCCCCGAGCTCCCGGGCAACACCCAGCCGTGCACCAGCGCCCACACACCCAAGCCGACCACGGAGCCGAGGGTGACCAGCACCACCGGCACCCGCAGCTGCGCGACGAGGGCCAGCAGCAAGATGAGCTCCACCATGTTCGGCGCGGCGCTGAACGCGTGCGCCACGTCTTGCAGCGGCGCCACGCCCAGCAGGGTCAGGTACGCCAGCACCGAGAGCCCCAGCGCCGAGGGGTTGAACACGTGGCGGCCGCGCCGGCGGATCAGGGCTTTGGAGAGCAGCGCGACGCCCACCACGAGCCCCATCCACAGGGACTGCGAGAGCGGATAGTTGGTGTAGAGCGTGGCGCTGAGCACGACCGGCAGCGCCGCCAGGCTCAGCCGCGAGGCGCCAGTGCGCCAGCGGACCAGCGCGTAGTCAGCGAGCAGGGCCGCCGGCACCAACCACACCAGCGAGAGCAGCCGCCCACGCAGCGGGAGCCAGTGCGCCGCCCAATAGGCCAGCAGCACCACCTGAACGCCCACCGGGGTCAGGTGCGTGCGCTTGATCTCGACGGCGACACCGAAGCGTGGCGGCGAGTCCAGGGTGGGAGCGAGCATGGGCGGGCTCGGTGAGCGGCGCGGAAACAGCGCCGCGGGTGGGTGTGTGGAGATGTGTAGACGCCGCACGGTACACAATGCGTGGCCTGGTTAGAACGTCGCGACCGATTTTTGTTGAGAAGTTCAGGCGATCGTCAGCGCCAGCCCTGCGGCCAGGGCCTCAGGCGCCGCTCCCAGGCGGCGCGCCGCAGATGCGGGGGAAGCGCGATTGCGGCACCCTCTGCGCGTACCTGGAGTCGCCCATGCACCATCGCCCGACCGCCCTTCCCCTGTGTGCCCGTCTCGACCCACGCGCTGCAGCGCTGGCCTGTCTGCTCACGCTGCTCGGCGCGTGCAGCCCCGACACCTCGGCCCCGGACGCGACAGGGGCTGACAGCGCCACCACGGACATCGACGGCGCGGGGGACGCGGGGCCCAAGCCCGACCTGGCCGCCAAGGCCAAGCTCGCCACGGTCAAGGAGACCGAGCGCTGGCAGATGCCGGGGCTGAAGGGTGAGGTCTGGGTGGTGCGCACCGAGAGCAACGTGCCGCACGTCTACGCTGAGAACCGCGAGGACCTGGCGCGGGTGCACGCCTTCGTCGCGGCGCGGGACCGCTTCTTCCTCATCGACATGATGCGCAGGCTGGGGCTCGGGCGGCTCACCGAGGTGTTCGGCGATGTCGCGCTCGCCAGCGATCTGGACTCGCGCGGCACGGGCATGGCCGCGGTGGCAGACCGCGTTGTGTCGATGATGACCCCGGAGATGAAGGCCATGACCCAGGCCTACGCGGAGGGCATCAACCACTACATCGACCGCGTGCGAGCCGGCGAGCTGCCGCCGCCGAGCGAGGTCAAGCTCGCGGCGCCGCTCCTCGGCTACAAGAAGCCCGCCGACGCCATGAAGCCCTTCACCCTACGCGACATGGGCGGCGTGCTCACCGTCGTGCTCTTTCAGCAGGGCTACGAGACCGGCGACATCCGCCGCGCCCAGGTCCGGCAGACCCTCGAGAAGGCCGCAAAGGACGCCCCCGACGCCGCGCTGCGAAAGGCCGGGCTGCTGCAGGACGTCTTCGACGCGGTGGCGCCGCTCCACCCCGTGACCACGACCCCCGGCTACGGCGTCAACGGCAGCGCCACCCCCGGCAAGTCCGGCAAGACCGACCGCGCCAAGCTCCCTGCCGGCGCCACGCCTCCTGTGAGCGCTGCGGCGCGCCCCCTCTTCGGCGGACCGGTGCCCGACGCCCTCTTCACCCAGGTCCACGGCCGCCTCGACCGCCTCTCGAGGGTGCTCGGCAAGGCCGAGCGCGGCGAGTTCGGCTCCAACATCTGGACGGTCGCCGGTGACAAGGC
>JAUIAC010000359.1 GCA_030425545.1 bacterium | reverse complement strand
CCGTACTCGATGACGATGCGTCCGCCCCCCTTTTTACGGGGACGGACCTGCACCTTGGCCGCCAGGGACGCCGTCAGCCGCGCCGCCACAGGGGCGGCGATGGCCTCGCGCTGCTGGCGTGCGCTCTGCTGCTCGGCCAGGTTGCTGCCGGCGAGCACCTGCCGGACCAGGCCCTCGGTGGCGCGGACGCTGAGCTTGCCCGAGCGCACGTAGGCCACGGCCTCGTGCAGCGAGGGGTGCTCGGCCAGGGGCAGCAGGGCCCGCGCGTGGCCCGCGCTCAGCTCGCCGGCGCGGACGGCGTCGAGCACCGGCTGGGGCAGCCGCAGCAGACGGACGGCGTTGGCGATGGTGGGCCGCTCTTTGCCCACGGCGGCGGCCACCTGCTCCTGGGTGTGGCCGAAGGCGTCGATGAGCCGCTGGTAGCCCAGCGCGGCCTCGATGGGGTCGAGGTCGGCGCGCTGCAGGTTCTCCACCAGGGCCAGCTCGAGCTGGGTCGCCGCGTCGTCTGCCCCAGCGCGGACCACCACGGGCACCTCGCGCAGGCCCTCGGCCTTGGCCGCGCGCAGGCGACGCTCGCCGGCGATCAGCACGTAGCGGCGCCCCTCTTGCCGCACCAGCAGGGGGCTGAGCACGCCGTGGCGACGAATCGAGGTCCGCAGCTCGGCGAGGTCGCCCTCGACAAAGCGCTTGCGGGGCTGCTCCGGGTTGACCTCGATGGCGTCCACAGGCGCGTGGGTGACCACCGCCCGGCCCGCGCCGGAGCGCGCCGCGTCCTTGGAGATCAGGTGCCCCAACCCCCGTCCGAGCCCGGACTTGCGGCCACTCACGCGACCCCCTGTCGCCGGGGCTTGAGGCCGTGGCGCAAGAGCAGCTCGTCGGCCAGCTCGATGTAGGCGCGAGATCCGGGGCAGTGGCGGGCCCAGACCACGGCGGGGAGGCCGTGGCTCGGCGCCTCGCCCAGGCGCACGTTGCGCGGGATGGTGGTCGCGAAGACCTCGTCGCCGAAGAACTCCCGCGCCTGGGCCTCGACCTCGCGCCCGAGGTTGGTGCGGCCGTCGACCAACGTGAGCACCACGCCCTCGCGCTCCAGCCCCGGGTTCAGCCAGCGGCGGACCTCGGCGATGGTGTTCACCAGCGCGCTGAGGCCCTCCATGGCGAAGTACTCGGCCTGGAGCGGCACCAGCACGCTGTCCGCTGCCACGAAGGCGTTCACCGTCAGCAATCCCAGGCTCGGCGGGCAGTCGATGAGCACCCAGTCGTAGCGCTCCCGCACGGCGTCGAGGGCCGCGTGCAGCCGCCGCTCGCGGCCCAGCTCGCTGACCAGCTCCACCTCCGCGCCCACCAGCGCCTCGGTCACCGGCACGACCTCGAGGCCGGGCACCGGGGACACCCGCGACACGTCGTCGACCGACGCGCCCGCGAGCAGGACGTCATAGACCCCGTCCGCGACCTCGTCTCGCGGCAGCCCGAGCCCACTGCTGGCGTTGCCCTGGGGATCCAGGTCGACCAGCAGCACGCGCTGGCCGGCGAGGGCGAGCGCTGCGCCCAGGTTGATGGTGGTCGTGGTCTTTCCCACGCCTCCCTTCTGATTGCTGACAGCGATGATTCTGGCCATGGGGCGACGCTCCTGAGGCTGGCTACGGGGCCGCGACCCTACCCGCCCCGCGGCCCTTCCTGCCAGCGTTTCGGAGCCATGGGGCGTCCGCCTGCACGGCCGCCTTTGCAGGCCCACGCGCAACCCGCCGAAGTCAGATCCTTTGGCCGCCCCTGCAACGATTTTTGGCCTTCGTCAAATTTGATCGACTTTTGCCTGTCAGAGCTTGTGAGCCCCTGCGTCTTGAGAGCGATGAGGCGGCCAACCTCCCTGCAACGGCCGCTTGGAGGTTTCCCATGGTCGCCCACAACGCTCCCACCCTTCGTCTCCCCGCCGTCGCCCTGACCGACGACACCAGCACAGCCCCGGCGCCGCGCTCGAGCTGGATGTGGCGCGTGCTGCGCTTGCTCGCCGTGTCGCCAGCCGGCCTGGGCCTGGTCCTGCTGGCCACGGGCTGCGGGGTCGAGGGTGAGCCGCTCATCGACGCCACCAAGCCTGTCGAGGAGGTCTTCGTGCCCTTCGCCGACACCGGGCTGGACAACCAGGCCCCACGCCACGAGGAGGCGCCCGCGCAGGGCGAGATGGGCTCGCGGATGCCCAGCCCCACGCCGGACGAGGACCCCGGCATGCGCATCGAGCTCAGCGGTGTGCCGCGCCAGGGCGCCCCGTCGCGCCAGGTCGGTTTCCCCGACGCGCCCGGTGAGGAGGAGACCACCAAGGAGCCCGAGACGGAGCAGCCGACGCCGCCTCCGGCCAAGGACGACGCCGCCAAGCCCTGCAGCACCGACGCGGACTGCCCCGCGCTCGCCGGAGGCTGCCTGATTCAGGCCTGCCAGACCGACGACCAGGGTGCGGGCGTGTGCGCTCAGGTGGCCTTCGTGTGCCAGTGCATCCCCGGGCAGCACACCAGCTGCGACGACAAGAACCCGTGCACCACCGACACCTGCTCCGACGTCGGCGCCTGCAGCTACGACACCACCACGGCCTGCGACGACGGCAACGCCTGCACCGAGGACGCCTGCGAGGCCAAGACCTACGAGGGCATCGACCCGGTGGCCCTGTGCACGCACAAGGCCGACGACGCGCTGACCTGCGACGACGGCGACCTGTGCACGGAGACCTCGACCTGCTCGGCGGGCGGCTGCGTCGCCGGCGAGCTGGCCGAGTGCACCGACAACGACCCCTGCACCTTCGACACCTGCGACAGCGGCAAGGGCTGCGTCTTCGTCGCGCTGAGCAGCTGCGGCGGCTGATTCCCCCCCAGGCGCTTGATCCCCTCGAGGCACCTCGGCGACGTCCGGGGTGCCTCGGCGCTTGGCGCGCGGCAGCTTCGGGCGGTACAAACGCCGGAGCTGGTCATCCCCCACGCGCGCCGCGCCGGGGCACCCTGACGCCGCCCCTGACGGGCTGCGGGGGCGGGCCAAGCCGGAGCCCACGATGCCCAACCTCGACCTCAGCCAGCCCCCGGCCCACGGCACCACCCACGCGGTGCTGAACCAGGCCACCCCGCTCGAAGGCCACAACAGCTTCACCACCGACGTCGCCTTGCAGGAGGCGGTGGCCCGGGAGGGCGCGAGCTGGAGCGCGGCGGAGCTGACGCCGCTGGGCGCGACCCTGGGCAGCGCGGAGCTCATCGAACACGGCCGCCTGGCCAACGCGCACGGCCCCGAGGTCCGCCTCTTCGACCGCTTCGGCCACCGGGTCAACCAGGTGCGCTACCACCCCAGCTACCACGTGCTGATGAAGACGAGCGCGGAGGCCGGCATCCACGCCCAGCCGTGGACCGATCCGCGCCCCGGCGCCATGGTCACGCGGCTGGCCAAGAACTTCCTCATGGGGCAGGTGGAGCAAGGCCATGGCTGCCCGATCACCATGACCTTCGCCGTGGTGCCCTCGCTGCGCTTGCAGCCCGAGATCGCGGACGTGTGGCTGCCCCGGGTCACCGCGTGGGCCTACGACGGCGAGGACAAGCCCGCAGACCAGAAGGCCGGCTGCACCATGGGCATGGCCATGACCGAGAAGCAGGGCGGGTCCGACGTGCGCGCCAACACCACCCGCGCGCTGCCCGACGGCAACGCCACCGGGCCGGGCGCGGCCTACCGTCTGGTGGGACACAAGTGGTTCTGCTCTGCGCCCATGAGCGACGCCTTCCTGACCCTGGCGCACACCGAGCGGGCCGACGGCAAGGGCGGGCTCAGCTGCTTTCTCGTGCCCCGCTGGCAGCCCGACGGCACGCGCAACGCCATGTGGGTGCAGCGGCTCAAGGAGAAGGTGGGCAACCGCTCCAACGGCTCGAGCGAGATCGAGTACCACGGCGCGTGGGCGCAGATGGTGGGGGAAGAGGGCCGCGGCGTGCGCACGATCATCGAGATGGTGCAGCACACCCGGCTGGACTGTGTGGTGGGCTCGGCAGCGCAGATTCGCCACGCGGTCGCGCAGGCGACGCACCACGCGCACCAGCGCAAGGCCTTCGGCAAGCGCCTCGCCGAGCACGCGCTGATGCAGAACCTGCTGGCCGACCTGCAGCTCGAGTCCGAGGCCGCCACGGCGGTGTGGGCGCGGCTGGGGCGGGCCTATGACGAGGGCAAGACCGACCCGGTGCAGCGGGCCTTTGCGCGCATCGCCACGGCGGTCTCGAAGTACCACATCTGCAAGCGCACGCCCTCGGTGGTGTACGAGGCCATGGAGGCCCACGGCGGCAATGGCTACGTGGACGACGGCCCCATGGGTCGGCTCTACCGCGACGCGCCGCTCAACAGCATCTGGGAGGGCTCCGGTAACGTGATCGCGCTCGACGTGCTGCGGGCGATGGTGCGCGAGCCGGAGGCGGTGGCGGCCTTTCGCGCCGAGCTGAGCCTGGCGGCCGGGGTGGACCGTCGCTACGACGCGTGGCTGGCTAAGCTGGCAGACGAGCTGGCCGACGGCGCCGACCTCGAGCTGCGGGCGCGGCGGCTGGTGGAGCGCATGGCCCTCGCCTTCGAGGCGAGCCTGCTGCTGCGCCACGCGCCAGCGGCGGTGAGCGACGCTTTTGTCGCGACACGCCTCGGCGGCGACCACGGCGGTGAGCTGGGCACCCTGCCCCGCGGGCTGGACCTGAGCGCGATCCTCTCCCGGGCGCGCTGCGCCTGACGGGGCTGGCTCGCCCGGGGTCGCGCCGACGCGACGCGGCTGTTGTCCCAACGTTGTCCCAAGGCGGTCCAAAAGCGCAGCGCGCCGCGGTGGCCTCGACCCGGGGAGACGGGAGGGAGGCTCCGCGGCGCGCTGTCGCGTCCAGGGAAGGGACGCTCGCGGCGCACGAGGCGCGCGCGTGAGGGCGGGAGGTTCAGGCCTGGTTGTAGAAGAAGCGCTCCTTCACCACCTGACCGTCCTTCCACTGACGCTGGGCCACCTGGTTCATGCTGACCCGGCCGCCGCCCTTGAAGGTGACGTCCCAGGTCCACTCGCTGTACGAGGTGTCGCCGGCCACGGCCACAGGCCCGAGCGACGCGCCGTGGAAGGCCTCGATGCTGCCGAAGAACTGCTCCTCGTAGGCACGGTTGACCGCCTTGCCGACGCGGGCTTCGCCGTTGTTCTCCTGCATCACGACGTCGTCGGCGTAGAAGCGCTCGAAGGCGTCGAGGGCCTGGCCGGCGAGGATCTGCTGGTTCAACTGCTGGTCGAGGGTCTGGATGTCGCTCATGGGAGCCTCCTTGGGCAGAGCTACCGCGACCTGCCGGCCGGGTAGCGAGTTCGTGGAGACAGCCTAAGTGTTGCGCCAGCGGCGATAAGTGGGCTCTTTCGGGTTGGACTGTTGCACCAAGGGTGCGAATCTCGGTGCCCCCCTGGGAGACGTCCATGTCCAGCCGCGTGCCCCGCCCCTGCCTGCCTCACCGCCGCCGGTCCGCCGCCGCCTCGCGCCGCTGTCGCCTGAGGCGCGCCGGCGCCCTGGCCCTGGTCCTGGCGTGGACCTGGGGCGCGAGCCTCGGCAGCGCGCACGCCACGTCGAAGGTGCTCTTCGTCGGCAACAGCTACACCTTCTTCAACGCACCCAACGACCTGAAGGGGGTGGTGAAGGCGCTGCTCGACGAGGCCACCGCCGGCCAGTCGCCGCCGGGCGCGGCGACGGTCCACGAGGTCACCGCGGGTGGCTACCAGCTGCACCAGCACGCCAAGGACGCGGCCACCCCGGGCACGCCGCTGCACCAGGCGCTCTCGCAGCCGTGGGACGTGGTGGTGCTGCAGGAGCAGAGCCAGATCCCGGCCTTCAAGCAGTTCGGCTCGCCGGTCTACGCCACGTCGCTCAAGAGCTTCCTGGCGCTGGACGACCTGGCCGAGGCGAGCGGCGCCCACACGGTGGCGCTGCTGACCTGGGGCCGCCGCGACGGCGACAAGCAGAACCCGGCGCTGGGGACCTACAAGGGCATGCAGAAGGCGCTGGCCGAGGGCACGCTGAACTACGCCAAGCAG
>JAUIAC010000358.1 GCA_030425545.1 bacterium | reverse complement strand
GCGCACCGCGTTGGGCGCGGCGGGGAGGGCTCCGCCGGCGTCCGCGCGCGCACCGCCAGGGCGGCGCTGCCGACGGGTCGCCAGGGGCAGGGCGCGGCCCGCGCAGCCGGGCTCGAGCCAGGCGGCGACGGCCGCGGCGGAGTCCAGGCTCGGGTCGGACTGCCAGGGGATCTCGGCGCCCTGCGGCCAGCGCAGCGGCGCGCCGGTGGCCTCGGTGTGCGCCCAGGTCCAGGCGCCCGCCAGCGCCGGCGCCAGCGCACACAGCGCCGCGAGGACCCGCGCGGCGCCACGGGCCGCGCGAGCCCGTCGAGCGCGAGCGGAGGAGACAGGGTTGGCGACGAGGCAGCGCACGGGCGGCAGCATAGCCGATGCGCCCCCGCTTGCCGCCAGCGCGCGTCGCTGCGAGCCTGCCGCCCATGAGCGTCCCACGCATCGCCATCTTCGACTCCGGCGTCGGCGGCCTGACCGTCGCCCGGGCCGTGCACGCCCGCCTGCCGGGCGCCCATTTGCGCTATCTGGGCGACACGGCCCGGCTGCCCTACGGCACCAAGAGCGCCGGCACCGTCACCCGCTACGCCCTGCAAGCGGCGGCGGCGCTGCTGGCCGACGGCGCCCACATCGACGCGCTGGTGGTCGCCTGCAACACCGCCTCGTCGTGCGCGCTGCCCGCGCTGAAGGAGCGCCACGGCTTCCCTGTGCTCGGCGTCATCGGCCCGGGCGCCCGGCGGGCGGTCGCGGCCAGCCGCACGGGCCACATCGGCGTCATCGGCACCGAGCGCACGGTGGCCAGCGGCGCCTACCAGCAGGCCATCGCCGCGCTGAGCGCGGACGCGGTGGTCCACGCGCAGGCGACGCCGCTGCTGGTCGGGCTGGCCGAGGAGGGCTGGTTCGACGGCCCGGTGGCCGAGGCCGCGCTCCACGCCTACCTGGGCCCCTGGTTGGCCCAGCCGGGGGCCAAGGACATCGACACGCTGGTCTTGGGCTGCACGCACTATCCAGCGCTCAAGGACGCCATCGGCCGGGTCGCCACCGCCCTGCTCGGGCGCGCGCCCACCCTCATCGACAGCGCGGACGCCATCGCCGAGGAGCTGGCGAACCGGCTGCCGAGCGCGCTCGCGCCCGACCCCGCCGGCACGGTGGAGCTGCTCGCCACGGACGCGCTCGCGCGCTTCGCCCGCGTTGGCGGGCTCTTCTTCCCCGTGGACCGAGCCCACCTGTCGCTCGTGGATCTCTAGGGACAGGGCCCGTACGCCCTACGCGAACGCGGACGAGGGTTCGACACTCACCCTACGCCTTCGCCAGCAGCCGCTGCACCGCCACCGACGCGGCCATGAAGCCCATGGTGCCGGTGACAAAGGTCGCGGCGCCGTAGCCCGACGCGCAGTCGAGACGAAAGCCCTTGCCGGGCGCCGCTCCGTCGGCGGTGGCGTCGCCCTTGACGCAGATCGCGCCGTCCTCGCCCGGCCAGCGCGGCGGCTCGGCGCTGAACACGGTGGGCAGCTTCCACTTCCCGCTGCGCGGCAGGCCGTGCTCCTTGCGCAGCAGATCGCGGATCCGCCGCAGCAGCGCGTCGCCCTGGGTTCGGCTGAGATCGTCGACCCGCAGCTGGGTTGGATCGAGCCGCCCGCCAGCGCCCCCACAGACCACCACAGGCAGCCCCTGTCGGTAGCAGCGCGCGATCAACAGCGCCTTGCTGCGCGCCGAGTCGATGGCGTCGACCACCAGGTCGAAGTCGTCGTCGAGCAGCGCGTCGGCGGTCTTCGCGGTGAAGAAGTCCTGCACCGCGCGCACGTCACACGTCGGCTGAATCAGCCGCACGCGCTCCGCCATGACCTCGACCTTGGCCTGGCCCACGGTGGTCTCGAGGGTGTGCACCTGGCGGTTGACGTTGCTGACGCAGATCTCGTCCAGGTCGATCAGCGTCAGCCGGCCGACACCGGTGCGCGCCAGGGCCTCGACCGCCCACGAGCCGACCCCGCCGATGCCGACCACGGCCACATGGGCCCCCGCCAGCCGGTCGACGCCGTCGACGCCCACCAGCCGCGCGATGCCCGCGAAGCGCTCTACGTGTGCCGTGCTCATGGCGCCCTCGTGGTGCGGGCTCAGCCCAGCTTGCCGTCGGCCTCGTACTCCTCGAGGAGCTTCTCGGCGTCGAGCGCGGCCATGCAGCCCATGCCCGCTGCGGTGATCGCCTGACGGTAATGGCTGTCGGCGCAGTCACCGGCGACGAAGACGCCCTTCGCCGAGGTCTTGCAGTGCTCCACCACGTCGACGTAGCCGTCGTCGCGCAGCTTGATGTGGTCCTTGAACACGCCGGTGTTGGGCGTGTGGCCGATGGCGACGAAGACGCCGCCGCACGCGACCTCGAGGTCGGGCTCCCCAGTGGTCGAGGCGAGGCGCGCGCCCGTGACCTTGTTGCCGTCGCCGGTGATCTCGGCCACCTCGCGGTTCCACGCCACCTTGATCTTGGGGTGGTTGACGGCGCGCTCGGCCATGATCTTGGAGGCGCGGAACTCGGCGCGCCGGTGCACGATGGTGACCTCGGTGGCGTAGCGCGTGAGGAAGAGGGCCTCCTCCATCGCCGAGTCGCCGCCGCCGACGATGAGCAGCTTCTGGTCCTTGAAGAAGGCGCCGTCGCAGGTCGCGCAGGCCGACACGCCGCGGTTCATGTACTGCTGCTCGCTGTCGAGCCCGAGCCAGCGCGCGTTGGCGCCGGTGGCGATGATGACGGTGGCCGACTCGAGCCACTCGCCCTCGACCTTCACCTTGAGCGGGAAGCCCGAGAAATCAACCTCCTCTGCCACCGCGTCGAGGTGACGGCTACCGAAGCGCTTGGCCTGCTCGCGGGTCTTCTCGACCAGGTCGGGGCCGGTGATGCCCTCGGGGAAGCCGGGGAAGTTCTCGACCTCGGTGGTGATCATCAGCTGACCGCCAGGGGTCATCAGGTCGCCGCTCGGCAAGAAGCCGCCCTCGAGCACGATGGGCTCGAGCTGGCCGCGCGCTGCGTAGATGGCGGCGGTGAGGCCGGCAGGGCCGCTCCCGATGATGATGACCTTCTCCATGGGGTGTCCTCTCTGAACCCGCGCGGGGGCGGGCGGTGGGCAGCGGCGGCGTCCGCGAGGGCGCAGCGGGTGCGGTAGGGGTTCGGCGGCGGCGCGGTCGCCACAGGGCGGCCTCTGGCGCCCGCCGCACGAAAG
This sequence comes from bacterium, assembly GCA_030425545.1. Classification (GTDB taxonomy): domain Bacteria; phylum Myxococcota_A; class UBA9042; order UBA9042; family UBA9042; genus UBA9042. The sequence goes on along the minus strand of JAUIAC010000358.1, from coordinate 2,847 downwards.
CGCCACGGGGCGCTCCCGTCAAGGCCGGCGAGCCGCGCGGGCGCGACCGTGGCGACAATCCTGTGCGCCACGGTCTGGTAGACGCGTCGGAGCGCGGCTTCGTTACGGTGGGCCTGGCCCGATGTGCGGAGGTCCTGGGCCCCGGAGGGCGCTCAGCGTCAGTCGTCGAGCTGGCTGGTCTCCACCAGGAGCTCGAAGCGGCCGTCGGCGCGGGTGATGCCGCTCGCCAGCAGGTGCGTCTCCAGCACCAGCCGGGCCTGGCCTTCGCCGCCGGGCTTGAGGCTGTGGGCGGGCAGGTTGCTCGCCATGACCTCGACCAGCACCCCGGCGAGCCCGGCGCCCTTGCGGTCCAGCACGCGGCCGCTCAGCACCGCGGGCGGCGGCAGGGTCATGTCCAGGGGCAGCGGCTCCTGCCCCGCCTCGATGACGGCGGTGTGTTTGCTGTAGCGGCCGAGCCCTCGGTCCGGCAGGGGCTCGACGACCACCGCCCAGCTGCCTGGGTCCAAGGGCGCGGCGTAGCGGCCAGCCTCGTCGGTGACGACCACCACCGGCGGACGCTTGGCGTGGTCCAGCGAGGTCAGCCGGACCTTGGCGCCCACGACCTCCAGCTTCTTGAAGTCCTCCACCAACCCGCGCAGCACCGGTCGGTCGGCGCAGGAGACCAGCACGGGCCCGGCGTCGCCGAAGGCCACCCCCTCCTTCCGCCACCACGCGCTGGCGTGGCCCACCGGTGGCGCGATCTCCACCGTGGCCTTGCCCGCCGGCAGCGCGAAGCTCGCCGCGCCGCTGCCGTCGGTGGGGGCGCTCGCCGCCAGCAGCAGCGAGTCGAAGCGCGGCTCTGGCTTGCCGCCGGCCTTCGTCGGCGCACACCGGGGTGGCGAGGGCAGGTGCAGCTGCACGCGCACGTCGGCGCCCGCGACCGGGGCGCCCTTGGCGTCCACCGCCTTGACCACGCGCTGGCTCATCGCGCCGAGCGGGCCGACGTCGACGTCGCCGAGGGCGACGAGGTGCTGCTCCTTCTTGCGCAGCTCGGTCAGGTCCAGGCGCTCGCTGAGCACCCCGGTGGGCTGCTGGCCAGCGCCGTTCGTCGGCTCGAAGCGCAGCCGCACCGTGCCGCCGCCGGGGTCGACCTTGACCTCGAAAGCACCTGTGTCGTCGGTGAGCCCGCGACCGCTGCGCACGTGACCTTCGTCGTCGACGAGCATGACGCGCACGCCCTCGAGCCGCGCGCAGCTCTTGCAAGGCGCCGGGGCGCCGTCGAGGCACGCGGTCTCGCCCGCTGGCCGACTCACCAGCCAGCCCGTCACGGTCAGCAGGTCGTCCGCCGCCGGCAGCTTGAGCAGCCAACCGTCCGTGTCGCCGCCGACCTTCAGCTCCGTGGTGTAGGGCGGGATCTGGTCGCTGTCCGGCCAGAAGGTGACGCTGTACGTCGGCCCGACCTGCAGCAGCAGCTCGAAGCCATGGGCGTCCTCGGCGCCCTCGAACTGCTGCGGCGTCGCGTAGGAGGTCGCTGTGTAGCGCAGGGTCGTACCAGCCACCTTTCCCGGCGCCGTGGCGATGAGCGTGCCGGGCAGCGAGCTGTTGAAGGTGTCCTGCGCGCGCTGCACGGTGCCGCGCACCACGGCTGGGGCCGTGAGCTGCCAGGTGCTCCCCGCGCCACCGCCGCCGACCGTCGCGTCGAAGTGCTCGAGCACCATGCCCTGACCTGGGGGCGGCGCCAGCCGCAGCACCACCGGGTGCGCGGTCTTCGGGGCTGCGACGCACACACGAGCGTCGTGACACACCAGGCCCTGCAAGCAGTCAGCGTCCACGGCGCAGTCGCCCTGCATCTGCACGGCGTCACCGCAGCCGCTCGCGACGAGGGCACACACCAGCCAGAGCAGGGCGCGAGGGAGCGCGGGCGTTGGGGAGGGTCGGTTCATCATTCGGGGCACAGATCTTTCAGCTTGAGCTGCCACTGGACGCTGTCGAAAGCGGCGCCCTCGGGGAAGTCGAAGGGATCGACAGGGTCGTCGTTGAGCTTGGTGTCGCTGACGACCAGCAGCAGGCGGTGGTCGTCGTCGCTCGACTTGGGCTTGGCGCACACCGCCAGGTTGCACTTGTTGCTGTCGCCACAGAGCGAGTAGTAGTTGAGCGGCACGCTGGCGTCGGCGTAGTCGTAGTACCAGAAGTAGTTGAGCTCGCCGGTGACGTTGGTCGGCACCACCGCCGTGGTGACGTCGAAGACGTGGATCGGCGTGCTCCGCTCCAAAGGGACCGTCCGCAAGATGCTCGGGTCGGTCTTGTCTTTCATGATGGTCACGACCGGGGCCTGCACAGCTACGTCCATCACCTCGGGCAGGACCACGCAGCTCGACGCCGCGACGACTAGGAAGGTCGACAGCGCCCACGTCCACAGGGAGCGCGCGCTGCGGTCTCCGCCCCTGCCCAGGTACGGCGACCGGCGGAGATAGAGTTCAAGAAGCGTGCCCTCAGCTGGCGCCGCCGCTCGTTCCGCTGATTTTTCATTGGTTTGTGCCATATTCAGCGTCGCGCGGCGTGCGCTAGGACACTGTCCGGCCGCGGTGTGATCATGACATCGCTGTCAGTGGGCCGCAAATTCGCGGTGACTTGCGCTCGGTCGCGCCTCGCCGCCGGGCGCCGCCGCGGGCCCAGACGCGCGCAGACGGCAAGCAACCCTTTGACATCAATGCACTCTTGGGCGCATCCCCGGTCGAAGGCCAGGCGCTGTCGTTCGCGACGCGACCCTGATCCCGCGATCCGACGGCAGGGCACGGGCCGCCGCCGGCGTCGCTACTTCTGCTCCGCGGCCAGCTCGGCCTTCGCGATCTTGAGCAGGTTCTTGTA
>JAUIAC010000357.1 GCA_030425545.1 bacterium | reverse complement strand
CAGCGCCTGGCTCGCCACGGTGGCGAGCACCGACGCCCACACAAGACACTCCACCACGTGGCGCTTCGAACTCGGAAGCTGGTGTAGGCGCCCATGGCTCTTCATCGCCTTGAACAGCAGCTCAATGATCAACGACAATTATTCTTGCCGGTCCGCGACAACTAGAACTGCCGGTAGCAAGCCCTCTAACCACCGGCCTGCGTGACAGTCTGTCGAGTCCAGGGAGGGCTCGATGGTCAAAGACGAGCAGGTCCGGTTGCTGAGGCGACTGATGGCACAAGGCAAGACACAGCAGACGGCGGCGGCGACAGCGGGCATGAGCGTTCGCTCGGCGCGGACGTGGGCCCACGGGCCGATGCCCTCCGAGAAGAGGAAGACGCGCGACTGGCGGACCCGACCGGACCCGTTCAAGGGTGACCACGCGCTCATCGAGCGCCTCCTCCAAGCCGACAAGCAGCGCAAGCTGCAGGCGAAGACCGTGCTCGAGGTGCTCATGCGGGAGCGCCCCGGGCGTTACCGGGACAGCCACCTCCGCTCGCTGCAGAGGCACATCAAGCGGTGGCGCGCGCTGCACGGCCCCGACAAGGAGGTGATGTTCGAGCAGGAGGCCGTGCCGGGCCGGTCGGCGCACGTCGACTTCACGCACGCGACGGAGCTTGAGGTCACGATCGCGGGGGCACCGCTGGTGCACCTGCTGTTCCACCTGCGCCTGGCGTTCAGCCGCTGGTCGTACGTCGAGCTGGCCTTCGGTGAGACCTACGAGGCGCTGGTGCAGGGCATCCAGAACGCGTTCTGGGAGATGGGAGGGGTCACCGAGGAGCTCGTGCTCGACAGCCTGTCGGCGGCCTCTCACCGCCTGGGCAAGTCGGTCAAGCGTGTGACGACCCAGAGGTTCCGCGACTTCCTCGACCACATGGACTCTGGAGACCGCCGAATCAACGTACGGAAGTCCAATGAGAACGGGGTCGTCGAGAAGGGTCACGACCTGCTGAAGAAGGCCCTGTACCAAGCCTTGATGCTGCGCGGCAGCCATGACTTCGCGACGCTGCAAGACTACGCGGCGTTCATCGCCAGCGTGGTCGAGCGGTTCAACGCCGAGCGGCTCGAGCGGCTCGAAGTTGAACGGACAGCGCTCAAGCCGCTGCCTGCGACGCGCTTCGCCGTGTGGACGACCTTCAAGCCGGTGGTTCGTCGGTGGAGCACCATCACCGTGGCCGGACGGCGGTACTCGGTTCCGTCTCGGCTTATCGGGGAGACCGTCGAGGCGAGGCAGCACGCGGACTTCATCGAGGTCCGGTACGCGGGCGAGATCGTCGAGGTCTTCCCCCGACTGCGAGGTAGCAAGTTCGCGCGCATCGACTACCGGCACATCGCCTGGTCGCTGGCAAACAAGCCGGGTGCCTTCGCGCACTACCGCTTCCGCGAGGAGCTCTTCCCGACCATGGCCTTCCGGCGAGCCTACGACGTGCTGCGCAAGTGGCGCGACGAGCGCGCGGACGTCGAGTACGTCCGCATCCTGCACCTCGCCGCGAGCACCATGGAGTCGACGGTCGACGGCATCCTCGTCGGGCTGCTCGAGTCCGGCGAGCGCTTCGACTATGCGACCGTCCAGGAGCTGGCCGGTACCAAGCGTTCGGCGGTGCCCGAGATCGACATCGGCAGCCCGGACCTGACCCGCCTCGACAAGCTGATCGGGGGTGCCCGATGAGCCGCAGCGCGACAACTACGACAACTACCGAGCGCGTCGGCGAGCTGCTGACGCTGTTCCGGCTGACGACCGCCGCTCAGTCGATGGCGAGCCGTCTGCTCGAGCAGGGGCACAGCCCGGCCCTGGAGCTGGTGTGCGAGGTCTTGGAGGAGGAGCGCGATGCCCGTTGGGAGCGCCGCGTGGAGCGCAACCGCAAGGCCTCGAAGCTGCCTGCCAGAAAGCGCCTGGAGGCGTTCGACACGCTGCGCCTGCCGCCGAAGGCCGGGATGCACCTGCACGAGCTCACGCGAGGCAACTTCCTCGACCGCGCCGTCAACGTGCTGTGCTTCGGCCTGCCCGGCACGGGCAAGAGCCACGCCGCCGTCGGCCTGGGCCACGCCTTGATCGAGGCCGGACGCACCGTGCTGTTCGCGCCGACCTACCGGCTCGTGCAGCAGCTGTTGGTCGCCAAGCGCGACTTGGAGCTGCCGCGGCTGCTCAAGAAGCTCGACAACTTCGACCTGATCATCCTCGACGACCTCGGCTACGTGCAGCAGACCCAGGACGAGGCGGAGGTGTTGTTCACGCTGATGGCGGAGCGTTACGAACGCCGCTCGCTGCTGATCACGTCGAACTTGGTGTTCAGCGAGTGGCAGCAGGTGTTCCGCAACAAGATGACGACGGCAGCAGCCATCGACCGCTTGGTCCACCACTCGGTGATCCTGGAGTTTGGGGCGGAGAGCTACCGGACCACAGAGGCCGAGGCCAAGCAGCAGGCGGACAGGGAGCCCGCGTGATGGGCGCGCGCCGTGCTGCCTGTGGACGGCCCACGACAGGTCTGGTCACGGGGCGACGCCTCGGATCAGGCCCGACCACAGGGCTGTGGACAACCGGCGTGCGGCAGGTTGAAGGCGTGGGCGTTGTCGGGGTTGACCACAGCGGCTGTGGACAACCGTCGTACGACAGCGAGGGCGCGCACGGTGAGCAGGTTGCCCACAGCGACCACCGCCTACGAGATCAGGAAGGACAGGAAACAAAAAGAGATTCGAGGTCGAAGCTTGTGAGCGAAAACCTGGGCTTGGCGACCGGCAAAAATAGTCGTCGCAGACCGGCAGGAGTAGTTGACGCGGGTCAATGCGCGCGAGCTTCGTCTTGCCTGCCCCGCGGTGGGGAGCGTCGTAGACAAAGCAGGGGACGCAGCCGACGATGCTGGGACGCAGCACGGCGGTGAGGAGGGCCGACAGGTGCGCCGCCAGTGACCGCTCGTTCTCGAACGGGAAGTCAGTCAACAGGTCGAGGAACTCCTTGAGCGCCTGCTCCGCCGCGCTTCGGTCTGCGCCCAGCGTCTGGTCGGCGGGGTGATCGCTGAGCGGAGCCACCCACGCGCGGTTCTCCTCGTCGTAGCCGGCCGCCGCGAAGACCTGCCCCTCGCTCACGAGTGGGTGCCGGGTGACTTTGGTGATGACCGGGACCCCCCACGACCGCTTGCCAAGGATCAGCTCAAGCAGGCGCTTCGGCACACTGGCGTCGACGAGACGGTCGTCCACCTTCCTGACCACCCGCACGTGCTTGCTCACCAGGTAGTCGAGACGCGCAAGGGTGAGGTGTTCGAGGCGGACGTGGCCGGTCTCTCGATCACGGACCAACTCTGTCAGTCTGTCCCCGTAGACGTAGAGGGGCACTCCGGCCCTGAGTAGACACGCCTCGAGCTTGTCAGCGGCCGCTGCGGAGTGGCCCGGAAGGAGGATCACGTAGCCAGACCTGCCGCCCGCTTTCAGAGGCTTGCTGCGCCCGTCCTTGAGGCCGTCCTGGATGGTCTTCACAGCCTCTTTGCGGTCTAGCCCGCACTGCAGCGCCGCTTTCAACAGCCGCTTGGCGACCTTCTTGTCGCTGAGCCCGGCTGCGTCCATGAAGCCGCCGACCTCGAACGCCGCGTTCCTCAGAGCATCGCGCCGGCCCCCCTCCTTGGCGCGACTCACAGTCTCGCTCAGTTCGACCAGCCGCTGCTTGGCGTTCGTGGCGGATTGGCGAAGCTTGCCCCCAGGAGTGCGTGGGCTGCCTCCAGCGGTGGTCTGACCCAAAGGACGGCGCGCCGCGCAAAGCTCTTCGAGCACCCGGACCACGGCGGCATCCAAGGTGGCCACCTCCATGTCTCGGGGGCCGTGCCCGGGCTGCCACGCGTACACGCGCCCGTCGGATTTGACGCTCGGAGGCGAGACGGCGTGCCCACGCGACTTGCGGATGTCGATCGTGGTGTCCCTGAGCCGCTTGTTCTTCAACCGCCATTCGCCTGGCGGCAACTTGTAGTGCAGGTGCAGCCCGCCAGAGGGGGTCACGCACGTCACGGTCGGTGGCAGGTCGAGTCCGTGTTGCTCCTCGAACGTGCGAAGGCTGCTGGCGGGCGACGCCCCGTTCTCCTTGTCCGCATCGACATCGAGTACCAACTCGTCCTCGCGAGGCAGGATGCTGACGTTGTCCTGCCCGTAGTCGCGGACGAGTGCTGCAATCTCAGCGGCCGTGTCGACGCCAGCGTCCGGCCACCCCTTGTACCCGGGGTGCTTGGCGCCACGGCGTGCCCGGATGACCTGGAAGCCATTCTCGACGAGATGAGGGCCACCATCAGCCAGGGGTCGACGCTGTGCAGCGCCATCCTGGCCGTCGTTCAAGTCCTCCAGCCGCCGATGAATAATAAGGGCGGCGAGTGTCGTCTGGGCCCCGTCGGTCGGTGGCACGCTGTACCCCTGGGCGTCCACCAGGTGCCCGGTCAGACGCGGGGCGTACCATCGCTCGGTGAAGATCTCAGCGGAGCCTTGCGCAAGCTCAGCGTCGCAGGCGTCGATGGGGCCATCGCGCTGATCCTCGAGGGGGGGAGGCTCCCGGTCGGTTGGGGCGTGCATCAACGGGCCCCTCCGAGAGCGATCGCGACGCGCGTCGAGCACCACGCCTCGACGTCGGCAGCCAGCCACCCCACAGCGTTGGGCCCCAGCCGCACACGCGCCGGGAAGTCCCCGCGCCGCTCCAGCCGGTAGATGCTGCTCGCCGACAGCCCGGTCATCGCCAGCACAGCCGGCAGCCGGATGATCTTCTGCATCGTCCACTCCCTCGCCCCGCAGCCGCCCTCAGCGGCGCTCCGGGTGCGTCAGGAGCAGTCATCTCACGCTCGTTTTTCGCGACAAACTACTTTCTGCACAGAGGGTTCTGGTCATTTCTCGCGAGAAACACACCACACACGCCGCGCCCGCCCAACCAAACCGACAGACGTCACACCACGCCCGATCCAGCGCGCGTCGCCCCACCACCCACCGGCCGCGATCACAGCCGACCACCACAGGGCAGGGCACCCACCCCACTAGCCCCACCACCCCGCGCCAGTCAAAAACGAAAAACCCCGGCCAGGGATCACTCCCTGGCCGGGGTCAAACTTTACCCAGAACCTTACCCAGCGAGCGTTTCCTCGCCGGCGGGGTCATCACAACCCCTTGATTCTTCAGGCTCCGCAGAACGGACTCGAACCGCCGACCCGGTGGTTAACAGCCACCTGCTCTACCAACTGAGCTACTGCGGAATCGCCGACCCCGTCTTCGCCACGTCTCCGTGCCGCGTCCGGGCTCAACCACCCCGTTGTTACCTCGGGGCGGCTCCACCTCCCGAGGGGGGTGAAGCGCAGCGGACTCTAGGGTTGACCCCAGGGCCTGTCAACAGCCTTTTTCCACTTTTCGCCGCGGCCCCACAACCGTGTTGCCAGCGGCCCACGGACCCTGCGTCTCGACGCTGGCGCGGGCCGACGCCTCGGCCGCCGCTCGCGCAGGGGTGACACCGACGCGCACCTTCCGCCATGCTCGCGCCATGGCTCCACGCAACCCCCCAGCCACCACACAGCGCGCCCGGCCCAAGCTGGTCAACGACGGCCCTGAGCTGCAGGCGTGGCTGGCCTCCGGCGACCTCGCGCCCATCGTGGTGGTCACGTCTGGGGTACAGGCGGGCAAGCCTGCGCGGCGGGACCAGGAGCCGCCGGCGGCCGACCCTTGGGCGCTCCAGGCGGCGACAGCGGCGGTGGAGGCGACGGCACTCGCCGGCGGCGATCCCAACCTGGACCACGCGCGGGTCGACTACATCGACGGCGACCACCAGGGCGCGGGTGTGCACCAGGTCATCGCCAGCGAGGCGCGCTCCATGTCGCTCTTCGGTGGGCGGCGCGTCGTCACCGTGGTGCACGCCGGCGAGCTGGCGTGGGGCGGGGCGGCCAGCTCGGGGGCGCGCCGCAAGAAGAAGTCCGCCGGCGACCCGCTCGAGACGCTGGTCGAGTCGCTGAGCCGGGACGCCCGCGCCGACTTCGTGCTCATCCTGGTGGCGTCGCGCATCGACCGCCGCA
>JAUIAC010000356.1 GCA_030425545.1 bacterium | reverse complement strand
GCCCCACGGCGGACAGCCGCTCCGTCAGCGCGGTGAAGCCGCTCACGTCGGCAAAGAGCAACGCGCCCGGGATCGGGTCCAGGCGAGCCTCCGTCAGGGGGCCGTCAACGGCCGCGACGACGCGTTGCACGACGACCGGCAGAAATCGAGAGACCGCAGCGCGGTCGACTGACGCCGGTGCGTCGGCAACGCTTGGGCTCGGTTTGGGTCGGGCTTGGTTCACTGCGTCACGCTACACCACGGGGGCAAGAGCCGGACACTGTGCTGGGGAAGGACGGCTCAGCGACCAGGCGGCGCCGGCTGCGGCCCGGGCTGCGGTGGCTGGTACCCGGGGCCGGGCTGCGGCTGCGGCTGTGACTGGGCGCCGGGCTGGGCCCCGGGCGGCGGGCCTTGCTGCGGGCCGACGGGGCCCTGGCGCACCAGGCCCTGGGCGTTGAGGCGCTGCTCGTCGGCGCGGGTCTTCTCGATGCGCGAGCGCTCAGCGATGTACGACGAGTTACCCGGGTCCAGCTGCAGCGCCTTGGTGAGCTCGGCGTGGGCCAGGTTGTAGCGGTGCGAGAAGCGGTACACCAAGGCCCGGTTCCAGTGCACCTTGGCCACGTCCGTGGGCTTGACGGTCGGTGTCTGTCCGTAGATGCCGAGCGCCTGCCCGTAGGCCGCCAGGGAAGCGTCCCACTGCGACGCTGCCATGAGCTTGGCGCCGCGCACGCACACCGGCTTGGCGCTCGCCAGGCAGTCGTAGACGCGGACGCGCACGCGCACCTGCCGCGGCACCACCATGGCCGCCACCTGGGCCGCGATGCTGCGCCGCATGCGATCGTGGGCGCGCAGGGTGGCGCGCTGGGCGTCGCGGCGCAGGCGACGCAGGTGCCGCACGGCGTCACGGATGTCGTTGGGATCGCCAGCCAGGATCGACCCCGAGCGCCGCCGGCTCAGGCGCCGCTGCCAGAGCATGCGCCCGTCTGCGGCCTGGATGCGGATCAACACCATGGTGCGCGCCTGCCAGCGCAGCCGACCGCGGCGGCACTTGTAGCTCACACGCTTGGTGCGGCGCTTGCCCTTGGAGTCGGTGTAGTTCTGCCGGCGCCGGCAGGTGCCGTTGTAGCGCTCCGACTTGAACACCGTGCTGTGGTCCTCGAGCGTGCCGCTGATGTCCATGCCGCCAGGGGGCATGACCACCTGCACGACCCCGCCGTAGCCAGCGCGCACGTTGGCGATGATGTGGTTCGCCAGCAGCGCGGCCACCCCCTCCTGCTCGGGGTGCATGGCCATGATCTGCGACACGGAGACCGTGCCACCGTACTGCTGCGCGTTGATGGCGGCCGGCTTGACGATGTTCAGCGAGACGGTGGACGTACCGCAGCCGCCCAAGGCGACGAGCAGGACGAGGGCGAGGACGAGGCGGGGCATGGGCGGGTCGCTTCGGCGCGGTGACGCCGTGCTGAGGGAGGGCGCGGTGGGCCGCGCTCGCCTGGGTTCGTGAGGGCCTGGGGACCTTGGCGCATCGCCAAGGCCGGCGCAAGCACGCGTCTGCGTTGAAGGTCGCTCCGCAAGCGGGACCCGGGGCCGGTCAGAGGGTCGCGCCCAGCTCCCGCGCGATGCGCTTGGCCGCGTTGTGCCCGCTCTTCATCGCGCCGACGATGCCGTGGCCGGAGCGGGTGCTGGCGCCGCAGACGTAGAGCCCGTCGATGACCGTGCGATAGCCCGGTCGACGCTTGAGGAACTGCTCCGGGGTCGCGCCCAGGCCGTAGCCGGTGCCCTCGCTGGCCCGGGTGTAGCGGGTGTGGGTCACCGGCGTGGCCGACTCGCGGAACACCACCGACTCGGCGGTGCCGGGGAAGAGCGCGTCCAGCCGCCGGATCATGTCGTCTTCGATGCGCTGCTTGAGCGCCACGTAGGCCGGGTCCTTGCGGTACTTGCCGCTGTCGATGACGGCCGGATCCACCCCCCACGCCGACGCCTGACCCGGCACCAGGCTCATGATCTCGACGCTGTGGGCGCCCTCGGGCGAGTGACCCGCCGTGTCGGGGTCCTTGAAGCTGGTGGACGTGATGTAGCAGCCACGCGGGCGGACGACGCCGTCGACCATGGCTTCGGTGTAGAACGCCTCCATGTCGTAGTCGTCGAAGCACCAGTAGTTGCTGTTGCGCATGCCGAGCGCCGGCAGGTCGGCGGTCACCCCGAGGAAGGTCATGAAGATCGCGCCGCCCATGGTGTAGCCACGGGCCTTGGTGATCTGCTCCGGCGGGGCGTGCTCGACCCCCACCAGCTCGAGCCACGTGCGCTTGAGGTCGGCGTTGCTGAGCACCACCTTGGCGCGGATCTCGTGCTGCTGGCCCCGACGTGGCTCGGTGCGCACGCCGACAGCCCGGCCGCCTTCGACGAGCACCTTCTCGATGCCGCAGCGGAGGTGGAGGCTGCCCCCCGCCTGCTCGATGGCGTCCGCCAGCTCGTCGCTGATCACCTGGCCGCCACCTTTGGGGTAGTAGGCCCCGGCGAAGTAGTGGTTGGCGAGCCCGGCGTGCAGCAACGCCGACACCTGGCTCGGCGGCAGCCCGTAGTCGCCGCTCTGACCCAGCAGCACAGCCCGTAGACGCGGGTTCTGCGTGCAGCTGTCGAGGAAGGTCTCGATGGTCGCGTTCTGGTAGCGGGCGACGAGCCGGCCGTGGAGCGCGACGCTGCCCAGCATGCCGAGGGCGCTCTTCTTGCCTGGGGCCTCCATGCGCTTGCCGATGGCCTCCACCTCCCGGAGGAAGCGGCAGTAGCGGTCGATGCCCTTCTTCTCGTCGGGGAAGTGCTCCAGCAGCCGGGCGCGGTAGGCGTCGTGGCCGACCGGGATGCGAAACTGAAAGTCCGGGAACACCAGGGTGTCGAAGCCGTCCTGGTCCATGGGCAGATAGGTCACCGCGCGGTCGACACCCGCGAGGATGCGGGGGATCTCGCCGCCGGGACCGCAGTCACCGATGTAGTGCAGCCCCACGTCGAAGCGGTAGCGGTTGTCGCTGCGACCGCGCTCGAACATGGTCATGCACCCCCCGGCCACGTAGTGCTGGTCGAAGAGGGCGACGCGGAGGCCGGCGCGGGCGAGGTAGGCGCCAGCGGTGAGGCCGCCGGGACCGCAGCCGATGATGGCGACGTCGACCGGCGCGTCGGGGAGCGGCGCGCGCGTGCGGGCCTGGGTCTTGGGCAAGGACATGGGGCGCTCCGGGTGGGGTCGCGGGCGAGGCTGTTCGGGCGCTCAGGGTAGGCAAGGCCAGGGCCTGCGCAATCAGACCTGGGGTGGCCGTGGCGCCAGGCGGGGCTAGGATGACACAGCCACGCGGGTGCGCGCCCGTGGCCCGCGCGTCGGATCGGTGGTTGACGCGAGCCGCCCGGCGGGGGAAACACGGGGCGTGCGCATGCCGCAGGGGGATCTCATGAGCCGAGTCGACCGCAAGAACCTGACTGTCACGGGCCGCCATGAGGCCCTCAGCGAGCCGAACTTCGATCTGGGCGACGGTCCCGACGCGGTGATCGTGGTGAGCCAGGCCTTCGGGCCCAAGGGCGACAACCTCGTCGGCATCGACGACGTTGAGTTCGACGGCTACCCCGCCGTGACCGTGGGGGTGCGGGCGGCAGGTCGTGAGGGTCGGGTCCACCTCAGCCCCATCCACGGTGACGCGCGCAAGAAGGGCTTCACCGACATCGAGCCCGGCACCCGCTGCGAGCTCTTCTGCCCGGTGAGCGGCGCGCCCCTCGACCGCATCGGCGAGGTCGAAGACGGCAGCGGCGCCGCGTACTTCGCCCTCTACCTGACACCCAAGCTGAGCGAGGGTGCGGTGGTGCAGATCAGCGACGTGTGGGGCCACTACCACTCGCGGATCATCGACGACATGGAGCTCATCAGCTACTGGGCTGCGCAGGTCGAGGATTGATCGCCGCGTTTGGTCTGTGGGCGCTCGGGGCTCACCAGCCCAGCTGACGGGCCGCCAGGTCTCTGAGCACCTCGTTCGCGCCGCCGCCGATGCTCAGCACCTTGGTCTCGCGAAAGATGCGCTCGACGCGGGTGCCGCGCATGTAGCCCATGCCCCCGAGCAGCTGCACCGCCTGACCAGCGACGAACTCGAGCGTTTCCGTGGCGTAGGCCTTGACCATGCACACCTCGGCGACCGGCTCGGCGCCGGCGTCGGCCTGCGCGATGGTCTTCTCGAGCAGCGCGCGCGCCGCGGCGGTCCGCGTCTGCATCTCCACCAGCTTGTGGCGGACCACCTGACGCGACAGCAGCGACCGGCCGAAGGCCTGGCGATCGCGCGTCCACGACAGCGCGTCTTCGATGCAGGCCTCGGCGAAGGCCACGGCCATGGCGCCGAGCATCAACCGTTCGTTGTTGAAGTTGTGCATCAACCCCAGAAAGCCCATGCCCTCGCTGCCGCAGAGGTAGCGCGCCGGCACGCGCACGTTGTCGAAGTGGATCAGCGCGGTGTCGCTGCACCACCAGCCCATCTTGTCGAGCTTGCTGCGACCGATGCCGTCGAGGTGGCCCGGGATCGCGAGCACGGAGACGCCGGCCGCGCCCTCGCCGCCCGTGCGCACCGCGGTGGTGAGCCAGTCGGCGCGGAGGCCCGACGTGATGAAGGTCTTGCTGCCGTGGACGATGAAGTCGTCGCCGTCCCGCGTGGCGGTGGTCCGCAGGTTGGCGACGTCGCTGCCGCCCCCGGGCTCGGTGACCGCCAGGGCGCAGATCGCCTCGCCCGCCAGCACCGGCGGAGCGATCTCAGCGGCGAGGGCGTCGTTGGCCAGGGCCATCACCGGCGGCAGGCCGATGCCGTGCGAGAGCAGCCCCGCGATGAGCCCACCCGAACCGGCGCGGGCCAGCTCCTCGATGACCACCAGCGTCGCCGCAGCGCTGCCAGGGATGCCGCCCACCGACTCCGGGAAGCCCAAGGCCAGCAGCCCGATGTCGCCGGCCTGCTTGTAGAGCGCGCGGGGAAAGGCCTCGTCAGCCTCCCACGCCTCGATGTGGGGGCTCACCTCGCGCTCGACGAAGCGGCGCGTGGTCGCGCGGAGCGCCGGCAAGTCCAGCGTGGGATCGCTCATGACGCGTTCCCGAGGTCCTGCGGGTGCAGGGGGCCGACCGTCCACAGGCTGGCGGGCACCGCGCCTTCGGGTGACGCTGGGGGCGGCACGTCCGCGGCCGTTGGCGCTGCGGCGACCGGGCTCGCGGACGCCGGCGTGTCTCCGGCGCCATCGCTGGGCTCGGCGTCGCCTGCGAGCAGCGCCGCGATTCGCTCACAGGCGGCGCGGGCGTCGGCCACGGCGGCGTGCAGCGCCGGCCGCTCGTCCGCCGCTGCCACGCGGTCGAAGAAGGGCCACAGGTAGCCAAAGTCCTTTGCGAAGTCGTCTGGTCCGCTCGGCATCTCGTCCTCCAGGGCAGGGCGGCCAGCGTAGCGCGACCGGAGGCAGGACCCAACCGCCGCAGCCTGGGCCCGCCACCACGACCAGGCGCGGGCGGAGGCTGTTCCCGCTTGTCGCCGCGGCCCATCCGGCGTATGCGACACGGGCAGGAGGTTCCCATGTCCACAGCGTCCGACACCCCGGCTAGCGTCGCCGCGTCCGCCCAGACCCTCGACCAGGCCGCCCGCGAGGCCCACACCGTGCCCCAGCTGACGCTCTCGCAACCCGAGCTCACGCTCGCCGAGGCCTACGACATCCAGCGGGCGCTGGTGCAGCTGCGCGTCGACCGTGGCGCGCGGCGCGCAGGCATGAAGATGGGCCTCACCAGCCTCGCCAAGATGGCGCAGGTGGGTGTCCACGAGCCGATCTACGGACACCTGACCAGCGACATGGTCCTGGGGGACGGCGGCCGCATCGAGCGAAACCACTACGGGCATCCGCGTGCAGAGCCGGAGATCGCGTTCATCATGGCGCGCGACATCGCCGGGCCGGTTTGCGAGGCGCAGGCGCTCGCGGCGGTCGAGGCGGTGGCGCCGGCCATCGAGGTGATCGACAGCCGCTATGCCAACTTCAAGTTCAAGCTCGAGGACGTCGTCGCGGACAACGCGTCGTCGTGCCGCTTCGTGCTGGGCAGCCGGACGAC
>JAUIAC010000355.1 GCA_030425545.1 bacterium | reverse complement strand
GCTGCCCGACTTCGAGCCGCTCTGCGACTTGTCGCAGCTGCTGCCCGAACCCGAACCCGAGTCCGACCCGCCGGACTTGCTGCCCGACTTGCTGTCCGAGTCCGACCCCGCCGAGCTCGGCGAGCCCGACTGCGCCTCGAGCACCGCCGCGATGGACGGCAGCACGCTGCAGTCGTGCGTCACCGTCGCGCCGCAGTGCACGCTGACACCAGCCAGGCTGATGACGCTGCCCTTCACGAAGGCGTTGCTGTGCACCTTCACGTCGCCCTCGGCGTAGATGAGGCCGCTGACCGTCGCGCCGCTGTGCACGTCGAGCTTGCCGAGCGACAGGAGCAGCGCGCGGTCGCCCGTGCTGCTGCCGTCCTTGAGCTTGACGTGCTTGTTGGCGAACACGTGCAGGTCAGCCCCAGCGGCCACGCCCGCACCCAGGTCGACATGGCTGCCAGCCACGAGCGTGATGCCCGCGCCCAGCGTCGCGCCGTCCTTGATGTGGATGTGCTTCGTCGCGACGATGGTGCCCGGCCCCGTGATGGAGCCGGCCTTGTCGAGGTCGAAGTTGCCGTTGACCAGCAGCGTACCGCCGGCGAGGGCGTAGCTGCCCGAGACCTTCTTGTTGCCCTTCTTCACCGCTGCTGCCGAAGCCAGCTGAGCCTGGAAGCCCGCGTCGTTCAGCATCGGCGGCGCGGGGATGCCGGCCGGCGGCGCCCCCTGGAAGCTGGCCGTGCCCTGCAGCTTGACCTTGCCGGTGGCGTAGGCGCCGCCGGTGATCGTGCCACCGGTGTAGACCGAGAGCCCGTCGAGCGAGAAGGACGCGCCGTTGACCGCGCCGCCGTTGTGCACCTTGACCGCGTCCGCCGAGAAGACCTCGCCGTTGACGGTGGCGCCCGACTTCACGCTCACGCCGTGCTTGTCGTTGGCGTAGACCGCGAAGCTCTGCGCCGTCCAGACGACCTCGACGTCGGTGGTGCACGTGGACTTGTTGCCGGCGTCGTCCACCGAGGTGAACGTCACCGTGGTGGTGCCGATGGGGTAGTTGCCCGTGGCGTCCACACCACCGCTGGTGTGGCTGTTGGTCACGGTCACGCTGTCGTCGCAGATGTCGCCGCTGTTGGCGAGCACGTCCACGTTGACCCCGGTGAAGCGGGTGCAGTCGACGGTGATCTTGCCGGGGCACTCCAGCTTCGGAGCGACGTTGTCCGGCACCGAGGTGCAGGTGTCAGCGCCCTGGCCGTCGCCAGTGGTGCAGATGTAGTAGTCGGTCTGGCTCGTGGAGCCGTCGCCGCAGGTGTCCACACCGCTGCTGTTGATGGCGCTGAGCTGACCGTCGTTGCACAGCCAGTTGGTGGCGGCGCAGGTGCCCCCGCCGCTCGGCGTGCCGCTGTCGGAGCAGCTGTCGACCCGCTCGGTGACGTCCTTGCCGCAGGTGTCTGCGACGGAGCCGTCGCTGGCCTTGCAGCTGCGGTACGTCACGTTGGGCGCGTCGGCGTCGCCGCCGCACACGTCCTTGCCGTGAGTGCCCTTGAACTGCGCGGTGTTGCCCGTGCAGCTCCAGTCACGCGCCTTGCAGCTGCCGCCACCGAGGCTGTCGCCGGTGTCCTTGCAGGAGTCGGTCCAGGACCGCTTCTGCGGGACGCAGGTGTCCGCCGCCTTGCCGTCGCTCGCCTTGCAGACGAAAGACTTCACCACGACGGTGTCGTCGCCGCTGCAGGTGTCACTGCCCTTGGTCGACTTGTGGCTGAGCTTGCCCTTGTTGCAGGTCCAGTTGACGGCGCCGCAGGTGCCGCCGCCGAAGCCGTTGCCCGTGTCCTGGCAGGTGTCCTTCTGGCCCCGCTTCTTGGCGACACAGCGGTTGTTGTTGTGGCAGCTGAAGAACTTCACGATCGGCGTGTCTGCCGAGCCACCGCACGTGTCGGTGCCCTGCGTCGACTTGCTGTAGAGCTTGCCGGGCGCCGATGCGTCCGCAGCCTGTGCGCAGACCCAGTCGGTCGCGCCGCACGAGCCGCCGCCGTAGCTGCCGCCGCTGTCGCTGCAGCTGTCGCTCTCGGTGGTGGTGCTCGCCGCGCAGGTGTTGCCACCGACGCAAGCGTAGGTGGTGATGCTCGGGTTCGCAGCGTCGCCGCCGCAGGTGTCCATGCCCGCGGTGCTGGTGCTGCTGAGCTTGCCGTTCGCGCAGGTCCAGTCCGTCGCGCCGCACGAGCCGCCGCCGTAGCTGCTGCCGTTGTCGCTGCAGCTGTCGACCTTGGCCACCGGCGCGTTGGCGACGCAGGCGTTGCCGGCCGCGTTGCACGCGTAGGTGGTCACGCTCGGCGCTGCCGCGGTGCCGCCGCAGGTGTCGGTACCCGCGCTGGTGGAGACCTTGCACTCGCCAGCGTCGCAGTAGTAGTTCGTCGCCGAGCAGCTGCCGCCGCCCGCCGCGTCACCGCTGTCGCTGCAGGTGTCCTGGCCGCAGCTGACGGTGGTCAGCTTGCCGTTGGTGCAGGAGACCTTGGTGCCGTCATCGGCGCAGGCCGACGAGCCGTTCTTCACCACGCCACCCTGGAAGGGGCAGTCGTCGCAGACATCGCCGATGCCGTTGCCGTTGGCGTCCGCCTGGTCGGCGTTGGCCGTCGTCGGGCAGTTGTCGCAGACATCACCGACGCCGTCGTTGTCCTTGTCGTCCTGTCCGTCCTGGCCGTCGATGGCGCCGTCGTACATGGCGAAGAGGCCGGGCTGCATGATGATCTCGGTGTCCGACGAGGGCGCCGCCGACTGCACGATGGTGTTGCCGTTGTTGGAGTACAGCTTGCTCACACCGTTGAAGACCGGGTGGGTCGACACGGTGTTGAACACGCCGCCGATGCCGTTGTAGGCCGGCTTGAAGGCCAGACCGTAGGGCGCGAGGAAGGTGTTCCACGCGTTGGCCTCAGCCACAGGTCCACCGGCGCCGGTGCCGGCCATGATGTAGACGTTGCCGCCCTGCGCCACGTAGTCGAGCAGCACCTGCTGGTTGACGTAGTTGCCGCCGAGGAAGATCGCGTCGTACTTGCTCAGCTCCGCCACCGTGAACGGCACGCTCGTGCTCACCGTGTAGGTGTGCCCGAGGTTCGCCATGGTCTGCTTGAGCTTGGCGCCAGCGAGGCCGAAGTTGGTCGAGTAGGCCAGGAACTTGCCCGCGCCCGTGCCACCGGTGAACCAGTTGCACAGGTTCTCGATGTACTTGGCCGCGTCCGGCGCGGCGTTGAAGCCGGCGTCGGTCAGGGTCCACTCGTCGTTGTTGATGAAGATCTTCGACTTGCCGACCGTCGAGCCGTTGGCCACGTCGGGGCAGTTGTCCTGGCAGTTCGGCACGCCGTCACCGTCGTTGTCGATGGGGGTGTTCACGCAGCCGGTGCCGCTGTCGCAGCTGTCGGCCGTGCAGGCGCTCCCGTCGTCGCAGTTGGTCGGGCCACCGGCCTGGCAGTTGCCGTCGGCGCAAGCGTCACCCGTGGTGCAGGGGTTGCCGTCGTCGCAGGGCGTGCCGTTGGCGATGGCCTGCTGCGCGTTGACCTCGGTGTCCGTGAGCGGGCGGTCCCAGAAGGCCACCTCGTCCAGGGTGATGTCCCAGCCGCTCTGCAGCTCGCGGTTGTCGTGGCCGAGCCACAGCACGTTGTTCGTGTTCGCCGGCACGCCCGTGGGCTTGTTGTGCAGCGTGAACTTCTGGCCGTCGACCCACACGTAGACCTTGCCGTTGGGGCGATCCCACGACACCACCACGTGATGCGCCTTGCCGACCGTCAGCGCGGAGCCGCCGGGCAGCGTGCAGGGGCTGGGGTCCCAGCCACCGAGGTTCGAGCCGTAGTGCGGGCGCGGGCAGGCCGAGGTGGCGCTGGTGCGCTGCAGGTACTGCATCATGTAGAAGTCGCCACCGCTCTCGCCGTCGCCCCAAGCCTGGGTAAAGGGCGAGCCGCCGGTGGGCATGCTGTTGATCTTGATCCAGTACGACATCGTGTAGCCGGTCGAACCCGCGGTCCACTTCTGGAAGGGCGCGGTGGCGAACCGGGTGCCGGTGCTCTTGATGCGCACCGCCTTGCCAGCGCCGCTCGGGAGCAGCGAGGGCTGGTTGTACATCGGCGTGCCCTGGGGCGCGGCGTGGTGGCCGTTGCCCGAGCCGTCGAGCATCGAGCCGCTGGTCTGGTCCATGCTCCAGTAGCCCAGCAGGCGGTCCTTGTTGACCGAGTTGCTGTAGCTCGTAGCGCCGGCCGTGTTCACGCAGCCGTTGGCCGGGTCACACGTGTCGTTGGTGCAGACGTTGTTGTCGTCGCAGTTCGGTGCCGCGCCGCCCACGCAGGCCTTGTTGGCGCAGGTGTCGGCCGTGGTGCAGGCGTTGCCGTCGTCGCACGACGCGGTGTTGGCCACGTTGGCGCAGCCTGAGGTGGGGCTGCAGCTGTCGGTGGTGCAGACGTTGTTGTCGTCGCAGTTCGGCGCAGCGCCGCCCACACAGGCC
Source organism: bacterium (assembly GCA_030425545.1). GTDB lineage: Bacteria > Myxococcota_A > UBA9042 > UBA9042 > UBA9042 > UBA9042. The sequence goes on along the minus strand of JAUIAC010000355.1, from coordinate 1,618 downwards.
TTGTTGGCGCAGGCGTCGTTGGTCGTGCAGGCGTTGCCGTCGTCGCAGGCCGTGGCCGCGCCACCACCGAACACGAGGTCGTCGACCCGGTACACGTTGCTGCCGTAGCTGTTCTCAAAGCTGGTCTTGCCCAGCTGGAGCGACTTGAGGTCCGTCAGCGTCGGAGTCTGGTGGGTCGTGCGGGTCTGGCCCGACGCTACAGCGGTCTGCAGCACCACAGTCACCTTTGTGCCGTTGGTCTTGGTTCCGATGATCGTGAAGCTGCCGATGGGGTTCGGGAGCGTCTGCACCACCATGGTGAGCTGCTTGAGGCTGAACGTACCGCCGTCCTCGCGCTGCACGGTGTAGTAGCCCCGGTCGAAGTCCCCGGTGGGCTTGGACGATTTGCTCTGGCCCGCGGGGTACACACCCACGGCCGGGTTGCCCACGCCACTGCCGTCCCACAGCCGCATTCCGGACTCGACCCAGTTCTGCTTGCCGTTGATGTAGACGATCTTGCCGCTCTCGAAGTCCACCGTCGTGGTGCCGCCGGCGACCGCCACGTTGGCGCAGCCCGAGGTGGGGCTGCAGCTGTCGGTGGTGCAGACGTTGTTGTCGTCGCAGCTGACGGCCGCGCCGCCGCAGGTGCCGTTCGTGCAGGCGTCGCCGCTCGTGCACGCGCTGTTGTCGTCGCACGCCGTGCCGTTGGCCTTGGCGGTCAGCTTGCAGGCGCCGTCGGTGGGGTCACACGCCGCGGTGTTGCAGGCGTCGCCGTTGGTGCAGGAGACGCCCTCGCACTCCTTGCAGTCGGGGGTGCCGTCGTTGTCGGTGTCCGTCTCGGGGGTCCCGCAGCCGCAGATGCCCGCCTCGGTCTTGTTCGGATCGTTCGGGCAGGCGTCCGTCGCGAGGGTGATCGCGAAGGTCGACAGGCTGTCCGTGACGCCGCAGATGGTGTCCTTGGCGCCGTCGGGGGTGGCCGTGCCGTCGAGCGTGCCGGTGATGATCTTCCAGCTGCACTCGGTGGTCGAGGTGCACACGTACTGCTGCAGCACGAGCTTGGACTCCTGGGCGTCGGTGATGCCGAGGGCGCTCTGGTCGTAGTTCAGGCAGACCTGGACCTGACCCGTGAACTGGGCGCTCGAGGTGACGTTGAGGTACTGCTTGTCGCTGACCACGTCGACGAACTCGTAGCCCTCAGGCGCGGACGGGCCGACGTCGGCGAAGCTCACGGTGGTGGAGCCGCTGCCGGTGACGGTGCCGAACTCGAGGTCGACGTTGCTGGGGTTGCCGTTCTCGTCGAGCGGGGTGATGCCGACGTTGTTGCCGGTGGGCGTGTCCACGGCCTCGCCGAGCGTGATGGTCGAGCTGGCGAACTTGGTGTTCGAGCCGGCCACGGTGGCGTAGGCGTCGAAGTTGTAGGTGCCCGGCTGGCCGACGAGGCGCACCGTGGCGGTGGGCACGTTGTTGGCCCAGTTGTTGTACGAGTTGAGGTAGATGGACTCACCCGTGGTGGAGTCGTAGCGGTTCGCGTTCACGCGCGGGTACGACAGCGGGATGGTCGCGGCGCCAGCGGGCTCGACCACGTCGAACACGATCTGGCCCTCGGAGGTCGGGATCTCGCGCTTGCTCAGGGTCACGG
>JAUIAC010000354.1 GCA_030425545.1 bacterium | reverse complement strand
GGCCACGGCACCCGGCGCCACACGTCGGAGGCCACCACGCCCGGGTGCAGGGCGTACACGTCGACGCCCTCGACCCCGGAGGCCGCGAGGCGCCGCGCCAGCTCGCGGGTGAAGAGCACGTTGCACAGCTTGGACACGCAGTACTCCGGGAAGCCGGTGCGGGTCGCCGTGCGCGCCTGCTGCGCCGGCCAGTCGATGCCCGGCTTGGTGCGGGTGTGGGCGCGGCTGGCGACGTTGACGATGCGCGCGGTGCCGGCGGCCTTGACCCGCTCGAGCAGCAGCAGGGTGAAGAGGAAGTGGCCGAGGTGGTTGACCCCGAAGTGCAGCTCGAAGCCCTGCTGGGTCACGCCGATGGCGCCGGCGAGGCCGGCGTTGTTCACCAGCAGGTGCAGCGGCCCCTCGTCGCGGGCGAGGTAGGCCTCGGCGGAGGCCCGCACGGCGTCGAGATCGCTGAGATCGAGCGCCAGGAAGGAGAGCTGCGCGCCCGGGACCTCAGCGCGGATGCGGTCCATGGCAGCGTTGGCCTTGCTCTCGGTGCGGCAGGCGAGGGTGACATGGGCGCCGGCGCGGGCCAGCTCGCGGGCGGTGACCTCGCCGATGCCGGTGTTGGCGCCGGTGACGAGGGCGCGCTGGCCGGTGAGGTCGACGGTGACGGGGTGGGGGGTGGGCATGGCGGGGCTCCGGGCAGAGGCGGGGCCGGCCGAGGCGCGGCCCGCGGGGCGCGGACGCCGGTGGCCGGGGAGCCACGGGCGCCGCAGAGACGGGCCCGCCGTATACACCACGGGGCTCGGGCGGCGTAGCCCCGGGGAGGCGAGGGGGGGGGGGAGGGAGGCGGCTAAGGCGCGTCGAGCGCGTCGTCGAGCGCGTCGAGCTGCCGCCGACCCAGCGGCGACTCCGGGAAGATCCCGGCGACGAGCTCCAGCGCCTCGCTCCGGTCTTGCAGGTTGAGCAGCCGCAGCAAGAAACGGATGTCGGCCACGTCGCTGGCGCGCCCGGCCTGCACCTTCATCGCCAGCAAGGCCTCGGGAGCGATGGCGTAGAGGCGCAGGTTGGGGTGGTCGAAGATTGCGCTCTGCCGCCAGGGCGCGTCGGCCGGCACGTAAATGCTGGCCTGCTGGTTCAGCCAGCCTCTCGGCAGGTTGAGCTCCTGCGCCACGGCGAAGGACGCGCGCATGACCTCGCCGTGCGGCGCCACCTCGCCACAGTCCACGTCGTGCGTGCCGTCGCGAGCGGCGTGCTCGAGCACCATGACGGCGCCGCCGACCACATGAACCTCGCCTACGACGCCCCGCTGTCGGAGCTTGTCGCCGAGGCGGCCAAAGGCGTCGAGCAGCCGGCGCTGCGAGAGCAGGGGCGAGCTCACACGCGCTCCAGATCGGCAGGATCCAGAAAGACGAGGCGTCGCGCGAAAGCCGCCGGCGAGCCCAGGCGTGCGCGGCGCCGCATGCGCTTGCCGGCTACGAGATACCAGGCCTGCGGCAGAAAGCGCGCCGGCTCGTAGCACCACTCCGGAGCGTCGTACTCGTCCCAGAACGCGCCGTGCTCCGCGAAGCCACCGAGCAGCGCGGCCCAAGGCCCCTGGTCCAGCTCGGGACGCCGGGCGACGAGCGCCGGCCGATGACGCCAGGCTGCGGCGCCGTAGCCCGTGACAAACTCCAAGACGAGACGCCGCTTGCGCTCCACCTCGTCCTCGCGAGCCAGCTGCGCCCCGAGGTCCGCCAGCGTCAGCGGGCTCCACCCCGTGGTGGACCGTGCGCGAGGGCGCAAGGCGACGTGGAGCTCGCCGCCCAGCCCCCGGCCGAGGCGCTCCAAGACGGCCAGGCCCGGCGACCGGCGCGCGCTCTCGTAGCTGGAGATGTAGCTCTGGTCCACGCCTACGCGCCGCGCCAGCTGCGCCTGCGTCAGCTCGCTTGTCTCTCTCCAGCCGCGAATGATCCTTGCCGCATCCATATGTACGATTGTACATATCATGTCAGCGCGGTCAACGGTCGTTCGACAGACGACTTGTTCAAGGGCTCGACGCATGGTGTGGATCAAGTCGATAGGGGTCACCGACGTTCGCGCGGTGGCGGCAAGCCGCGGTGTTGCGCAACCCCCCGGACGGTTGCGCGTTGCTCACTGAGCTGGTGGCGGCGGCCCCGTGCTCGAGACCAGGGGCGCCACGGTCGGCGGCTGCGATCGCGCGGGCCGGCGGACTTTGGCATGCTCCCGCCGCCGGCGTTCACAGACGACCGCGGCCGCTCGGCCGCACCGCCGCCCTCGTCGGGTGGTCCGCGCGTGCGAGGCCCGGCACAAGGACAGAACGCTCACCCAAGGGGCCCGCCTTGCGATTCGCTACCCACCGCTCCGCGACCGTCTTGCTGCTCGGCGCCGCCTTGTGCGTCGCCGCCTGCAGTGACGACAACAGCTCAGGCGCCGCCAACGGCGGCAGCACCGCGGGCGGTGACGCCGCGCAGGACGCCGGCGGTCAGCTCCATGACGCGGCGGCCGGGGACTCGGCTGGCGGGGGCGACGACGCCAAGACCGAGGCCGACGTGCAGGCCGACGGCGGCGACGGACCGGGCCCGTCCGACACGGACGCCACGACTGGGCCGTGCCCCGGCTCTCACGGCTGCGCCTGCACCGGCAACGCGGACTGCGACGGCGGCTACTGCATCGCGACGCTCGCGGGCAAGGTCTGCGCCGCCAAGTGCGTCGAGGACTGCCCGGCCGGCCAGAGTTGCTCGAAGATCAAGGGCGCTGACGAGCTCTTCTGGTGTGTGCCGCAGTGGGGGCTGCTCTGTCGCCCATGCAACGACGACGCCGACTGCGACGCGCCTGGGGTCGGTGACGCCGCCTGTGTCAAGCACGGCACCGACGGCGGGTACTGTGGCGCGAGCTGTGAGGGGGACACCGGCTGCCCCAGCGGCTACACCTGCGAGACCGTGGAGCGGACGAAGGGCGGCGCCACCCAACAGTGTGTCCAGGGCGGAGCCAAGGCCGCGCCCACCTGTGCCTGCGGACCGGCGGCGCAGAAGGCGGCCTGGTTCACAGACTGCTGGCTGGCTGTCGACAACGCCGCGGGCGAGACCATCCAGCTATGTCCGGGCACCCGCACGTGTGGTCCTGCGGGGCTCTCCGCCTGTGTGAAGAACGCGGGCGCGGCCTGCGTCGCCGCGCAGTGTCTCACCGACGGCGTGCCCGGCGGCGCGCCGCTCAAGAAGGGCACCCCCTGCGACGACGGCGTGGCCTGCACGGTCGCCGACAGCTGCGACGGCCAGGGCAACTGCGTGCCGGGGTCGAGCAACTGCCAGTGCACGAGCGACGGCGACTGCGCCGACGACGGCAACCCGTGTACCGGCGTCCCGTACTGCGACACCAACAGCACCCCCGCGGTGTGCAAGACGAACCCGGCGACGGTCGTCACCTGCCAGAGCGGCAAGGACACCGCCTGCGCGAAGAACCTCTGCCAGGCGGCGACCGGCAAGTGCGCCATGGTCGCCTCGCCCGACGGCACGGCCTGCGACGACGGCGACCTGTGCACCAAGGGAGACGCGTGCGCCAAGGGCAGCTGCGGGGCCGGCGTCGTCACCTGCACCTGCAAGGCCCAGGCGGACTGCGCCCCTTTCGAGGACGGCGACGCGTGCAACGGGACGCTCTACTGCGACCTGGCGAGCGGCACGTGCAAGGTCAACCCGGCGACGGCGGTGCCGTGCCCAAGCGTCGACGACACCGGCTGCCAGAAGAACACCTGCTTCCCCAAGACCGGGGCCTGCGCGATGGTGGCGAAGCCGGGCGCGGCGTGCGACGACGGCAACGCCTGCACCACCGGCGACGCCTGCAGCGCGTCGGGCGGCTGCACCCCCGGCACGAACGCCTGTGTGTGCAAGGCCGACGCCGACTGCGCCGCAAAGGAGGACGGCAACCCCTGCAACGGCACGCTCTTCTGCGACAAGAACCTCGGCGCGTGCGCGGTGATCCCGGCGACGGTGCTGACCTGCCCGACCAACCTCGACCAGCCCTGCTTGAAGAACGTCTGCGACCCGAAGAACGGCAAGTGCGCGATGACCCAGAGCGCTGAGGGCGAGGTCTGCGACGACGGCGACGCCTGCACCGAGGGGGAGCTCTGCAAGGGCGGCCAGTGCACGCCGAAGCACAACGCCTGCGCGTGCAAGGTCACCGCGGACTGTGCCCAGTACGAGGACGGCGACCTGTGCAACGGCACGCTCTACTGCCACGCGTCCGGGGAGTGTCGGGTCAACCCGGCGACCGTGGTGAGCTGCCCTGACACGACCCAGGGCGAGGCCGCCAAAGCCTGCCTGGTGAACGCCTGCCAGCACAGCTTCGACGCGCAGGGCCAGACCACCGGCGCGGCCTGCAAGCTGGTCCCCAGGCCGAACGGCCTGCTCTGCGAGGACGGCAACCCCTGCTCCGAGGGAGACGTGTGCATCGACGGGCAGTGCGCGGCCGGGAAGAAGGTGTGCGCGTGCCTGACCGACAAGATGTGCGCCCCCGACGGCCCCGCGAACCTGTGTGTCAGCGCGGCCAAGTGCGTGCAGGGGCAGTGCGTGCCAGGGGTCGACAAGGCGTGCCCGACGGACGACGACACCGCGTGCATCAAGGCCCTCTGCGAGCCGGCGACCGGCAAGTGCGCGCTCCAGCCCGTCAACCAGGCCGGCCCCTGCGACGACGGCGACGTCTGCACCAGCAAGGCGACCTGCAAGGGCGGCAGCTGTCAGGGCGGGGTCCCGCTGAAGTGTGACGACGGCAACACCTGCACCAAAGACAGCTGCGATCCGAAGATCGGCTGCCTCTTCGCCGGCCAGACGGGGCCGTGCGACGACGGCAACCCGTGCACCGTCGACGACGCCTGCGTGGACAAGACGTGCAAGGGCACGGCCGCCAAGGAGACCTGTGAGGGCAAGGTCGACGAGGACTGCGACGGCGCCACCGACGAGGAGGGCGCCGTGGGGTGCACGCCGCACTACCTCGACCACGACGGCGACAAGGCGGCGGCCAACGCGAGCAAGTGCCTCTGCGGGCCGACCGGCAAGTATGTCGTCACCACCAAGCCGACGGCGAGCACGGTGGACTGCAACGACAACGACAAGACCATGTACCCGGGGGCCACCGAGACCTGCAGCGCCAAGGACCTGAACTGCGACGGCCACCCATTCGTCGCCAGCCAGGGCGACCTCACGGTCGGTCTCTCGGGCAGCAAGGCGTGGTACGCCGACAAGGACAAGGACGGCTTCTCCACGAACAAGTCGCTCAAGCTCTGCAAGGCGGCCGGCGTCTACGTGCTCGCTGGGCCGACCAAGCTCGACTGCGACGACAACAACGCCAAGCGCAACCCCAACGTGTCGGAGACCTGCGCGACCCCGTACGACGACAACTGCAACGGCAAGGCGAACGAGGCCGGAGCCATCGGCGAGACGCTGTACTACTACGACGCGGACGGTGATCAGGTGCCGGGTAACAAGCCCAAGACCAAGATGGCCTGCGCCGCGGTCAAGCCGTACACAGGGCTGGCGAAGTACAAGCAGCTCGTCGACTGCGACGACTCCGACCCCCTGGTCCACCCGAACCAGACCAAGTTCTTCACGGGCAAGAGCAAGCACGGGCTGTGGGACTACAACTGCGACTACAAGGTCACGAAACAGTACGCGGTCAAGGCGTCGTGTCCGTCCACGACCGACGCGAGCGTGTGCAAGGCCAAGGGCGTGCCCGGGTGGGTCGGCGATGTGCCGGCCTGTGGCGTCACGGCAGTCTACTCGGCCAAGTGTGTTCAGTTGGTCTTTGGCGGCGCGTGCAAGCCCCAGGAGATCGTGTTCATCGGCAGCAACAAGCGGACCCAAGGGTGCCGCTGAGCCGACGTACGGGGGCGCTGGGCGGCCCGGCGGGGGAGATGCCGGTCAGCGAGGGGGCGGCTGGTCGGGCAGGCTGTGGCTCGAACCCGTGACAGGCGTCGCGATCGTGTTCACCGTCTCAAGCGTCGTGCCGCGTCGAGCTCACCGCCTTCGTCCTCATGTCGACGCACGACTCGATGCGACTCAGCTGCCGACCAACGAAGCGCCTGGCATGAGTTTCTGCGAGGCGTCTCACGGTCGCGTGTGCAGGCTAGCCGCCTGCACGCCGGAGCAG
>JAUIAC010000353.1 GCA_030425545.1 bacterium | reverse complement strand
CGATGAGCACCGACACGTCGGTCTTCGCGACCTTGTCGATCTTCTTGAAGATCGAGCGCATCGACGGGCTCGCTCCGATGAGGGAGCCGAAGTTCATCCGCTCGATCTGCTGGGTCAGGCTCTCGTTAGAGAGCTGCAGCTCGCGGATGAGGATGGCGTTGCGCAGCACCATCGACGCCTGCAGCGCGAAGACCGTCGCGACGTCGAGCGCCTCACGGGTGAAGAGGTTCACCACGTTGTCGTTGCCGAGGTAGATCACGCCGAGCAGCTCGCCGCGGACCAGGAGCGGCACACAGAGCACCGAGCACAGCTTGTAGTCCATGACCGACTGCGCGGCCTGGAACTCGCTGTTGAGCGCGTCGCTGATGATGGCGGCCTGCCGGGTTTCGATGACCTTGGCGACGATGCTGTCGCTGATGGGCATGTTGAGCCGCGAGAGCTTGCCGCCCGCCTCGCGCGCCGACTTCACCTGCGGCTTGCCCTCGACCAGCAACAGGACCACACCGCGAGAGGCGTCGGTGACGTCGATGATGTTGTCGAGCATGGTCTCGAGGACCTTGTCGATCTCGTAGCTGCCGGCGAGGTTCTCGGAGAAGCGCGCCAGGGCGTCCAAGGTCGAGCGGATGCGCTGACCGGTGGCCGGGCTCGGCGCGGGCGACGACGCGGCCTCACGGGCGATGCGCATCTCGAAGCGCAGGCGCACGCTGCCGAGGTCGATGACGTCGTTCTGCTGCAGGTCGCGGCTGTCCGAGCGGCGGCCGTTGATCACCAGGCGCTCGCCCGCGACGGCCTCGATCTGGATGCCCTTGCGCCCGACGCGCAGCTGCGCGTGCACGGCGCCCACGCCGCGGCCCTTGATGCGGATGTCGCTGTGTTTGTCGGTGCCGACGCTGCACACCATCTTCTCGATCGGGTGCGAGCGTTTGATCGTGCCGCCGCGACCGAGTTCGTGCAGCCAGGCTTGCGGGGTCATGGCGCCTCCGGTGGCGAGGGAACGGAGCCGCCGCAGTGTGCGGCGTGGACGCGGACCTGTCGAGGGTCGCGCGGCGCAGGGCCGGCCACGGGCACACGGCGTGGCGGCCGCCGGGGGGCGCGCCGAGCGGGCGTCGGTGAGCTGCGATCTGCTACAAAGGACGCGCTGTGACGAAGCGCTGGCGCCCGCGGCGCGCGGCGTCCCGGACCCTGCTTGCCCCTCGGAGCCCATGAACCCGGACCCACAGCAGCTCGAGACCTACGCCAACACCGCGACCTGGCTCTGGGGATCGCCCGAGATCCTGGCGGGGATCGCGGCTTGGGTGCTGGCGCATCTCGCCGTCGAGGGGGCGTGGTACTGGCGCACACAGCGGCCCTACGACGTCGCCGAGGCGCGGCGCAGCCTGGCGGCGTTCGCCGTGGTGGGCGTGGCGCAGGTGGCGCTCAGCGGGCTGCTGCTGCCCGTGCTGTGGTGGGTGTGGCCTCACCGGCTGCAGACCCTGGCCATGGACACGTGGTGGCACTGGGGGCTGGCCTGGGTCGTGACCGACTTCGTCTACTACTGGATCCATCGCGGGCTGCACGCCACGCGGGTCGGCTGGGCGCTCCACGCGCCGCATCACAGCATCCGGCAGGTGTCGCTGCTCGACAGCCTGCGGACGTCGTGGGGCGAGCAGCCGGTGGGCGTCATCGCCTACGGGGTCCCCCTGGTGCTGCTGGGCGTGCCGCCGTGGATCGCAGGCGGCTTCTACCTCTTCGTCGCGCTCTACCAGTTCGCGGTCCACACCGAGATCGACTGGACCCTCGGGCCGCTCGACGCCCTGATCTACACGCCGGCCGCGCACCGGAGCCACCACGCCACCACGTGGGAGCAGGCGGACCGCAACTACGGTGGGTTCTTCCTGCTCTTCGACCGCCTCTTCGCCACCTGGACGCCGACCACGCGCCACGATCGTCCGCCGGAGTACGGGCTGCCGGGGCCGCAGGCCCTGAGCTTGGGCGACGCGGTCTTCGGTGAGATGCGGCGGCTCGCGCGCCGGCTCGCCGCGCGCCGGGGGGCGCTGCAGCGGCTGCGCTATCTCCTCGGCCGGCCCTCGGAGCCGGAGCCGGAGCCGTGACCGCCCACGGGGCGCGTCGCGCGCCGAGCGAGGCAGCGGAGTCTGTCATTGCCCACGGCCCACAACTCCGCTATGACTCGCCGTCGTGACCTGCGCAACACGTCGATTTAGCAGCGCTACTGCGGCGACTCGCCCGGAGGCCCTCATGACCGTGGACCGACCTTCTCTCGCCCCGCGCGCCACCGTGCGCCGACGCCCGGCTCCGCTGCTGCGGTCGTTGCTCCTCGGGGTGGCGTCCCTGGCGTCGGCCTGCGCGGTGGTGGCGTCGCCGGACACCGGATCCACGGACGCGGCCCCCAAGGCGACCTGGCACCAGGACGTGCGGCCCGTCATCGAGGGGCGCTGCGTCACGTGTCACAAGCCCGGCGGCATCGGCCCCTTCGACCTGTCGACCTACGCTGCGACCAAAGCGGTGGGCGCGCTGGTCAAGGCGGTCACCGGCAACCGCACCATGCCGCCCTGGCACGCCGGGCCGGAGCAGAGCTTTCGCGGCGACCCCTCGCTCACCGACGCTCAGATTCAGGCGATCAGCGACTGGGTCGACGCGGGCATGCCCGAGGGCGACCCCAACGCGCCCGGCGACGCGCTGCCCGACGTCACCGAGAAGATCAGCCGCGTCGACCGCACCGTGGGCCTGCCGGAGAAGTACACGCCGCCCAAGGGCCAGGCCGACGACTACCGCTGCTTCCTGGTGGACTGGCCAGAGGACGAGGAGAAGTACGTCACCGGCTTCAACGTGGTGCCCGACAACAAGGGCATCGTGCACCACGTGGCGGCCTTTCTCCTGGCGCCCGACGCGCTGGGGGCCACCGGCGCGGTCACCGCCCTGACCGACCTCGACAAGGCCGAGGCGGGGCCGGGCTACGCCTGCTACGGCGGGCCCTCGGGGGCAGCAGACCTCATCGTCCCCATCCTGCAGCTCGGCCAGTGGGTGCCGGGGCAGCAGGGCGTCGACTTCCCCACCGGCACCGGAATCCGGGTCCCCAAGGGCTCCAAGCTGGTGCTGCAGATGCACTACAACATGGACTTCGCCGAGACCGGGCCCGATCAGACGCAGGTCCAGTTCAAGCTCGACACCCCCGACAAGATCGAGAAGAAAGCGGCCTTCGCGCCCTGGCTCAACGCCGCGTGGATCGGGGACGCCATGAAGATCCCGGCCGGCGAGGCCAGCGTGACCCACGCGCACACCAAGGACCCGCGCGGCTTCTGGAAGAACTTCGTCGGCTCGGTCGACGTCCAGAAGGGCTTTCTCGTCCACGGCGCGCTGCTCCACATGCACACCCTGGGCGTGTGGGCGGAGACCTACATCACCCGCAAAGACGGCACCAAGGTCATGATCGTGCGCACGCCGAGCTACGACTTCGACTGGCAGCGGCTCTACATGCTGAAGGAGCCGGTGACCTTCGGCGAAGGCGACACGCTGACCGTGCGGTGCAACTGGAACAACACCGAGGCCAAGCAGAAGGTCATCGCGGGGAAGCCGCCGACCCAGCCCAAGGACGTCTACTGGGGCGAGGGTTCGCTCGACGAGATGTGCGTGGCCAACCTCTACATCACCGAGCTCTGAGGGCGCGGCGCGGGCTCAGGGGACGTAGGGCTTGCGCTTGCGGGCGATCTCCGCGGCGATGCGCCGGCGCCCCAAGATGGCGTCGACCACGCCCCACGCCGCCACGGCCCAGAACACCCCGCCGGTCGCCACCTGCCCGACGCGGGCGTTGTCGGACCGGCGCCCCTGGACGCCGAGATCCCGGTTGTAGAGGTAGAGCGCGCTCGACACCCCCGCCAGGGCCGCCTGGGCGCTCAGGAAGAGCGCGCCCTTGAGCGGCTCGTGGTTGGCGAACTGACCGACGCCGAAGGGAAACAGGGTCAGGGCAAAGGGGGCGGGCTTGCCAGCTGGGTCCACCGTCAGCGGCGTCGGCTTCTGGCCCCGCTTGATCACACCGAGGCGGATGAGGTTGGCGCGGAGCTGCTCGAAGTCCTTGATCATCTGTGGTGGATAGTAGGCCGGGTCGAGCCGAGTCCCCGGGTTGCGCACGAGCAGCGCCGTGAACTCGTCGAGCGCGAGCTGCTTCTTGCCGCTCCACCACAGGCTCGCGGCCAGGTACTCCCGAGCGCGCCACTCCCTCGCGCGCTCGAGGCGGGGCGTCGGGTAGATCAGCTTGCGCAGCCGCGGGATGGCGCGGTCGAAGTCCTGGTACTTGAAGGCGTTGATGGCGTCGTCCCACTCGCTGACCGGCGCTCGGGCGCCCGCGACCCGCTTGGCGTCGCCCTCCGGGGTGGTCGCGGCCGCTGCTTGGGCCTTCTTGGACAGCTGAGCCCCCGTCTTCGGCGCTTGGGCCGCCGCGACGCCGGCCAGCGCCCACGTCGCCGCGAGCACGCCGACCACGCGCACAGCGCGTGAGGGGCGGGCGCGGAGCGGCGTTCGGGAGTGAGGCGAGCTTCGCAGCATCGCCGGAGGGTAGCCCAGGCGAGGCGGGGCGCAAACGCACGACGAGCCGGGGCGGCGACACCTGGGTCGGGTGTCGAGTCGGAGCGACGCTGGCTGCAGGGCGCACTTGTTCGCCGGATGTGCAGGCCCGTGGCAGGGTGGATCGTTCCTCGGATTCGGTCGTCCAAGCAGAGCGAGGAGGGCGCGAGGGCGCTCGAGGAGGGTGGTGTGGTGCGTGGAAGAGGGACGATGGCCGCCGGTTGTGTGTTCGCGCTGTGCCTGTGGGCCGGGGCGGCCCACGCCGCGTCGGGCCTGGCGTCGGCGCGCGCGGACCGGCTCCTGGTGGTCGGCGCGACCCAGACCGCCGCGGACCAGGGGCGCACGCGCGCCGGTCTGTGGCTCGACGTCGACGGAGGGCACCGCGAGAGCGGGCTGACCTGGGGGCTGCGGCTCGGCTGGCAGGGCGAGGACCAGGGCGACGCCGTGCAGGTGCTCGGGGCCGGCGGGCTCGCGGGCTCCGGCCGGGTGGGCTACGCGCTGGGCGTGCTGGCGTGGAATGGCGGCTGGGCAGGGGAGCTGATCTTGAGCTCCGACGTCTGGCTGGCCTGGGACAGGTCGACCTGGTGGTCAGAGGGGGGCCGCGTCGCGCCGCGCGTCGGGCTGCGGCTGCTGCTGGGCTACGGCGCGCCCGTTCGCGCCCGCGTCCGCGTTGACGTCGCCCCGGCGGTCTTCGCCAGCGGCCAGCAGCAGGTGCAGATGAGCGCGCTGTGGTTGCGTGTGGGCCTGGACGTGGGGCCGGTCACGGTGGGGCTCTGGGGCATGGCCTTCGACGGCAAGGTGCAGCAGGGCGGCGCGTGGCGCTCCCCGCGCGAGGTGGGGGCCGGGGTCGCCATTGGCCTGCGCGCCGGGAGGGACCGATGAGCCGGGCCCTGTGGATCTGGCCGGCGCTCGTCGTGACGCTGGCCAGCGCGTGCAACACGACGCACTACGTCGACGCGGGCGAGGCGGCGTGGTCGCGCGGCGAGCGCAAGCTCGCCCTGGCGAACTGGCGGGCGGCGCGCCGCGCCGAGTCGAGGCTGCTCGACCGGCGCGCCCGACGTCGGCTCAACCGGCGCGTCAACGAGGCGGTGACCGAGCTCGCCCAGCCCGCGCTCAAGGCCGCCGCCGAGGCGGTTGAGGCGGGCAACGGCGGGCGCGCGCTCGACATCGTGCTGCCGCTCTACGGCGGCCGCGGGCTCTATCGCAACCTGGCCCCGCGCGATCTGCGCGACGCGCGGGAGGCGCTGCTGCCCCTGGCCGGACCGGCGATCTCGCTCGCCTCCGGCATCGACGTCCGCGCCCTGGCGCGCGGCGAGGGCGCCGTCGACGCGGCCTCGCAGCGGGTCGCCGCGGTCCGGCGCCGCATCGAGCGCTTCGTGCCCCGCGGCGCGCGCCGCGCCCTGCTCGACCTGCTCGGCAACGTCGCGCGCCCAGCCATCGCGCGGGGTTGGCGGCTGGTGGACCAGCACATGCTCGCCGGTCGGACCGAGGAGGCGGTCTCGCTGGGCGATCGCCTGGCCAGCGTCTTCCCTGACGACCGCGAGCTGCGCGCACGGGCCGCTCGGAC
>JAUIAC010000352.1 GCA_030425545.1 bacterium | reverse complement strand
GTCGCGCGGAGTTGTGGCGCTTGCTAGGGCACGGGCGTCCGCGCTCCCCTGGGCGTTCTGACCCGGACGGCCGCTGGGGTCAATCGGCGCGCTGGTGCGGCGGCCGAGGGCAGGGCGGCGGACGGCCTGCGCGCCACGCCCGCTCCGCAGCGGCGAGGCCTCGCCACGGCAAGGCGCCGCGCAGGCGCGGCTCAGGGCGTCGGCCCGACGAGCACCCGCTCCAGGAGCCCTCCAATCTGCGTCGCCAGCTGCGCCAGCGGCACGTTGGCCACGCACTCCGGATAGTAGCTGCGCACGTGCTCCGTGCCCGGCCCGAGCCCGAGCCCGATGAGGCGCACGCCCTGGTCCGGCGCGCTCACGTGACGCACCGCCGCGGTCAGATCGGAGGGCTGCGACCGTCGGCCGGCCGGCTCCCCGTCAGACAAGACGATGATCACCCGGTCGTGGGCCGCGCGGTCCAGCACCTTGGCGGCAAACTCCCGCAGACAGGGGCCGTCGTCGTTGTGGCCAGGGTTGTTGTGGCCGCCTTGGCGCGCGCCGGTGACCTCCAGCGGCATCTCCGCGATGCGCGCCCGCACGGACGCGTCCAGCGGGTCTTCGAAGTCGTGGAGCGGGATGAGCACGTCCTGAAAGCCGTCGATCGCGAAGGGCACCTGTAGGCGGTGCAGCGTCTCGGCGAGCAGCACGGTGCCCAGCAGCGCGTGGCGCGCGGGCTCGCCGCACATCGACCCAGACAGGTCGACGAGCAGGCCGATGGCGACCTCACGCCGGTCCGGGATGGTCGCGCGTGTCCACAGGCGGTTCCACTGACGCGGATCCGCCTCGTAGGTCATCACCCGGCGCAGGTCGAGGCGCTGGCCAGAGGGGTACCCAGAGCGCTGCCCGAGCCGCTTGCGCGGCCGCAGGACGGCGTCGAGCTGGCGCACGAGCTGGTCGACCTGCCGCGCCACCTGCCGGTAGGCGACGTCGTAGGGCGCGCTCGAGCGTGGCGGCCGCAGGGGCCGGCGGCCCGACGTGGGGGCCGGCTCCCCTGGGCGCCGACGTGAGCGCCTGGTGCCTGGCTGCGCGCCAGCCGTGAGCGGCCGGTGGGCCCGCCCGCTCACGGCCTGGTCGAGCAGCGCCCCGGCCAGATCACGGGCGTCCTCCCCGGCGCGCTCGGCGCCCGGCCCGTTGAGCGCTGCGCCCAGCTGGTCCCACGGCCCTCCCACGTCGCGCACATGGCGCCGGGCCTGGGCGGCGGCGGCAGGGTTGCGCTCGAGGTAGCGGGCGATGCGCTCCTGATCGGCCAGGTAGAGCGCCCTGGCAGCGGGCAGGATCTCCCGCGTCGCCAGCTCGTGGGCGTCCCAGGCCGAGACGCGGACGGCCTGCTCGCGCAGCGGCGGGGGCCACGGAGGGCCCGAGAGGTGGGGCTGGACGTCGCGGGCGTAGCGCGCCGTGACCTCACGGGCGTCGCGCGTGCGCAGATCGGTCGGCGGGGTGGTCTCGGCGAAGCGGCGCCGCGCCGCTCGCGTGCGGTCCAGGGCGTCGCGCACGCCGGTGGGTAGGAGCCCCACGACCGGGGCAAAGCCCTGCTCGCCCTCCAAGGCCGAGGCGAGGCAGAAGGCCATGAACGACGGCAGGGTCCGGCCGCCGAGGTGCGACTCACCGCGGCCGGCCTCCAGCCAGACCTTGGCTCCAGGAAAGCGGCCGACGATCCACGCTTCGACCCGCGGATCTTCGATGCCGTTCAGCGCCGCGTAGGCCGCCCGCTGAGAGGGAAAGTCGACCGGAAAGCTCAGGTACCGGCTGATGAGCACGTGACCCACCTCGTGCGCTACGATGCCGGCGCAGTAGTCGGCGCCCCGGTGCCGGAGGTCCTTCTTGTCGACGGTGAGGACCCGGCGCGAGGGGTCCCAGGACCAGCCCGAGCCCAGCTCGAGCAGGACGTTGCCGTCATGGCACAAGCCGGTCGCCAGAGCCGCGAGCGCCCCGGGGAGGACCTTGCCTTCGGCTCCGTGTGGGGGCTCGCCCCCTGGCTGCGAGGCCGCCGACGTCACCGCAGGTCCTCCGTGGCGAGACGCATGGCCCAGGGGATGGCCCCAGTCGGCCCGCCTTCCGCGTCGTCCTCGGTGTCGTCTTCGGCGCGGTCTTCGGCGTCGTCCTCCGCGGCGTCGGCGCCGGCGTCCACAGCCTCCGGCGCCCACGTGGCTGGCCCGATGCCCGCGGCGTCGAGCAGTCGCGCGACCGTGGTGCGATCCGAGCCTGGCCGCACCCGCGCGAGGTAGTAGCGCAGCAGCGCTCGCCTCAACGTGCCCTCGGGTCCGGCGTGGGCCTCCCCTTCGCCGGGCGTCACGTGCAGCGCCAGGTAGTCCATCAAGGCCAGCAGGCCGCGCCGTGTGAAGACGTAGCGCTCCTTCCGCCGCGCGCCCAGGGACCCGGTGCGGCTCCGCGCTGCGCCCTCCACCCCGGCGTGAAAGCGCGCGAGGGCCCGCAAGAACGCGTCGATGCCCGGCACCTCAGCGAGCTGACCGAGCGGAGCGTCGACCTGGGCGGCGACGAAGCGCTCGCCGAGCACCGCCACCTCTGGCTGTTCGCCGTGGATCAGGAGTCGGAGCATGGCCAGGTACTGCGGCTCCCCCGGCGCCTGGACGTAGCGGTAGCCACGCCAGCGATCGCGGTAGGCGGGCGAGAGCGCCGAGCGCCCGGCGTACTCGGCCGGGTTCATGGTGGCGAAGAGGCGAAAGTGCGGCGACACGGGCTCCCCACCATGGCCGATGACCTCGCCGCGATGCTCCGTGAGCACCAGGGACGGCACCCGCTCCAGGGCTGGGTTCAGCCGCTCGAGGATCTGCGGCTCGGCCAGGTTCAGCTCGTCGAGTACGACCCACCAGCCCCGCTTCATCGCGGTCACCACCAAGCCGTCTTGCCAGCGCCAGGGGTGCTTGCGCTCGTCGTCCGCCCCCGCGTCGTCCCGCGGTACGAAGCGGCCGACCAGCTCGCCGGTGTCCGTCTGCCCGTTGAGGTTCAGCCGCACCACGGGCTGCTGCAGCAAGCTCGCGAGATAGAGCACGACGGACGTCTTCGACACGCTCGTCTCGCCCTCGAGCAGGCAGGGCTCGCTCAGCTGCACGCTCTCTGCCACATGGATCAGCGACGCCGCTGTGGTCGCGTCCAGGCAGTAGTGCGCGAACTGCGCTGGGTCGGGCACCAGCGCGCGCTCGTCGTCGCGCAAGCCCTGTCGTCGCGCCAGGCGCACCGGCCCCGCGCGCAGCCAAGCGGCGTCGAGCTCGAGGAGGGGGCGGGTCGGCGCAGCGTGGTCGTCGCCGCGGATCCACGCGTCGAGGTCGAGCTCCTCCGCCTGGACGTCCTCGGTCACCGCGCTGTCGCCGCTCGGCAGATGGATCCAGATGTCGTCGTCGGCGTCGCTCCAAGCCTTCTCCATCTCCAAGGTGTGGCCCGTGGCCTCGGAGATGACGTGTCGCAGGTACTCGACGATGGCGAGCGGCGCGCCGCCGTACTGAATTCGGCCCCGGCTCACGGAGTCGGTCTCCGCCTCGAAGGACTTCCACGGCAGCGCGCGCAGGTCGTGCTGCAGCGTCTCGTAGTCGCTCGGGTCGGGCGTCTTCAACGACAGGTCCCAGTTCGCCGCGATGCGCTTGAGCGTCGTCTCCCGGTCTTCCACCGACGCCAGCGGGAGCTCGATGATGATCTTGTGCTCGGACTTGGGCCGCGAGTCGTCCATGCGAATCGTCGCGTGGCCGGTCTCTGCGTCGCCGAGCACGTCGCAGATCTCGATCGCGGCGAGCGAGGCCGCGGGCGGGAAGCGGACCACCGCGTCGATGAGCGCACCGGGGGCCGACTGCACGCGCACCCGCTCGATGCCTGCGTCACGCAGGGGCTCCAGCAGACGCGCCGCCATGGACGCGCTGTCGGTGAGCAGCTCAACGTCCCACCGCTCCAAGGAGTGGCCCGCCCAGGGTCGCAGCGTGCCCTCACGCAGCTGCCCGAGCGGGAGGTCCAGCGTGGCTGAGCCCGGATCCGCGTCCGTGTCGATCTCCAGCGGGAAGCTGGTGTCGTCGAGGTCGAGTCCTGCGAAGAAGCGGTCGATCACCGCTTGCAGCTCACGGCTCAACGCCGCGTCTTGCCCAAGCGGGCCCGGCGTCAGCTTGAACGTGGGGCGCGCCTCGGGCTCCAGCTTCTTGAGCTGCACCCGAGGAAAGCCAGCGGCCAGGATCAGCTCCTGCAGGGGCATCGCCGCGCCCAGATCATCAGCCTGCAGGACCACGGCGCAGCGCTCGCGCAGCGGCTTGCCCGCCAGCTCCGGATGCCGCACGTAGAGCCAGATGTCGTCGTCTCCGTCCGACCAGGACTTCTCCTCGATCACCTTGTGGACGCCGAGCTTGGCCAGCTGCCACCGCAGCACCTCCCGGGCCAGGGGCGGCGCGCCGCCGAAGCGGATGCGGTCGTCCTCACACTGCTCGACCTCCGTGTCGGAGATGTCGAAGCCCAGGTTCTTGCTGCGCTCCGTGATCTCGTTCGCGAACTCGCTGTCGTCCGCGTGCACGGTCAGATCCCAGTGGCCGAGCGCCTTGTCCGCGCCGAGGCGGATCACCACGTCGACGTCGCCGAGGTCTGTCGCCGGCAGGATCGCGGGTGACAGCGGCGCCAGCTCACTCAAAAACGTGGTCACGTCGTCGAGGGGCAGGTCACGGTCGTACGCGAGCTCATAGGTCCGCGTCCGCGCGAGCTGCACGGTGGCCTGATGGCCGGCCTCCTCCAAGGTGGTCTTCAGCTCGCTGGCGATGGCGGCCAGCTCAGTGTCGATGCGTACACGCACAGCAACTCCGGGCAACAGGGATCTGCCCCAACGGCGCGGGACAACTCAGCCCGTGCACGGTGCGGCGAAGATGCGACAGAATATGTCCTACGGCGGCGCGGTCCGCGGCGAAGCGGGGGAGGCGACGCGGCGCTCAGCCCTTCAGCGCGGTCAGCGCGACGCCAGGGACCTTGAGCCAGCCCGGCGCAGCCTCGAAGGCGGTCATCGTGCGGCCAAGCGCCACGTTGTTCTTGTGGTCGGTGAACCACGCCGGCGTCGGCTTCATCACAAAGGGGCTGCGAATCACGGACTTCTGCGGGTGGTCGAGCAGCAGCCCGTTGTGCACCACGCCCTGTCCGCTCTCGATGTCGTCCAGCGGATGGCCCGGGAACGCCCCCCAGGTCGCGTTGACGATGCCGTAGCCCAGCCCGCTCCAGCAGTTGATGGCGATGGTGCCGTAGCGCAGACCCGCGATGGCGGCGTCGAAGGCGTCGCTGTGGGCCTTCTCGGTCTTCGGGTCGACGAGCACGTTGATCGACAGCGTCCCCCAGCACTTGTCATTGGCGAAGGGGACCATGGCGTCGAGGAAGCTGCCGGCGTCGTCCGCGTCGAGCTCGACGAAGCTCATGATCCCGGCCCAGGGCTCATTGACCAGCGCGAACTCGCCGTCGTCGGCGCTGACGCCCTCCAGGAGGGTCCACGGCAAGGTTCCTGGGGCCGACGCGTCGCCCAGGTCGGTGTGCTCGTAGGCCTTCGTGAAGGTCTCCCAGGTCTGCTGGGCGGTCGGGTAGTAGGCCTTGCGGGTGGGGGTGGCCGCGAGCTTGGCGTAGACCAGCTTCTTGAAGCGATCCTTGAGCGGCCAACCCTTCGCGACGGTGATCAGCCGACTGCCGTTGCAGTTGAAGCCGCAGTTGTAGGCCAACATGGAGGCCACCTGCCGCGCCTGATAGTCCAGCTCCGCGTCGCTCCACGCGCCGGGCACGACCAACACCGGCGAGACGCAGCCCAGCTCCGAGGTGATCGTCTTGTCGATGCGCGGCTTGCCCTCGGCCTTGGCCTGCTCGCCCGCCTCGCCAGGTCCCCAGATGATGGCGTCGTGCGCCCGCGCCGAACCGGTGATGTGGATGCTGTTCACGTCGGCGTGATCGGTCAGGTACTTCCCCTGCTCGACACCGCCATAGCAGACCTCGAGGTAGCCCCCGTCTACCAGCGGCTTTAGCGCGCGCTCGATGTGCGGCCCCACGGCCTCGTTCACCGGGTTCATCTTCAGGATACACACCTCGTTGTCGACCACGAGCTTGTAGAGCACGTCCATCGGCGGAATCGACGACTGGTTGCCGGCTC
>JAUIAC010000351.1 GCA_030425545.1 bacterium | reverse complement strand
GAGGCACGTGGGGCAGCCAGTCGAAGGCGAAGGCCAGCGCACCGGAGGCCAGCGCCGTCGGCAGGGCCCAGAGCAGCAGCACCGTGGCACCGTGGCCCGCGAACGCGAGCCCGGCGAGGCCGGCTGCCACGCCGACCAGCACCGCCGCCGCGACGCGCCCCTCGCGCTGGCTCTGGGGCGTCGCCCACATCAGCCGGCGCAGGTAGGTCCAGTGGTAGTGCGGCAAGATGGTGAGGCAGCGCGCCACCACGCCCAGCGCATGGTCGCTCGCGACCCAGAGATCCGGGTCGTCCGCGTGGTTGGTGCGGCCGTGGTGGCGGAGGTGGACGCTGCGGAAGGCGGTGAACGGCGAGCCGAAGAGCAGGCTCATGGCCCAGCCCACGGCGGGGTCCAGCCAGCGCCAGCCGCGGACGCCTCCCGACACGTTGGCGTGGGCGGCCTCGTGCATCGGCGTGAAGGCCACATAGACGACGCAGGCCGCGCACGCCACGGCGAGCGGCAGGGGCAGCGCGCCTGCCACGGCGCTCGCCACCACGACGACGTAGCTGGCCACGACGGCGAGCGCCAGGGCCACGGTGGGCCAGGCGACCTGGCGGACATGCTGCTTCCAAGCTGGCGTGGGGCGGGTCATGGCGACACCCTAGTCACGTATTGAACATGAGTCAATAGCGAATGGCGGTCGGTGGGGATCCTGGAGCGCACGCGCGCGTCTACCCAGGGGTGCAACGCTGTTGTGGTAGCGTCTGCGCACCCAGATCTTCGACACCCGCCTCGCGGGCTGCGACCCGCAGCTGCCTTGCGACATGGAGGCCCGATGTCCGCGCCCATCGACGACGTACCCGGCACGCCACCGGCCGAGCCGACGACACCGCCAGACGTGATCGGCCCGCCCCCCGCCGAGCCGGCCTTCGTGCCCAAGGCTGAGGGCGTTCCTCCCGCGCCTCAGCCCGCCGAGCCTCAGCCTGCCGAGCCTCAGCCCGCCGCCTCTGGCGTGGCGCTCGACCCGACCGGGGAGCCCGCGCGGCCCCTGCTGGCCGAGGCCGAGGCCCCGCCCACACGCGACCTGCCCTTCTCGTTCACCGGCACCGCAGGCGAGTACTTCCGCATCTGGATCGTCAACGTCGTGCTCTCCGTCCTCACCCTCGGCATCTACTCCGCCTGGGCCAAGAAGCGCACGCGGCAGTACTTCTACCGTCACAGCGTGGTGGACGGCACCGGCTTCGAGTACCTCGCCGACCCGCTCCAGATCCTGAAGGGTCGCGTCATCGTCGCCGTGCTCTTCGCGGCCCTCTTCGGCCTGCAGGCGGTGGACCCGGCGCTCTACCTCGGGGGGCTGGTCCTCTTTGTCATCGCCACCCCGGCGATGCTCGTGTCGGCCATGCGCTTCAACGCCAAGAACTCGGCCTGGCGGAACATCCGCTTCCACTTCGACGCCGACTCGTCGGACGCCTACAAGCTCTACCTCAACATCTTCGGCCTCTACATCGTCACGTGCGGGCTCGCGGTGCCCTATGTGCAGTGGATGTGGTTCGGCTTCGTCATCAAGAACCACCGCTTCGGGGAGCAGTCGCTCGAGTGGCTGACCCGCGCGACCGACGTCATCACCCTCTACATCTACATGGTGCCCATGTTCATCGTGGTGTACGTGCTCTTCATCGGCGGCATGATCGCCATCGGCTCGGCGGCTGCGCTGCTGCCGGACACGGTCACAGGGGGCGTCGATGACCCGAAGGCGGTGGAGGACATCATCTCCGTGGCCAGCATCGTCATGCTGCCCCTCTTCTACGCTGGGCTCGCCGTGCCGGGGGCCTTCTTCAAGGCGCGCATGGCGAACCTGATGTTCAACGGCATCCGCGTCGGCAGCCACACCTTTCGCTCGGAGCAGACCTTCGGCGAGCTGCTGAAGATCTACCTGGTGAACCTGGTCGCGCTGGTGTTCACCCTTGGGCTGGCCTGGCCCTGGGTCAAGGTGCGGCTCGCGGCCTATCGGCTCTCGCGGCTGACCCTGGTGGCGCAGGGCCCGCTGCTGGTCAACGCGGGGGCGCCGAGCGCGGACGCGAGCGCCCTGGGGGACGCCGCCGTGGACTTTGGCGAGCTGGATCTGGACCTCGGCTTCTAGGCACCTATGACGGCACCGACAACGCCAGCGCCGGCTGAGAGCGACGCCGTCCACGTGGCGGTGACGTGGTTTGACGGCCAGACCAGCGCCGGGGTCGCCGGCACGCTGACCTTGTGGGCCGAGGGCCACCTGACCCTGCGCGACGCGCTCGGGCGCGACCTGGTGGCGACGGGAGAGCCCGGCCCGCTGCACCCTGACGACCTGGTGGTCGCGCCGCCGCTCGGCGCCTCGGCGCGGGCCTTTCACCTCGGCGGACGAGGCCGGGGCGAGACCCAGGACCTCGCCGCGCTGCAAGCCCTGGAGGAGCGGCTGGGACGCGGGATGCGTGGCCGGCTGCTGGCGCGGGTGGAGTCGGCCTGGCCGCTCGTGGTGGTGCTGGCGTTGACCCTGATCCTGAGCACGGTCGCGGTGATGCGCTGGGGCGTGCCCTGGGCGGCAGAGCAGGCGGCCATGGCGCTGCCTGCGAGCGCCGCCACGCAGGTGGGCCACGGGACCCTCAAGCTGCTCGACACCACGGTGCTGAGCCCGTCGAAGCTGTCTGCTGCCCGCAAGGCGGAGCTGCGCGACCGCTTTCGCGGGCTGTCGCAGCCCTACGACCACCTGCCGCTCAGCCTGCACTTTCGCCGCGGCGTCGGCCCCAACGCCTTCGCCCTGCCGGACGGCACGGTGCTGCTGACCGACGAGCTGGAGCGGCTCGCGTCGGACGACGACCAGATCCTGGCGGTGCTCGCCCACGAGATCGGCCACGTGCACCACCGCCACGGGCTGCGCATGGCGCTGGAGACCGCAGCGATGTCCGTGCTCTTCGCCGTCATGCTCGGCGACGCGTCGGAGATCGGCAACGTGACCGCCGGCATGCCCGCGGCCATCGCCCAGGCCCAGTTCTCCCAGGCGCACGAGACGCAGGCCGACGACTTCGCCCTGGACGTGATGATGCACGCCGGCATCGCCCCCCGGCACTTCGCCGTCATCATGCGGCGCCTGCAGGAGAGCGTGGCACCAGAGGCCCAGCCCGACACGCGCGACAGCGACGCGGCGGGGGCCAGCCCGAGCGCCCGACGTCACCGCGCGGTGAAGCGGGTTCAGCGCTACCTGGCCTCGCACCCGCCCACCGGAGAGCGGCTCCGCCGGTTCGAGCGGCACGCGGCCAGCGGCGCCGACGACGCGAGGGCCCCCCAGGCCCCGTCAGGCCAGGGCGCCGCCCCCTGACGATGTCGGGCCACAGCCGGGCGCGGGTCTGCTACACTGGCGCGGCCTCGAAAAAATGGAGCTCACCATGCGTCGCCTCGTGACGGGCATTCTCTGCGCCCTCGTTCTGTGCACGGCTGCGTCCCCGGCCCTGGCCGCGGTCCCCACTACCCTGGCCGTTGAGGGCGCGCTCACGTCCGCTGGCGGCGGCCCGGTCACCGACGGGACCTACCCGCTGACCTTCACCCTCTACGAGAGCGCGACCTCCAAGGCCGTCCTGTGGGTCGAGGGCCCGGCGAACATCCCGGTCAAGGCGGGCCGCTTCGCCTACGTCTTGGGCGCGAGCAAGCCGCTGACCGCGGCGACGCTCACCAAGGCCAAGGCGGCGTGGCTCGAGGTCACCGTGGCGACCAACCCGCCCCTGCCCCGGAAGCAGCTGCACGCGACGGCCTACGCGCTCGCCGCGGCCGAGGCGGCCAAGCTCGCCTGCACCGGCTGCGTCAGCGGCAGCCAGCTCGCCAACGGCGGCATCTCCGCGGCCAAGGTGGGCTTCAACTTCGCCGCGTCCAAGACCAAGGGCGGCCCCGCGCTGGACCTCGCCTGCACCGGCTGCGTCTCGGTCTCCGAGCTCAAGTTCGACGGCGACCTGGACCTCGGCGGCAACAGCCTCAAGGCCAAGAACGGCACCTTCAGCGGCGACGTGGCCGCCGCCACGGTGACGGCCAACAGCTTCGTCGGCGACGGCTCCAAGCTCAGCGGCATCCAGACCCCGGCGGGCACCTGCAAGACCGCGGGCGAGGTGGTCAAGGGCATCAACGCCGACGGCAGCCTGCAGTGCGTCAAGGCCATGGACCCCAGCGCCCTGCCGAAAGACGGCCTCAACGAGATCAGCAACGACCTGCTGTCGAACCAGTTCATCGACACCGTCGCCAGCACCAAGAAGAAGATCCCGATCCCGGACAACACGGGCGCCAACGCCAACAGCCTGATTCAGTTCCCCGACATCGGCACGTCGCAAGCCTTCTCGATCTCCGTGCACGTGGAGAACACCGATCTGAGCAAGGTCGCGATGCAGGTGCTGCCGCCCGACGACAAGAAGACTGGCTGGGTGCTCTGCGACCCCTGCGGCAAGAAGGACGAGAAGGTGTTCAAGAAGACCTACTCGCCCCAGGCCAAGCCCAAGAGCGGCGACATCGCCAAGTGGGTCGGCGCCAACCCCAAGGGCCTGTGGAACCTGAGCGTGCAGGACACGTCGTTCTGTGTGCCGCAGGCGCCGGGCAACAAGGTCTACTGCAACACCACCGCCAAGACCGACGGCTGGATCGCGGACTGGAGCGTGCAGATTCAGACCCTGAGCAACAAGAAGGTCGAGGCCAAGGGCCTGCTGGTCGCCAGCGGCGGCCTGCAGCTGAAGCAGGCGAACAGCCACCCGGTCACGTGCACGCCGGAGCGCTTCGGCTACCTCTACGCCAACCCCAAGGACAAGGCGGTGTACGTGTGCAACGGCGAGGACTTCGCGCTGATCTCCATCTTCACCAAGGGCACGCAGAACAACCCGGGCCAGAGCTGCAAGGACATCAAGACGCACTCGCCTGGCAGCAAGAGCGGCAAGTACTGGATCGACCCCGACGGCGCGGGCGGCGAGGCGGCCTTCGAGACCTGGTGTGACCAGGAGACCGACGGCGGCGGCTGGACCCTGGCGATTCGCGGCACGCTCAACAGCAGCTACAACAAGAGCCTCAACCAGAACCTGAGCGCGACCAAGGGCTTCTTGAAGAGCTACAACCGGCTCAAGTTCACCGACATCCTGGTCCGTCCCGGCAACCACGAGCTGACCACGCACTGGGCGCTCTTCGCCAAGGTCGGCAACGGCACGCAGACCCTCGACCAGAAGGTCAAGGCCGGCGGCTCGGGCTCCTACGGGGTCGACTACAACGTGGACCCGCCGCACAACGTCACCAAGCGGAGCGCCAGCCTGGCCGGGGTCAACGAGTGGGAGGCGCTGTCGTTGCGGATGTCGCAGACCTCGGGGCCGAACGACGCGATGTTCTTCGTGGTCGCGCGCAAGAACCGGGCGTCGTGCAACTACTACAACGGCAAGCGCTACACGAACACCAACTGCATCGGCGCGCAGCTGGGCTTCGGCGTCAGCTTCTACACCTGGAGCAACTGGCAGACGTGGACCGGCTGGCAGACCGGCTGCGGCTACGCCGGCTACTGGAACGGCTCGACCACGGGCTGCCAGACCACGGGTGGCGTCTTCGTTCGCTAGCGCCCCGGGTGGCTGCGGCTACCAGCCCTGGGTCGCGCCCGCCCGCTCGAGCGCGGCCAGGGCGCCAGCGGCGTCGGCCTGGATGAAGAGCAGCAGCAGGTCCCCCGGGCGCAGCTCGGCGATGGCGGCGTCCACCGTGGCCGACTCGGTCGGGTGGTCGGTGACCGTCGTGGGGTCGACGCCGACCTGGTCGAGGGCCGCGCGCAGCACGCGCACCACGTCGCCCTGGGGACGACCGCGGGCGTATTTGGGCATCGCCTTGAGCAGCCACCGGTCGGGCGCGCACTGCACGAGCCCCCGCACGAGGCCCTGAATCTCCGCGTCGGTGCGGTCGCCCGCCTGGCCGGTGACCACCAGCGTGCGCTTCGCCGCGACCCGCTTGGCGAGCTCGGCCACGCGCCGGACCCCGTCTGGGTTGTGGCCAAAGTCGAGCAGCACGCGCGCGCCGCGCAGGGTGAGCAGGTTGCTGCGGCCGGGCGAGTCCTTCGGGTCGGGCCGAAAGCTGGCGAGGCCCGCGCGGATCGCCGTGTCGGGCAGGCCCAGGCCGCGCGCCAGCAGCGCCGC
>JAUIAC010000350.1 GCA_030425545.1 bacterium | reverse complement strand
CCCGCGTGCCGACGCCGCGGGCCTCGAGCAGATCGCGCGCGGCCAGGGCCACCTGCACCTCGGAGCCGGTCGCGATGATCACCAGCTTCAGCGCGGCCGTGGCCTCGCGCAGCACGTAGCCGCCGCGCGACACACCCTCCCAAGCGCTCATGGACTCGCCGTCGCGGGCCACCTCGGCCAGCCCCTGACGGGTCAGACACAGGGCGCTCGGTCCCTCGCGGTGGAGTAGGGCCACTCGCCACGCCGCGCTGGTCTCCGCCAGATCGCAGGGGCGGAAGGTCAGCAGGTTGGGCACGCCGCGGAGCGCCTGCAGGGTCTCGACCGGCTGGTGGGTGGGGCCGTCTTCGCCGAGGAAGATCGAGTCGTGGGTGTAGACGTAGACCACCTGCTGGCGCATGAGCGCGGAGAGGCGCACGGCGGGCCGCATGTAGTCGTGGAAGACGAGGAAGGTGCCGACGAAGGGCGTGTGGCCGCCGTGCAGGGCCAGGCCGTTGGCCACCGCCGCCATGGCGTGCTCACGCACCCCGTAGTGCACGTTGCGGCCGGTGAGGTCGCCGGCGGCCAGGTGGCCGCTGCCGCTGATGCGCGTGCCGTTGGAGCCTTCGAGATCGGCGCTACCGCCGAGGAAGCCGGGCAGCTCGCTCGCCACCGCCTGGATGACCTTGTTGGACGCCTTGCGGGTCGCCAGCGCGGTCCCTGCGGGCTGCGTCGGCCAGGTCACGGCGCCCACCACGGCGCCCATGTCCGGCGCGATGCGGGCCCTGAACGCCGCGCCGCTGGCGTGGTCGGCCACGCGCTGCTCCCAGGTCGCGCGCTGCGCCGCGAGGTCGCCGTTGCGCGCGCGGTAGCGGGCGTAGACCTCCTCCGGCACATGGAAGAAGCGCTCCGGGTCGAGGCCCATGGCGGTCTTGGTGGCGGCCACCTCAGCCGGGCCGAGGGGCGAGCCGTGGGTCTTGTTGCTGCCCTCGAGGTTCGGCGAGCAGCGCCCGATCTGCGTACGACAGGCGATGAGCGTCGGCCGGGTCTCGTCGGCCCGCGCGGCGGAGAGGGCCTCGCGCACGGCGTCGCGGTCGTGGCCGTCGATGCGGAGGACGCCCCAGCCGAGGGCGGCGAAGCGCGCCCCGACATCCTCGGTGAACGAGATGCCGGTGTCGCCGTCGATGGTGATGTGGTTGTCGTCCCAGAGCACGTTCAGTCGGCCGAGCCGCAGGTGCGCCGCGAGGCTGGCGGCCTCGTTGCTCACCCCCTCCATCAGGCAGCCGTCGCCGGCGACGACCCAGGTGTGGTGGTCGACCAGCTGCGAGCCGAACTCGTCGCGCAGCCGCGCCTCGGCCAGCGCCATGCCCACGGCCATGGACACGCCCTGGCCGAGCGGGCCGGTGGTGCACTCCACGCCGGGGGTGTGGCCGAACTCCGGGTGCCCCGGCGTGCGGCTGCCCCACTGCCGAAAGGCCTTGAGGTCGTCGAGGCTCAGGTCGTGACCGGTGAGGTGGAGCAGGCCGTAGAGCAGCATGGAGCCGTGACCCGCGCTGAGCACGAAGCGGTCGCGGTCGGCCCAGTCGGGCGCGCTCGGGTCGATCTTGAGGAACTCTGTCCACAGCACGAACGCCGCGTCGGCCATGCCCATGGGCATGCCGGGGTGGCCCGAGTTGGCTTGCTGGATGGCGTCGATGGCCAGGGCACGCAGGGTGTGGACGCTCAGCTCGTCAAGGTGCGAGGCGACGCTCATGGCAGGCTCCGGGTGTCAGGCTGGTCCGCCCGGCTAGCGACAGGCTACGCTGCGGGCGCCGCCCGGATAGCACACACGCCTCCGGATCGCACGGTTGGCCCTGACCCTTCGGAGACCCATGACCCAGACTCGCCACTGTTGCCAAGGCCTCCGCAGGGCTTTGGTCTGCGCTCGACTGGCGCTGACGTTCGCGCTCGGGGCGGCGCTCCTGGCCCCGCAGGGGGCGCTGGCTGGCGATCGCACCGAGGCGACGCTCGGTGCGCACGCGCAGCTGCGCTATCGCCATGAGCCGGCGGTGGACGACCCCGCGACGGGCGTTGACGAAGGCGCCGCGTCCGACGAGAGCGGCTTCCTGCTGCGTCGTGCGCGGCTGGTGGTCAAGGGGCAGCACGGGCGGCTCAAGTTCGGCGCCCGCGTGGCCTTCGAGCGCGACAACCCGCGGCTCTTGACCTTCTACGTCGGGACCAAGCTGCCCCTGGGGCTCGACCTGCGGGTGGGGCAGGTCAAGCGCCTGCTGACCCAGTCCTACCTCGACAGCTCGTCGACCCGGCGCATGGTCGAACGCGCGCCCGTCGGTGACGAGGTGGGCAGCAACCGCGACGTGGGCGTGACCCTGCGCGGCCGCTGGTGGCGCAAGCGCGTGGTCGCGCACCTGGCCCTGTTCAACGGCAACGGCGCCAACACCTTGAGCAACGACACCCAGACCTTGCTCTACGAAGGGCGGCTCGACGTGCACCTGCTGCGGCGACACGACCTCGGCGACCCGACCCTGGGCAAGAAGCTGGCCCTGCGCGTCGGCGCGGCCGCTGGGCGCGGGCACGTGGCGGCCGCGCGCTTCGAGAAGGGCGCGCAGCTGACCGAGATGGACACGAGCCTGGCGTGGTCGACCTTTGTCGCGGCGCGGTGGCAGCGCTTCGAGCTGCGGGCCGAGGCGCTCTGGCACGACCTGACCCCGGTCGACGCGCGCGCGGACACCAGCACAGCGCTCAACGTCACCGGCAAGGCTGAGGGCGGCTGGTCGGCCCAGCTCGCGTGGCAGCCCCCAGGGTTGAAGCGGCGCCTGGAGGCGGCCTGTCGCTACAGCCGATGGGACGACGCCCGCGGCGACGCCAGCGCGCGCAAGGACACGCTGGAGATCGGCGCGGGCTGGCGCTTCGAGGGCGACCACCTGAAGCTGCAGGCGACCTGGCGTCGCAAGATCGAGGGACGGGCCGGCGGGACGACGCTGGAGAGCTGGCGGGGCGAGCTGCAGCTGCAGGGCATGCTCTGAGCACAAGGCTCGGACAAGCCTGCCGCGCGAGGCTGGAAATTCCTGGCGGACGCTGCCGGGGCGACACCCACTGTGGCATCCTGTGCCCGTGCTGGACGCCCCACCGACCTTGATCCTGCGCCACGCTGACGGGCGCGACGAGCGCCTCGATCGCGAAGCGCTGCTCGCCCGCGTCGCAGCGGGTGGGCTCGCCGAGGGCGCGCGGGTCCAGCAGGACCCTCACGGACCCTGGCAGCAGCTCGCTCGCTGGTATCTCGACAACTCGGAGATCCACGCGCTGCCCGACCCGGAGGACACGGCCTACGTGCGCGGGCACGTCGCCGGGGTCATCAGCCAGGACGCGCTGCGGCAGCTGCTCGGGGTGCGGGCGGACGCTGATTTCATCGACTTCAACCACGACATCACCGTGGCGCCTGACCCCATCGTCGTGCCGCGCTGGGGGCGGGGCGGGGTCGATCCCAGCCTGTGTCATCGGCCGATCCCCGTGCCGACCATGTCGGTGGAGGCGAGCGACGAGGTCAACGCCGCGATCCGCGTGCCCTCGTGGGGGCAGCCCTACGACCTGCACGCCGAGGTGTCGATTCCCATCCCGGCGTGGCAGGACCCGGCGCACGCGGTGTTTGAGCTGCCGCCCCTCGTGACGCAGTCGTGGCGACAGGTCGCGGTGGTGGGCGGGACCGCAGCCCCCAAGCGGGCTCGACGGCGCCCCCGCAGCGTCGCGCTGCCCGACGTGCCCAGCCTGGTCTGGGTGGAGCCAGGCGACGCCCCCGCGGAGGCCGCCCGGCCGGCGCCCGCGACCCGTACAGGCGGGCGCCGCGACCGGCCGACACCGGCGCCACCCGCGCCGCCCGCGCCGCACGAGCGCGCGACAAGCGCGGCGTCGGGAGACGACGAGGCCGCGCTGCGAAAGCGGGCCCTGAAGCGGGTCCGCCGGACGATGCAGGCGCGCGCCAAACAGGGACAGAAGCTGTCCAACGACGAGCTGCGCGCGCTGCTGCGGAGTGAGCTGGCAGCCCTGCGCCAGGAGCGCGACGCGCGAGGCGACGAGCCGTCGCGCCCGTCGCCCGACACGCCCCCGCCCAGCAGCACACCCCAGCAGGACAGGCACGGACGCCACAGGCCTGCGGCGCGCATCCAGCCGGCCACCCGGCTGAAGGCCGCCCCGAGGGTGGTCCCGACGCCGGTGCCCAACCCGGTGCGGCGTGCGAACCAGCCGCCCTCGGGGGCGGTGGCGCCCGGTCAGACGCCGACCGCCCAGGTGTCGACCGCCCAGCGCTCGAACGCCCAGCCCTCGACCACCCAGACGCCGGACGGCGAGACGCCGTGGCTCAAGGAGGAGCGGGGTTGGGGGTGCTTCGGCTGCTTCGGCCAGCTCGCCGCGCTCGCCAGCGTCGCGCTCGCCGTGATGATCGGCCTCGACATCGGTGCCCAGCGCTTTGTCACGTCTGAGCTGGGCGTCGCGCTGAGCGGCACGGACCCTGAGCTGACGGCGTCGGGCCGGGCCCTGCGGTCGCCGCTGATTCAGACCGGACCGGCCTCGTCGCCGGTGGTCGCGGTGCTCGCCGCGGACATCTCCACCGACGCCGGCGCGAAGCTGCTGCGGCAGACCCTGGCGGTGTTGCGCCCCGGCCGGTCCCGTCAGGACGTCCCGGGGAGCGGCAAGATCCGGCTGGTCTTCTTGCCCGCCGGCGAAGGGCCCGACGCCGACGACACGGCGACCACGGCGCTGGTGCTCGACCGCATGGGGGTGTTCTGGCGGCAGGTGGAGCGCCTGGACAAGGGCAGCTTCAGCGCCAAGCGCCTCACGGCGGGCTTGAGCGCCGAGGAGCTGACGCGGCTGCGCAAGGAGCTCGAGGCCCCGGCGACGCTGCTGCAGGCCCGCACCTTCGGCACCATGGCCACCGGGCTGGGGCTGGACGCGCCGCAGATGCTGGTCAACGGGGTCAAGCTGCACGGGGCCGCGCTGCGGGACCGCAAGGCCATGGAAGACGTGGTCGGCCTGCTGCTCACCGGCGCCGAGAAGGCCTACCGGGCCACGGGCCGCGCCGACACGCACTACTGGGAGGCCATGGCGTCGGTGATGCAACCGCGCCCCAGGCAGCGATTCTTGAGCTGGATGATCCGCGGCGAGCGTGTGCCGACCGCGCCGCCCAAGCGGCCGCGTGTGCACCCGGTGGCACCACCGTCGAAGAAGACGGGCGCCGCGGACAAGGGCGCCAAGAAGAAGCGCAAGGCGGGGCCGCCGCACGTGGCGTTCACCGTGCCGAGCCACGCGCCTCGCCTGGGGCCGGACGACGCGGCGGTGAAGGTGGTGTTGTTCGCGGACATGCGCTGCAAGTTCTGCCGCCGGCTCGCGCCGCGGCTGCGCAAGCTGCGCCAGGACTTTGGCGACGACGTGCAGCTCGCGTACCTGCATTATCCGCTGCGCAAGCTCCATCCCCAGGCGGAGGAGCTGGCCGAGCTGGCCGTGATCGCCCACAAGCGAGGTCGTTTCTGGCAGCTCTTCGACTACGTCTACGCCCCCGGTGACGCAGGGCGCACGCCTGCGGACGTGCGCACGTGGATGCGCACCCACGTGGGCGCGGTCCGCGGCGAGAAGTCCGCTCTGCGGCGCGCGCGTCGGGTGGTCCGGCGAGACCGGAGGCTCGGCCGGAAGCTCAAGCTGCGGGGGACGCCGACCGTCTTCGTCAACGGCTGGCGGGTGAACGGCGCGGTCAGCTACGAGCGGCTGCGCGAGGTTGTGCTGCGGGAGTTGAACAAGGCTTCGGGGGCTGCTAACGCCCCTGGTGGGCTGCCTGCGGCGACGGGAGCCGCAGCGCCAAAGGCCACGCCTCCTGCCTCTGCCAGGCCGGCGCCCAACGCCGCGCCGTAGAGCGCGACCCAAGCCGGGACAGACCCGAACGAGAGGCTGCCCAGAGACCGCGTCTCAGGGCGCGTGACCCCCACCCGACAGGCTCCGACGCGACACCCGGCCCCGCCCCGCGTCGAGCGCAGAACACCCAGGAGAGAGCGCATGCGGTCAGGACCCCCAGGCGGAGGGCGCGACGTGCCCGAGGCGCCACGCCGCTGGCCTGGTGTCGACGTGTTGGAGCAGCTGGTGCACCCG
Source organism: bacterium (assembly GCA_030425545.1). GTDB lineage: Bacteria > Myxococcota_A > UBA9042 > UBA9042 > UBA9042 > UBA9042. The sequence continues at coordinate 44 of JAUIAC010000350.1, read as the reverse complement.
CGTCGCATCGCCAAGGTCGATCACATCCTCGGGCAACGCATCGC
>JAUIAC010000349.1 GCA_030425545.1 bacterium | reverse complement strand
GCCAAATCCCACCCAGTAGCCGGACCAGATCCGACCGTCGCCGGAGGTCGCTAGCAAGCCATGCGACGCCGCGACCAGCGAGGTCAGCGGGGTCCAGGCGGGCTGCGTCGCTGAGCCAAAGTCCCAGCCACCGGCCGCAGGTGCCACCAGACGGTGGAGCGCCGGCGGACCATATCCCTGGGTCCGCCAGCACCAGACGACCCCCTCGACGTCCAAGACGCATGGCTCCTTGCCAGCGAGCGCCAGCGCCTCGGCAGGGGGGGTGGCGATCTTCGTCGGTTTGGGTCCCGCGCCGGGCGGCTGCGGCGTGTCGGTCGGCGCGGACGGGGCCCAACACCAGAGGGCGCCTTCGCCGTCGAGGACGCACACCCGACTCTCGTTTGCCACGACCGCGCTGGCCCCCTCGAAGCGCAGCGAGGGCGCTGGGGTCGCAAGAGGCTGCACAGTGTCGGCCGTGGGTGCGACCGCGACCACAGGCCAGCTGAAGACCTGGCCTGCGGCCGTGAGGGCGACGTGCGAGGAGCCCTGAGCGCTCAGCGCCACGGCCTGGGTGACCAGGGGCACTCGGAGCAGCGGAGAGCCAGACGTCGTCCGCGCGACGCCGTCGTCGTGGCCCCAGCACCACACGTCGCCTGTGGTCTCGATGGCGCAGGTGTGGTCGACACCTGGAGAGACCGCGGTGAAGGTCCACGGTGCTGTGACGACCCTGGGGTGGTTCAGGTCGTTCTTGGTCCTGGCGCCCAGCTGGCCCTTGTCATTCGCCCCCCAGCACGCGATCTCACCGGTGTGCAGCACCGCGCAGGCATGCGACGCGTCTTGGTGCAGCCCAATAGCCCGCGCCCAGGGCTGCAGGGGCTCGACCAGGACTGTGTCGAGGGCGGCGTCCGCGGCGACGTCTGAGCCCGGCGACCCGTCGCCGACGTCTGGCCCCGGCGACCCGTCGCCGAGGGAGGCGTCCAGGTTCGCGTCGGCCTGCGCGTCTGCGGCGGCGGCGTTGTCTGCGGCAGGAGAGGTGCACGACAGCGCCAACGCCGTGCCTCCCACCGCCGCCAGAAGCCACGCCAAGCGCGGGAATGGCCAGCGCAACCGAGGCTGTCGAGCAGGATCACGTGGGGCTGGCGTCACCAAAACGGCCTCGCGACGGACAGAGACGGTCGCGCCAACCCGACTGGCGGCGGAGACCTCGGCTCAGGTTCGATGTCCCGGAGGATCAGGGTTCACTGGGGTGAAGGCAAGCCAAATCAGCCCCCTCAGTCCACATGGCAGGCCAGGCCAAGCGCCGCGGCCCGCTCGCCCGCCGCCACGATGGCAGCCACCAGCGACTCGAACGCGGCGAGGTCGACCTCCGTCACCGGCACCGTCAGCTGCACCCCGCGCGCGCCCTGCGCCGCGGCGAAGTCCACCAGCGCGGGCAGCTCGTCGGGCGCGTCACGGCTCGCCACGAGGAGCGCGCGCCAGCGCAGCTGCGGCGCCTCGGCTCGCAGCGCCACGAGACCGGCTCGCAGCTGCGCCCCCGCGCCCGCGGCCCGCGCCGCTGCGTCTTCCGCCTCGGCGTCGACCCGGTGATGCTTGATCAGCAGCGAGGTCACCCCCGCCCGCACCAGCTGCGCCGCCACGCCAGGCGCCGCCAAGGCGCGACCGTTGGTCACCAGCTCTACCGCGGTCGCGCCTGCCTGTCGGGCCGCACGCACCAGCTTGGGGAGCCCCCGCACCAGCAGCGGCTCGCGCCCCGCGAACGTGACGTGCTGCCCGGTGTGCGCCGCCGCCGCACCTGCGGCGCGCGCCTTCCGCAGCAGCGCCTCGAGGTCGTCATCGAAGCGACGATAGCCGACCACGCAGCTCTGGCAGCGGTTGTTGCAGCTCGCGCCCAGCACCACGGTGCGCGCCGCGCGGGCGGCAACCGCCGCGGCCGCCGCATGCCGCTGCGCCTGCCGATCCGCCGCGAGCCGCTGCCACGCGGCCGCCGGATCAGCCTGTTCAGCGGCGGGGTCGACGGCGTGAGCGAGAGCGTGGCGTTCAGCTGCGGCGCGTCCAGCCGCGGCGCCCCGACGCTCGCCGTCCCCCGAGAGCCCGCCACCGCCGGCGGCGGTGGCCCCGGCGGCCGCGCGCAGGGCCGTCTGGACCGCCAACCAGCCCGCCTCGGCCCGGTCCACCTCGGCGCGCAGCGCCTGCACCCGAGGCGAACGCTCGGCAAGATCGCGCCCCCCCGCCAAGAGGGCGGCGTCCACGGGCGGCAACGGCGCCGGCCACCGCTCGCGCCCCCACCGCGCCGTGGCTCGCAGCACGTCCACCTGCGCGTCGACGTGGGTGTGTCGCAGCAGCCTGCGGGTGAGCTCCTCGACCGCCGCCACCCGCCCGTCGCGGGTCTGCCAGCGCGCCTCTGCGGCGTACCCGGTCTGCGCCGCGCCGCGGTCCGCGGCCCCGGTCCCCGCGACCAGGAGCCCGTCTCGCTGGGCCAGCCAATAGAGCGGCAGGTTGGGGTAGAGCCGCAGCCGCGTGCTCGCGAGCCCGCTCGACAGCGGCCGCACGTCGTGGGCGTCGATGAAGTCGACGTTGGCCTGCAGGTCGTCGAGCGTGGTCCACGGGTCCCACAGCACGAAGGAGCTCGCGCCGTAGGCGGTGAGCCGAAAGGTGTCGCCGTGGCGTCGGTGGAGCGCCCACAGCGCTGCGAGCGCGGTGGCGTAGTCCGCCGGGGTCACGCCCTTGTTGAAGCGCTCGAGCTGCGGCGCGCTGAACGACTCGAAGCCGATCAGGTAGAGCGTGAACCAGAAGCCCGTGCCCGCCGCCACCTCGGCCGCCTCGCGCAGGGCGTCGCCGTAGCGCAAGATCGCGTCGCCCCGCCCCGGCACCAGCACGCCCACCGGCGGTAGCCCCCGCGCGACGGCCTCGCGCAGCAGGTGCGGCAGGTAGCGGACGGCGTGCTGGTCGCGCAGCACCACCTCGTCGAGCTGACCCAGCTCGGTCTGCCAGGTGGCGATCTGGTCCAGATGGACCGCCACCGTCTCGCGCCAGGGCAACGCGCGGTAGTCCCCGCCCATGAAGCAGAACGCGCAGCCCGCCAGGGTGACCCCGTCGGCGCTCAGGTCGGCGCCGGCGTAGACCGGGTTGTCGCGCACCGGCTTGGCGAAGGGGCAGCCGTCGTTGGTGTCGAGGGTCTTGCGGATCGGGGGAGGCTCGCCGCGGCCGTCCATGGCCACCCCCAGGACCACCGTGTCGGTCACCGGCACGAAGGGTAGCAGGGCCGCCGGCTCAGGGGGCACAGGGCGCTCCGGGCCCGTGTCTTCGGCCTCGCCAGGGACGACATGCGCCCCTGCGCCGCCCTCCGGAGCGCTCGCAAGCGCGTCGCCGCGCCCACCCGAGGGCCTGCGCACCCGCAGGTTGGGCAGGCCGCGCAGGTCGTCCCCGCGCCGCAACCGATGCACCAGCTGGCGCAGCACCTGCCGGTCGCGGGTGAAGTGGCGCAGGGTGAAGTCCACGCCCAGGTGCACCGAGGCGGGCGCGGTCTCGCACAGCCAGGCGCCGAGGCCATGGACGGCGTCGACAAAGGTGGGCGCCCAGCAGGCCTCGACGACGACGAGGCCGTAGCCGCCGTCTGCGAGTCGGGCGATGAGGTCCAGGTCGAGCAGCCGGTTGTAGGCGTCGTCGCCGCGCTCGTAGCGCACCTCGAAGACGTCGGCCCGCACCCCGTCGCGCCGCAGCTCGCCCGCGGACCAGGCGAAGGGCACGTCGGCGAAGAAGTCGCCGCCCGCCTGCGCGCGCAGGTAGACGAAGGCCACGGCGAGGTCCGGGCGGGCGGGCAGGCGCAGAGGAGCGGGGGCGGGCGTGGCCATGGGCCCCAGCGTCCGCGGGGCCCTGCGCGGGGTCAAGCGACGGAGGCTGGGCTCGGTGCTACTCAGCGGCCTTGGGCGCCTGCGGCGCGGGGGCCTTGGGCGCCTGCGGCGCGGGGGCCTTGGGGGCGGCCGGCTCACCGGGCACCTGGGTCCCCGGCGGCACCTTGGCGTTCGCTCCGGGGGCGCGCAGCTGCGGGCGCGCAGCGTCGGCGCCGGCCTCGGCCTCGCTCTGGGCGACGCAGGCGCAGTGGGTCGTGGCCAGGGTCTTGCCCTCGGGGCAGAGCGAGCCCTTGGACTTGTGCGGCCCGGCGCCCTTGATGATCACGATGCCACCGACCAGCAGCACGGTGAACGCCAGCGTCAGCCACTCGAGGTGCTTCTCGATGAAGCGACGCATGGGCGGCCCGAAGAAGAAGAGCAGCCCCGCGACGAGGAAGAAGCGGGCGCCACGACCGACGATGGACGCGCCCATGAGCGTGCCAAAGTCGACCAGGTCGCTGTAGACCCCGGCGCTGATGGTGAAGACCTTGAAGGGGATCGGCGTAAACGCGGCGGTGAACACGGCGAGGAAGGCGTTGTCGGCGTAGCGGTTGCCCACCTCGAGGAAGTGGTGGCACTTGAACAGCGTCGGGATGAAGACCGACTCCGCCGCGGCCCAGAAGTTGTGGCCGATGAGGTAGCCCAGCGCCGCGCCAGCCACCGAGGCCAGGGTGCAGTAGGCCGCGAACTTCCACGCCTTCTTGCGGTTGCCCAGCACCAGCGCCATGAGCAGCGGATCCGGCGGGATGGGGAAGCACGACGAGTCGCCGAAGCTCACCAGCACCATCGCCAGTACGCCGTAGGGCGTGTCGGCCCAGCCCAGGACCCACTCGTAGAGCCGGCGAATCGGGTTCCGGGACTTGGTCGAGGCGGCGGTGTCGCTCATGGCTGCTCCTACGAAGGAAGGTCGCGGGTTCTGCCAGTCGCGGGCCGCAGAATCAAGGGCTTGGCGGCGTCTGCGTCGGCACTAGAAGGCCACGCCCAGGGTCGTGTGCGCCGCAGGAAACACGCCCCGAGGTCCCATGCCGGCGACGCGGTAGCGCAGGTATTGCACGCCCAGGCCGCCCGCGAGCACCCAGCGGTCCCGCAAGATCAGCGTGTAGCCCACCAGCGCGCTGCCGTAGCCACCGGCGCCGCTCTGACCGCCTTGCTGGTCCGTGCTCAACCGCGCGCCGACGCCGCGAATTCCGGCCCAAAGCCCGGAGGGCGCGCGGCCGAAGGGGAAGAAGCGCACGCCCACCTCGACGCCGACGCCGGTGTAGGCCTCGGTCTTGTCCTCGAGCAGGGAGTCGAAGAGGCGCAGGTGGGGGCCGACGTACACCGACAGGCGCTTGCCGAAGGCCCGCTCCACCTGGACGTGGACAAAGCCGAGCGCCGTGGTCAGCGGATCGACCTGCACGGTCCACCGCGGCGCAGCCTGGAGCGGCGCGGCGGACAGGGTGCTCAGGGCCAGGGTGAGCGCCGTGACCAGCGCCAGGGCGGCCCGGCGAGCCGCGCGGTGAGGCGCCTGGCGAAGGTGAGGGAGGCGGACAGCGCGACGGGCGTTGGCGGAGGTCTGCATGCCGACGCTTGTAGCACGACACGCGCGCCCTTCCACAGCGCACCGCTCGCGCCCCCTCTCGCTCCGACGCCACAGCGGTTGCTTGCGCTGAGCGGCCTCATGCATGCTGCCGGTCGCGCGCGGGCCGCGCCCCGCCTCCAGGAGCCCCCATGTCCATCTCGACCCGATCTTTCGCCCTCACCGCCGCCCTTCGAGGGGTGGGCGCCGCCCTCAGCCTCGTGGCCGCGCTCGGCCTGAGCGCGTGCAGCAGCGAAGCGGGGGCGACCGACACGGGGACGTCTGACGGTGGCGCGACCGACGGCGGCGCGGACAGCGGCGGCAGCGACACAGGGCTGCCGAACGACCAGCAGGTGGTCATCAACGAGGTGGTGGCCAAGGCCGTGCCGGACGGCAAGATCAACCCCACCGGCTCGGACTGGATCGAGCTCTACAACAAGACCAGCGCCAAGGTGGACCTGGCCGGCTGGCGCATCATCGACAGCAAGTCCAAGCCCTTCGCCGAGGCGATCCCGCTGCCGCCCGGCCTGAGCATCCCGGCCAAGGGCTACCTGCTGGTCTACTTCAACAAGGACGGCGCCGGCTCGCCGGTGATCCCGAAGGGCCTGAGCGCCACGGAGGCGGTCAGCCTCTTCGCCGCGGACGGCTCGCTCCACGATCTGGTGGACTGGAAGGAGGGCGACGCGCCCGAGGGCAAGAGCTGGGGCCGCACGCCCGACGGCA
>JAUIAC010000348.1 GCA_030425545.1 bacterium | reverse complement strand
GGGTCCAGCTGGTCCGCATGCCCGCCAACCTGGGTCTGGCGAAGGTGACGGTCCTTGCGGACGCCGCCTGCGCGTCGTGCTCGCTGCGCGCGCCCGTGGTCGCCGCCGCAGCACAGGGCGCCGCGCTCGTGGGGGCCAACAGCGAGCACCAGGGCGGCAGCGGCGTGGTGACCCACGTGAGCGCGACCGGGGCGGTGGTGTGGCAGCGCAAGCTCAAGCCGGCGGGCGCGACCTTCGCCGTCAAGGGGCTCGCGGCGCGCCCCGTCGGCGGCGTGACGGCGGTCGGCGTGCAGAGCAGCGGTAACGTCAACTACCCGAGCGCCACGGTGATCCAGCCCAACAACGCCGGCGCGGCCAGCTATGTCGACACGCAGAGCCCTGGTGGCGCGTTTCTCGCCGTGACCGGCCGTCTCGACGGGACCAGCGTGGCCGTGGGGCAGGAGCGCCTCGGCTCCATGGACAGCCGCCTGTTGGTGGCGATCGACCCCGCGGGCAAGCCGGTGTGGCGGTCGGTGGCGACGCTGGCAGACGGGCTGCGCCTCAACAGCGTCGTGACCCTGCCCGACCAGGGACTCGTCACCGCTGGGGCGCAGACCCTCGCGACCAAGTCGTGGCTGGCGCTGCAGCGCTGGGACGCCAAGGGCACGCTGCTGTGGAGCCGGACCCACCTGGCGGACCTGACGACGATCTTGGGTCTCGAGCTGCCTGTGCAGGCCGTGGCCCACTCCCTCGAGTGGCACGGCGCGGCGGGGGTGACCGTCGCCGGGACCTTCGGCCCGGTGTTCGGCCTGGACATGTTCGGGGTCTTCCGCGGCGACATGTCGGGGCACATGGGCTGCTTGGACGCGGGCGGTTGCGCGGCCCTGGCAGAAGACGCCTGTGACGACGCCAACCCCTGCACCACAGACTGGTGCGACCCCAAGTCCGGCTGTAGCCACTCCCCCGTGGTCGACGGCCTGACCTGTGGCTCGGGGAAGGTCTGCAAGGCCGGCGCCTGTAGCCCCTGACGCCGGTGCGCCTCAGGCTGTTGCGGAGGACATTCTTGCGTCCGGGGCTGTTGCGTCTGGGGCTATTGCTTCTGGGGCTGTCGCGCCTGACGCTGTGGCTCTTGACTCCCTAGCCCCTGGCCCCGGCGACCGGTCCGCCCAGGAGGTCCGATGTCCCGTCGCCGACTCGCGCTGCTGCTCACGCTCACCTGCGGCGCGCCGAGCCTCGCCCACGGCGGCACCTTCGAGGGCTCGGGGAGCAGCTTCTTCCTCGGCAACGTCGCGTCGATGACGGGCGGGGCTGGCGTCGCGGTGCTCGAAGACGCCGACGCCGCCTGGCTGAACCCGGCCGGGCTCGCGACCGTGCGGCGCAGCAGCCTCAGCCTGAACGCCAACGCCTTCATGCTCCGGCTACGCAAGGTTCCGGACTACCTGGTGTTCTCCGCGGGCGACGAGCGGTCGACCAGCGACCTGGACAGTCGGCAGCTGGTCACTGCGCCGACCGCCATCGTCTCGGTGCGCAAGCTCAGCGAGCACGTGACCCTGGCCCTGGGGCTGCACACGCCGCGCTCCGACCAGACCAGCAGCGACCACAAGATCCGGCTCAACGTCCCGGACGAAGACGGCGGGCAGCTGCTCTTCGACGGCCGCGAGCAGAGCAACTTCCGGGTGCTGGAGCACCGGGTCGGCGCCGCGTTGGGGTGGCGCGCGAGCCGGTGGCTCGACCTGGGGGCGCGGGTGTCGGTGGTCTACCTGTCGACCCAGGAGCGCTACCGGGCCACGGAGTCCGAGCGCAGCAACACCGACGGCACCACGCCGCCCACGGACGTCTACATGGGCACCTCGGGCGGCTCGTTCGAGCAGTCTTTCTTCGGCCTCGCGGCCACCCTCTCGGCCCGCGCGCGCCTGCCGGGCCGGTGGCAGCTGGGGCTCGTGGTGCGCTCCCCGGTCATGGTGGTGTACGACCGGACGGCGGAGACGAGCGACGACGCCTTCGTGGCTGGCAGCGCCGCCGACGGCACGCTGGACGCGGGCTACGACTATCAGTCGAGCAACGCACGCGAGGGCGAGGGCGTGTGGCTGCTTGGCGAGACCCGCGTGGCCCTGGGCCTGAGCCACCCGCTGGGCCAGGGCTGGTTTGCGGTGGACGGTGAGCTGCGCCTGGCCACGGGGGACGGCGTGTGGGCGGAGTCCGCCCCGCAGACCTGGGACGTGCGCGCCGGGCTCTACCTGCCGGTCCACGACAAGCTGCACATCGGCGCCGGCGTGTTCACCGACCGCAGCATCCACGCCGCCGCGGTCCAGGCGCGCGACGCGCAGGTGAACTACTACGGCGCCACCCTGGGCGCGGTGACCGACAAGCGCTTCGACACCAGCGACGGCGGCACGCTGGTCGTGCGCACCACGGTCGCGCTGCGCTACGCCGCGGGGCTGGGGACCGTGGTGGCGGAGCAGTACGACGCCGCGGCCAACCAGTGGCAGCCGCAGCCGCGCAGCGTCGTGTTTCACGAGGTGTCGGTGCAGCTGGGGAGCGCGATCCACTTCTAGCAGACGCGCCGCGCACGGCCCTCTGAGCGACTCCCCGGGGCACGCCTCTTCACCGCCAGACCAGCACCCTCCGAACCCGAACTTGATCTGGATCAAGTTGGCCGGGCGGCGCGTGGCGTGGCCCTTGTAGCGCCTCCTCTCACGCCTAGCTTCAGCGCACGGAAGGGCCGCGCTCACGGCCCGTGGAGGTGCCCGTGAAGCTGCAACCGATTCTCCGCGCCCTGTGTCTGACCGCGCTCGTGCTCACCACCAGCACCGCCGCGGCCGACGGCTGGCAGCTGGACGCCAAGGGCCAGGTGCGGGTCCGCGGCCTGGTCGACTCCGGCAAGGACTTCAAAGACGACAACATCGTCGAGCGCGAGTGGATCACGCAGCGCACCCGCGCGGAGCTCAACCTCAAGAGCACCGAGCACAAGGCCTGGTTCCGCCTGACGCTGCAGGACTCTCGGGTGTGGGGCGAGGAGACCAGCCCCCTCAACGACAAGAGCGCCAACGGCCTGGACGTGCAGGAGGCCTTCGCCGTGCTGCCCATCGTCGAGGGTCTGCAGCTCAAGCTCGGGCGGCAGGAGATCATCCTCGACAACCACCGGCTGCTGGGCAACGTCGGCTGGCTCCAGCGCGCGCTGAGCTTCGACGCGGCCAGGCTCCAGTACCAGCGCGACGCCCTGCAGATCACCGCCTTCTGGGCGCAGGTGGTCGAGCGGGACAGCCACGACAACGAGGGCTCGGTCATCCCGGGGCTCGGCGGCGACACGGGGCTGGCGGCGGTGCACGCGCACTACACCTTCCGCAAGACGGCGGCGGCAGAGGGCAAGAAGGCCAAGGAGCTCGTGGGCGCGTCGCTCATGTACATCCTGCGCAAGAACGACGCCGTCGACGAGGTGCGGCACACGGTGGGCGGCATCTTCAACGGCACCTTCGGCGGGCTGAAGACGACGGTCGAGGCCTACCTGCAGGCCGGAGATCTGGGCACCAAGAGCATCTCGTCGCAGCTCGCCGCGGTGAACGTGGGCTACGTGCTCGGCGGCTCGGTCAAGCCGGCGCTCTTCCTCTTCGCCGACTACCTCTCGGGCGACGGCACCACCGAGGGCACCTTCGACACGCTCTACGCCACCAACCACAAGTTCTACGGCGAGATGGACTACTTCCTCGCCATCCCGAAGCACACCGCCAACCTGGGCCTGCTCGACGCGGGCGCCCGCCTGGTGCTCGGCAAGGTCGGCCCCACGAAGCTGCTGGCGACCTTCCACGTGTTCAACACCACGAAGGCCGACGCCAACGACGACAAGGACCTCGGCAAGGAGCTGGACCTGAAGGTGGTGTGGAAGGTGCGCAAGGGCCTGGGCGTGCGCACGCTGTGGGGCGTCTACATGCCCGGCGCGGCCATGGGCACGCTGCGAGGCTTCGCGCAGAACGCGTCGCTGTCGACCGAGCACTTCGGCTACCTGACCATCGACGCGAAGTTCTGAGGCGGTTGGCCCTGCCGGGGCCGCGTGTGAACACGGGACGACCCCGCGCGGCCTTGGGCTGCGCGGGGTTGTTGGGTTTGGGGTTGCTTGCGTTGGAGTGGTGGCGTTGCGGCGGGGGGGCGTGCGGCGGGGTGTTTGGCCGGAGGCTGGCCCAAGGCCCGTGACGCCCGCTGGAGCGTGCTGCGCTGGGCAGCGCGCCGTTGCACTACGTGCTGGGGCTCTACTGTCGTCGGACGGAAGGGTCGGCAACACCGGATTTCACGGGACAGAAGGATCGATGCGGCGCTCAGTTGCGATTCAAGCCGACTTCGCGACTGCGCAGCCGCACCTTCCAGCGCGCTTCGAGCTCGTCGACTCGCCTGGCCTGGTTGGGGCCGAGGGGTACGACCTGTAGGACGCTCAGCCAGGTGTCTTCGAGGGCGAGAGTGCCGTCCCCGAAGGCCGCGTCGACGGCTACGTTGCCGGAGCGCTTCTGGGCGTAGGCCTTCCAGCGGGCCCAGAATCCACCCTTGCCGTGGGCCTTGCCGACGTAGAGCCGGTTGTGCCGGCGGTCGGAGAGCAAGTAGACGCCGCCGACGGCTGTGAGCTTATCGTGCCATGTCGGATTGGCGGTCTCGTTGGCCATGATCTCGGACAGCTTGCCGAGGCGGACGTCGATGTCGCTGTAGTCTGGGCAAGGCTCAAACTGGCCTTGGCTGCGAAGGCCTACGACGCGCTTTTCGAGGTCCCACTGGTGCCAAGTGATGGCGCCTCGGCCCCAGTCAATCTCGACGGCGCGCTCAAGGGGCTGGAACACGGGGTCGTGGGCGAGGTCATAGCGATAGTTGCAGAGGGCGTCGTTCTGGTTCAGGAGATGTTGGTAGAGGGGGCGCAGGGCAAGGGGTACTTCGTCGATCGCGACGGGAGCTGGGGAGCGGGTGCCGCGGACGCGCCAGCCACCGAGGAAGAGCGCGCGGCGGTTCGGTCGGCCCGCGAAGGCAAAGATGCCGTCGCATTTTCCGAAAACGTCTGTGGTCTGATCGGCTTGGTAGAAGTCGAAGGCCGCGGGATCGGCGCGGAGTAGTTCAAGGAGGTCTGGGGCGCCAGCGCGGTTGTCGAGGTGACGGACCATCTTCCAGCGGCCAACGCCGTCGAAGTCTGGAGCGACGCGGCGGACGAGCTCCAGAAAAGTGGGGCGGAACTCCGTAACGTTCGTAGTCAAACTCACTGTCAGACTCCGGTGCGAGGGACGCTGTGTGCAGACTCACATCCCGGCAGACTAGCATCGATGGCGCCGCCGGCGAGTGTGTTGAGTGAAGGGGGACCGTGCATCTTGGCGCATGACACCTCCGAGGCGAGATCGACCTTCCGGCCCATCTCCCTGGGTCGTGCCGCTTGCCCGGGTTGTGGAGCACGCCCCGCGGGGGTTAGAGGTCTCCGTGCTACTGTCCAGCAATGGAAGTCGATGCTATCGAGCAGCCGCCAAGGAATGTGCGCCCGCTCATCCTCAATGTGGTGTTGTGGCTGCTCGTGGTTCTGAATGCTGTCGCCTGCTGGCAGTCCATCAAGGAGCACGAGGGGATTCCCTATCCTCACCCGTTCTTTATCGAGGCCGAAGTTCAACTTCGGGGCCTGTTCCACCTGACCACGACTCTGATTGGAGGCGTGTTGGCATGGAGGCCAAGCTGGCAACGTGTGGTAGTGGTCGGGCTGATGACGGGGATAGCCTCGTTCCCCACGATTCTGCTTCTCGCCGTGTTCTTCCTTTGACCGGACTCGATGACCCGGCTTACAGGGTTTCGAGGTCCGCCACCTGGTCAGTGATGCACACGGAGAACCCGGCAGCCTGAGCAATCATCATGGGCTCGACGTAGGGGTAGGCCAGCGTCTGAAGCTCCATCTGACGGTCGAGGTTCGTGCTCGGGGCGTCCACGATCCCGTCCCCGCTGACCGTGATGTCCGTGGAGGCGTACTGGAACTCGAACTCGGGCAGGTAGGACAGGCTCTGGAGCTGAAGTCTCCCCTCATTTCACGCGGCCAGGCGGAAAGGCTGCCAAAGCTCTTGATTTCCAAGCGCTTGCGCATAGGACTCCATCAAGGTGGCAAACCGTGCTTCGGGCATGTTCGGCATCAGCTCGTACCACCGCTGGCCCTGCCGGAGCAGAGACA
>JAUIAC010000347.1 GCA_030425545.1 bacterium | reverse complement strand
CACCATTGACTACCGCGTTGGTGGCACCGATCCACCTTCAATCGGCCCTGGTAGGGCGGAGACTCGGCTTGCAGTCAGGGCCGGGCCTCGGTACGTTGCTGTCATCGGAACGTAAATAAGCGCAACCTTTGTTGGAGCCGCCTGATGTCTGCCCCCCCCCCCGCCGTAGCGCTGGCCTGGTTTGCCACGCACGCTGGTTGGTGTCCGCAAGCCTGGTGACAGCCGCCTCTACAACCAGCCTGGGCTCGTCCCCCCTCATTGGATCTGTCTGGGCGGCCACAGCCCAAACTGAAAAAGCCGCAACCCCCTCCGAGCCCTCACCAGCTCAAACACGTCGCTACCATCAGATGCCATCACGCGGCACAACGAGCCCATGGTCGCCTGCAGACGCTCGCGCCCAAGCGGCGTGGGTCGACGACACCTGTTCGCCAGAGTCGTCCAAATCGACCAAGAACAAGAAGAAGCTCGAAGAGCAACTCGTGTTGCAGGCAGCCTGTAAGGCTGAGCATTCGACCTCGGGGGAGACCAGCGGAGAGAGCGCGACGCCGGCGTCGACTGAGCAGGTGGTGGGCACCCAGCAGACAATGACCGCCATGGCGGGCACGACACCACCCGATGTCGACGGGTGCACGGGCCCTGGCGTCGTCTGTGCGTGGGACGAGGTTCATCACTTTGTGTTCGAGGAGCTGGACATCAACTCCGCTGGCGAGACCATCACCGCCACCACCAGCGACCTGAAGAGCATCTCAGGCAGCACGCCCGACACCGTGATCTTCTTGCTGCGTTGCAGTGACAGTACGTGTACCGACGGGCAGGTGGTCGCCTCAGACGACGACCACAACACGGCGACGACTCAAGGCGCCTATGATCATCTGGACTCCACGCTGAGCCACGTCACCACGGCCGCCGGGCGCTACCGGGTGATCGTCAGCAGCTACGTGCATGGGCGCGAAGGCACGACGGACATCGAGATCAAGGTGGGCTCCACGATCGTCTACCAAGCAGACGATACGGTCTTCGGCGGCTGGCACGTTCGAAGCCATGAACTGCGAGACGGCGACCGGATCTATGTCGGCAAGAACGCCAACGATCCGCCTACGGTTGGCCTACAAGCTGAGCCCTATACCGACAGCGTCCTCCTGGTGATGAACACGATGGATGTGGATTGCGACTCAGGCGCTTGCGGCCAGTTTCAGATGAACGACGACGTGAGCTGGGGTACATCGACCGTGCTCGTCAGCGGGCTTGAGATCGACGGCGCAGCTGGAAGCGTTTCTCGTGTATTGGTGGGCACCTACCACGGCAGCACGACGGTGCCGGGCTACGTGCTCAACGCCCGACTGATCCACGCGCGGCATCATACGGCCGATGGCGGGATGTGGCCTGACAGCGGGCAGCTCGATCGCGACGGCGACGGGCTCACGCGCGAGGTCGAGATTGAGCTGGGCACCTGCGACGACTACACCAGCCATGGCGTGGATGTGGGCTTCGAAGGCGCCAACTGCGCAGCGATCAAGACCATGGTCAACACCATGGTGCAAGACAACGACAGCGCCATCACCTGTGCCGGGCAGAGCGGCGACCCTGCCAAGTGCTGGTCGCCTGTTGATTCGGACAATGACGGCCTGCGCGACTCCTGGGAGGTGTGGGCGGGGGCGGTCTCGTGCACCAAGGTGCCTGCGCTTCCGACCAATGACGCAGGAACCTGTACGCCGATGGACCTGCTGGGCACCTGCACGGGCGCCTGGTGTGTCGGCGACACGGTGTCCGCGATGTCGAAGCCCGATCCGACGGTCTTCGACATCTACGCCCGTCTGGATCAGCTGGGCTGTGACCTGTCGACACCCTTCTGTGCCGCGCTACACATCGCGAGCGATCCGCAGATGAGCCACGGCGTCACCGCCGAGCAGGAGGACCAGCTGCTCAAGTTCTGGACGGAGGAGCCGGCGACCTGTTGGGACGGCAGCACGGATCCGACGCGCTGCGTCCACCCCCAAGATCGTCGCTATCGCGTGGCCTTTCACCTGAGGCCCGCGCAGACCTGGCGGGTGCCCGACGACGCCTATGGCTGGGAGATTCAGCCGGATGTCGACGAAACCTATAGCTACTTTGACCGAAACTTCGGCGGCTTGCTGCGCTACGCCCAGGTGGGCATCTACGGGCTGCTGACGCATGGCAGCGGCGGTGGGCAGGCCGGCGAGGGGTCGCCTCATATCATTGTTGGAAATCGGCGTTTGGCCGACACGGCGGCGATGCGGGAGGAGGCCATTTTTGTGTTGAGCCATGAGACCGGACACACGCTCGGCTTGTCGCACCCGCACGGCGGGCGAAGTGTAGCCAGCTGTCAGTCAAATATGCCGAGCTGTGGAACGGTGTGCACGCAGCTGGATACCGACTGTAATGTGAGCTGCCCCAAGGGCTGCGGAAATTGGCAAGACGTGAACGTGGCGAGCGTGATGAGTTACTCCTTCGGTCGTCACGGGATGGGCCTCAAGTCGTCGAGCGCACCAAGCCAGTACGTGCCGCGTGACGACTATTGCGAGCCGCTCGCGGCGCGATTTTCCAAGGGTTTGCACCTCGATCTGAACGAGGCCAGCCTCAATGAGACATGGGCAGAGAGCTATCAGGCCATCATGATGGCCCAGGCGATGAAGTGCTACGACGGCTTCAACGACTTCGTAGACATCGGCCCCTTCGGCTTTCGCACGCCGACCGTGCCCGGACAGCCGCCGATGCTCTGCTTCGCTTCCAGCTACTTCGGGCCCTTCTGCGACGGCACCTCGTGCTACTTCAACTGGAACAGCGACTCGGCGTACTTGGCGTCGACCACGCCCTATGCGCTGGATCTAAGCGACGACAACCGCGATGGGGTCGGTGGCTGTGCGGACGATGTGCTGCGAGATCGCGACGAGTGGGGCAGCATCATAGCGCTCTCCAGGTCGGCCCGGAAAGCTGGGCACAAGACGTATAAGGGCGAGCATCGCATCTTCTCGGCGCACTTCAACGGCGGGCAGGTGGCGAACCTGGCCGCTTGGGACAACGCGGAGCTGCCGGTGCAGGTCAATGGCGCGACCTTGAGTGACGCGCGAAGCTATCCCTACGCCGGCTGCCTCGATAGCAGCGACTGTGGAGGTTCGGCCTGCGTGTCTGATGCTTGCGCGGTGGACGATGACTGTTCCTTGGGCCAGACCTGTTCAGGGGGAGCCTGTACGTGTTCGCTGGACCAGCAGTGCGTCTCCGAGGTCTGTCTCGCCAACAACACATGCGCCGCGGGCTGGGGACAGTGCGCCTGCGCCAGCAACACCTGCAGTTCGCCGCTTGGCGACGAATGCACAGCGCCAAGCGGCCACTGCCTGCCGATGAAAGCTTCGGACGATCCCAACACGAGCAGTGCCGAGCAGAGCCCGAAGAACTCGCTGCATTTCGATGGCGTCAACGACGATATGGTGCTCAGCCATAGCGGCTTCACGAGCCCCCTGGTGGGCGTGGGGGTTCGCGAATCCTACGAGCTGGGGATCGAGCTGCGCTTCGACGGCTTCGCGACGGGCGAGAGCCGGCAGGTGATCATGTCGACTGGCGGGGGCGCCATGGAGCTGAGCGTCGAGTCTCTCCTCAACTTCACCGTGCTCAAGGCGAAGATGGGCAGCTCGGTGCTGACCTATTTGATCACGCCAGGGATCTGGTATCGCGTTCGCTGGGCTGCCCATGTGGGCGACCAACGACATGTGCTCAGCGTGCTGGCGTGGAATGTGGTGACCGGCCGTTATGTGCAGAGCTACTGCACCAAAGACAGCAGCTTCTCCGGCCCGCTCAACATCAGCACCGACGTGCGTTTCGGGCACGATGGTGGCGCCAACAGCGACTACTTCGCTGGCCGCTTGGACAATGTGCAGCTCAGCAACTACTGGATCCCCATGGAGGGAGACCAAGAACCTGCTGGCTGTGTGGAGGTGGGGCCATGAAGATCACGTTCAACCCGCAACAACCCGGTGCGCGCGTGCTCTGGCTGGCCCTCACCCTGACGCTGCTCACACCAGCGTGCAAACCCTCCGCGCCACCGAGCGCAGGCGCTGACACACACGACGACACCGCGGGCGCGCTCGGCGACGCCGCAGGGAGCGACACCCAGAAGGCGCAGGACACCAAGACCTCCGTCGACGGCGCGCTCGACGTGGCCGGCGATGCGGCGACCGACACGGCGATGGACACGACGACCGACGGGGCTGCCGCCGACGTGCCAGCCGACACCACACCACCGCCGCCAGGGCTCGCCTGCCCCGCCACGGCCTCGGTGGCCCTGGCGCCCGGCGCGCCGTGCAAGGTCAAGGGCGAGATGCGCTGCAGCGACGCGGGACGCTACACCAGCCCCAAGAACGCGCTCTTTGGCAACAAGCCCCAGCCCTTCTGCATCCGCCCCAACGTGGTGCGCTGCGAGCTGATCGAGGGGCAGCTGCGCTGGAAGCTCGCCGGCTGCCCCAAGCCCGCGGGCCCAGCCGACTGCCCAGTGGCGAAGCTGCCACTGACCTGCTCGGAGGTGGGCGGCGTGGCCTCCTGCTGCCCATTGGCGTGCATGCAGGACAAGAAGTCGCTGCCCTATGTCTCGGGTGCGCCCGACGAACCCTTGGTTCCGCCCCCAGCGTACGCCTTCCGCTGCGACCCAAAAACCGCTGGCGGGGACAGCTGCGCGTACAACACGCGGCTGCGCTATACCTGCACGACGCCCGGCGGCACGCCTGCGGTCAAGGCCTACAACAAGAATTTCTTCCATGCCTGCTCGCAATGGTGCGCGGGCTGTACCTACTGGTTTGTCTATGAGGCCTGCCCACAGATTAAGTGCAAGAAGAGCAAGGATGAGAAGCCTCCTTGCACCATGGACAACTGGACGCCGGAGTGCGAAGAGCACCACGGCAACCAGGGCAAGTTTGAATGGCACGGCTATACCAGCCACTGCATTGAGCAGGCGGACGGCAACGGTCCATGCCAGAAGACCTGCGAAGAGATGGGGTTGTTTACGCCATGAGGTGGAGGTTCAAGGCGGGAGCACCACTGGCCGCCCGGGGGAGCGCCTCCCTCCTGACGGTGATCCTCGCCCTGGCCCTGGAGCAGGCGCGGGCCAAGGCCAAGAAGGACTGGCGCGTGCGCGCGGCACGTTCCCGAAGAAGATGAGCGGCGCGAGCAGCGCGGCGGCGCAGGTGGTGCGCATGGTGGGCTGACGGCCCCGCAGCAAGCCTGACTACGACGGAGCCCGTCGCCACGGTGTGTGGCGGCGGGCTCTTTGTCTTCTGGCGACCGCGGCACGTCGCAACGCCCTCGCATCCCAGTTCGCGCCGAACCTGCGAGGGCCGCTACGAGCCTACGACCTCCCTTGACGGCGGCTGCAGACCACGTTACAAAACTGGTTAGTAAACTAGTTGACTGCCGATCAGTACACAGGTTGTGAAGGAGACCGAGATGCCGCCAACTGCAAAGAGCGCCCGCCCCACCTTCGTCGAGGCTGTCACCCGTCTGGTCGACGCTGGCGAGCTGTCGTCCCCGTTCACGCCCGCGCACGTGGCAACACACGTGGAGGGCATGGCCCTGCTCAACGGCACGCCGACGAGGCAGAGCATCCGCTCGATGTTGCGGAGCTTCGCGGTCAACCTGGACGAGGTGGGTCCGGACGCGCGGACGCCCGCTGGCATGCATCCCGTGTTCATCCGGGTCGGTCGGGGCCAATACGTGCTCGCGAGGGACGCGAACTGCGAGGAGGCAGCGCCTCTGCCGACGTGGGAGTCGGTGGTCGTCTCGGTCCCTACACCGCTGTATCGGCACGCGGCTCGTGTGGCCGAAGCGCGAGGGCAGACCGTGGCGACGTATCTCTCCGCAGCCACGCGGGTCTACTTGGAGGCGTCGCGGGGTGAGGTGCCGCCCCTGGTGCTGCCGACCTTCGGGTCACTGGACGATGGGCTGGACCTGTCGCCCGAGCGGGTCAAGGAGCTGCTGATGGAAGACGATCTGCGCAGCGCGGGCCTCCAGCCCGAGGACGACGACGAAAGCGAGGTCCTCGAATGAAGATGTTCGATGTGAACCTGATGATCGCGGCGTCTCGCGCTGACCATCCCCATCATGCGCTGGCGAGCGCCGCCATGGCGGAGCTTGGCCAGGGCCCATTTGCGGTGTCGCCGTTGGTG
>JAUIAC010000346.1 GCA_030425545.1 bacterium | reverse complement strand
GCGCAGCCTGCGCCACCTCGCTGAGCGCTACCTCAAGAGCCGCGGCGAGCGCCCCTTCGCCGTACACCGCATCGACCGCGACACGTCGGGCCTCGTGGTCTTCGCCAAGAACGGCGCCGCCGCGAGCCGCCTCAAGGACCAGTTCGCCGACCACAGCGCGCTGCGCGTGTACTGGTGTGCCGTGCAGGGGCGCCTGTCCGAAGACGGCGGCGTGCTCGAGCACTGGATGGCGTGGGACCCCGAGCGCAACATCCAGCACAAGGTGCCGCCCGGCACACCGGGCGGCGTGCTCGCGTCGGCCACCTGGCGCACGCTGGCGCGCGTGGGCGGGGTCACCGTGGTCGAGGTGCGGCTGCACACCGGGCGCCGCAACCAGATCCGCCTGCACTGGCAGCTCGAGGGCACGCCGCTGGTGGGCGAGCGCCAGTACATCGGGCGGGAGCGGCAGGCCGCGGGGCCCAACCTGCAGCGTCAGGCGCTCCACGCCAAGCGCCTGGGCTTTCGCCACCCCAGCACCGGCGCCGATCTGCGCTTCGACGCGCCGCTGCCCAAAGACCTCGCGGTGCTCGGCCGCAAGCCGGCGCGGCGCCGCAAGCCGCAGGCCAAGCGGCGGCGTTGAGCCGAGGCGACGCCCCGCCGCGCCTGCTCCCGGCTCGCCACCGTGGATGGCCGGTACTCCAGATCGGGCTCGCCGCTGGACGCCGGCGCCCGCCATGCCTATCGATAGGGGGCAGGCACACCTCTCGGCACCCCCGCGCGACGGAGATCCCCTCATGAACAACCCCCACGCAGCGCTCCTCTCCCTCCTTTTCGCCCTCACGCTGGGCCTCGCCGGCTGCGGCGCTGACGCCGGCTCCGGCGGCGGCACCTCGAGCCAGGACACCGCCGCGCCCGGTGACGCGACCGACGGCGGCGGCTCGGACAACGTCGACGCCGTCGGCGGCGGCGACGCGCCCTCCGGGGGGGCCGACGCGGTGTCGCAGACCGACACAGGCGCGCGCACGGGCGCCGACGCAGGGCCGAAGCCAGCGACCCCGGCGGACATCGTCAAGCTCGCCAACGCGGCCGTCGCGGCGTGGGCGGACGACGCCACCCAGCGCGTCGCGTTCATGCCCGAGTCGCAGACCATGAAGGAGCTCGACAGCGCCGACTGCCCGAAGGGCGACGCCAACTGCGGCGGCGGCGACAGCTACGACCCCAAGGAGGCCGCGGCGGACGTCAAGGAGTGGTTCTCCGAGCACCTGTTCAACCAGGCGCTGGCGGACGTGAAGCTGAGCACCGACACGTCGGCGGTCTTCTGCCTCAAGGCCGAGGACCTGTGCGACAGCGAGCCTGACGCCCAGGGCAACGAGGTCGTGGACGCCAAGTGCGCCGCCGGGCTGGCCAAGGTGCCGCTCTGTCTGGCGGTCTACGTCTTCGACGGCGACGTGCTCAAGGGCGAGCTGCGCGTCGGCCTGTCGCCACAGGTGGTGCCAGCGACCTTCGTGCTGAGCCCGACGCAGCTGTCGGCCGAGGCGGACCTCGCCAAGGCCCTGCAGGCTGCGAAGATGATCACGGCGGCCATCGGCGAAGAGCTGCCCGAGGGCTTCCCCGCCCTGGCTCAGGGCAAGCTGAGCCTGACCTTCACCCGTGACGCCGCGGGCGACGCGCTCTCCGGTGGGCTCGCGGTGCTCGAGTCGGCTCACGTGTCGGCCTACAGCAAGGGCGACAAGCGCTTCTACGAGGTCAAGCTCGCGCAGGCCGCGAAGGCGGTGCAGGTGCTCTTCGGCAAGGACCAGCAGGCCGTGGCGGTCAAGGTGGCCCTCGGAGCCCTGGACCTCGGGGTGGCGACGGATCTGCTGCTCGGCGAGGGCGAGCAGGACTGCGGTGGCAGCGCTCCCGGTGGCGCTCCCGGCGGCGACCCCTGCGGCGTGCCGGCCAAGCCGAAGACCGGCAGCCTTCACCTCGCCGTGCCGGGCGTGACGCTGGACCTGACCCTCGTCGCCTCCAAGACCAAGGACTCGGCGACCCTCACCGGCTTTGGGCTCGGCGACAAGAGCGTCACGGCGACCTTCGACGACGGCGCCAAGGTGCACCCGCTCGGCGCGCTCGATCTCAACGCCGCGTCGACGCCGCCGCGCGTGGTCAACGCCACCGTGGTCTACGCCGACGGGCAGGTGAAGCTCGAGGCCACGCCCGAGCTGCACGCGGTGGTCAAGCACTCCCTGGCGGTGATCGCGCCGCAGTTTGGCGACGACGTCCCCGAGTTCCTGCACGCCGGTCAGAGCTCCGTGCGGCTCGACGGCGCGTCGGTGCCGGCCATGGAGTTCGGCGACAAGGGCGGCGCTGCGACGCCCAAGCCCGCGCCCGGCAAGGACCCCGGCGCCACCGGCGGCGGCGTGGACGACGACTTCGCCCACATGAAGGTGCTCGCCGGGCTGCTCACCCTCAAGGCCAGCGGGCTCGCCGGGGGCGCGGCGGACGTGATGCTCACAATCAAGGCCGGCTTCTGCATGGCGGAGGCGGACGGCGGCAGCGACAAGCCGCAGCACGTCTTCGCCCAGCTCCAGCAGGCGGCGTGCAAGTAGGCGCCTCGGCGCGCCTCGGTTGACCCTTCGGGGCTGCGCACGCACCCGAGCCAGACGTCGCCGCCCTGGCGCGATTGCGCGTGTCGCCCCGGCCACTTGGCCGCCCGCGACTTGCGCTCTCGGCTCCGCTCTGCCACTCGGTTGCCTCTCTCACCAGCCCCGCGCGCCGCGGGAAGGAGGCATCCCATGGCCGACATCACCTTCAAGGGCAACCCCATCCAGACCCTCGGCACCTTGCCTGCGGTCGGCTCTGACGCCCCGGACTTCAGCCTCACCAGCACCACCCTGCAGCAGGTCACCAAGGCCAGCGTCGCGGGCAAGACCGTGGTGCTCAACATCTTCCCGAGCGTCGACACGGGCATCTGCGCCATGAGCGTGCGCCGCTTCAACGCCGAGGCGGCGGCGCTGGGCGACGCCCAGGTGCTCTGCGTGTCGCGGGACCTGCCCTTTGCACACAAGCGCTTCTGTGGCGCTGAGGGCATCGAGGGCGTGCAGGCCTTGTCGACCATGCGCGACGAGGGCTTCGGCGAGCGCTGGGGCCTGACCATGACCAGCGGTCCTCTCGCCGGGCTGCTGTCCCGCGCGGTGGTCGTGCTCGACGCCGCCGGCAAGGTGATCTACACGGAGCAGGTCCCCGAGATCGTTCAGGAGCCTGACTACACCGCCGCGCTCGCCGCCGCGAAGTAGCCGCGGGGCACGGTGCCCCGACGGGCGCGCCCCCAAGATCGCCGACGGCCCGGGGAGCTCACGCTCGCCGGGCCGTCGCTCGTTGGCCCCTCTCGTGGCTCGCTCTGGGCTCCCGATGGCGCCGGCGCCCCTTGCAGAAAGAAATCGCACCGGGTCTCGTTGGGCTGTCGATCTCGCGTCTCGTCGTTCGTCGCTCTGTTGAAAGCCCACGCTGCGCGAACGCGCTGACGCCGGGCTCACACCCCGTCGCACCCGCGACCTTCACCCAGGATCAGCCATGCAGTACCTCCTCCTCATCTACGACAACCCAGCCGAGTACGCCGCCAACTACGACACCCCCGAGAAGCAGCAGGCCCACATGGCCGGCTACTTTCAGCTCAACGCGGAGCTCAAGGAGGCGGGCGCCATGCTCGGCGGCGAGGCGCTCGAGCCGGTGACCACCGCGACCACGGTCCGCGTCCGCGGCGGCGAGTCGCTGCACACCGACGGCCCCTTCGCGGAGACGCGGGAGCACCTCGGTGGCTTCTACTTCATCGACGTGGAGAACCTCGACGAGGCGCTCAAGTGGGCCGCCAAGATCCCCGCTGCGCAGCACGGCTGTGTCGAGGTGCGCCCGGTGATGTTGATCCCCGGCGACAAGTAGCGGTCGCCGGCACGCCGTGCACACGATCCACCGCACCATTGAGCAGGTCTTCCGAGCGGAGGGCGGGCGCATCCGCGCCTCGCTCATTGGTGCGGTGCGCGACTTCGACCTCGCCGAGGAGTGTGTGCAGGACGCCTTCATCAAGGCGCTGGAGACCTGGCCGGACCGCGGAATGCCCGACAACCCGGGCGCTTGGATCACCCGAGTCGCGCGCAACCGCGCGGTGGATCGGGTGCGAAGACGGGGCCGCTTCGAGGCGCGCCGTGACGCGCTGGCTGCCCTGGCCGCGCTCGACGCGGTGGTGGGGGCGCCCGAGGAGCTGACTGTGCTGCGGGACGACCTGCTCCGGCTGATGTTCACCTGCTGTCACCCCGCCTTGAACCGGCAGGCGCAGGTGGGCCTCACGCTGCACACGCTCTGCGGGCTCACCACCGACGAGATCGCCCGGGCTTTTCTGGTGCCCAAGACCACGCTGCAGCAGCGGCTGGTCCGGGCCAAGCGCAAGATCGGCAAGGCGGGCATCCCCTACCGGGTGCCGCCCGACGACCTGCTGCCGGAGCGCGTGGGCTCTGTGCGAACCACGGTCTACCTCATCTTCAACGAGGGCTACGCCGCCACCTCGGGCGACGCGCCGATCCGGGCGGAGCTCTGCGACGAGGGCATCCGACTGGGGCGCTTGCTCACGGAGCTCCCCGGCGCCGACGCGGAGACCGAGGGGCTGTTGGCGCTCATGTTGCTCATCGACGCGCGCCGCGACGCGCGGGTCGACGCCGAGGGCGAGCCCGTGCTCCTGCGCGACCAGGACCGCAGCCGCTGGCGGCAGGACGCCCTCGATGAGGGGCGCGCCCGGGTCGAGGCGGCCCTGCGGCGCGGCGCGGTGGGCCCCTATCAGCTGCAGGCGGCGATTCAGGCGGTGCACGCCGACGCGGCGTCGACCGAGACCACGGACTGGACCCAGATCGCGGGGCTCTACGACGTGCTCGCGCGCGTGCAGCCGAGCCCGGTGGTGCGCTTGAACCAGGCGGTGGCCGTGGCCATGGCGCGCGGTCCGGCCGAAGGGCTGGCGCGCATCGACGCGCTGCTGGCCGAGGGCGCCCTGGCCCGCTACCACCTCGCCCACAGCGCGCGGGCCGATCTGCTCCGTCGGTTGGCCCGCGTCGACGAGGCGGTGGTCGCCTATGGCAAGGCGCTCCAGCTGGCCTCGCACGACGCCGACCGGCGCTTTCTGGCGGCTCGCCTGGCGGAGCTCGGCGCCGGACACGAAGCCTGATCAGGGACTTTCGTGCGCCAGCCTGGGCGATCCGCTAGCTTCTCGCGGACACCCGCGAGGTCCCGCCCATGAGCCACCCCTTTCGTGACATCAGGCGCCTGGTCGCTTGCCTCGCGCTCGGCGCGGCGCTGGCGGGCTGCGTCGCAGACACGCCGGACTCGACCGCCTTCGCCAAAGACACGGCCGGCGACGCCGCAGCAGCGGACGGCGGGGGGCTCGACGCAGCGGCGGGCGCGGACAGCACCGTGGCGACGGACGGGGCGGCGCTCGACGCGGGGTCGTCGGACGCGCCGTCTGCGGACGCGGGCTTGTCGGACGCGTCGGACGCCGTTCAGCAGGACACGGCCCAACCCGACACCGCAGAGAAGGACACCGCGCCGCCCGACACGGGTTCGCCCGACACGGGTTCGCCGGACACCGGGCAACCGGACACTGCGCAACCGGACACCGCGCCGCCCGACACCACGGGCTGCCTCGTGGCCCAGGACTGCGACGACGGCAAGGTCTGCACCCTCGACCTGTGCAACCCCTCCGACGGCACGTGCAACCACAAGCCCCACACCGGCGCCTGTGACGACGGCGACCCGTGCACGCTCGACGACGCCTGCAGCGCGGGCTCCTGCAAGGGCGGCGTGCCGCGCTATGTGCGACGTGAGCTGGCGGCCAAGGCCAAGGTGAGCGGCGGGGTGCTGGCCCGCTCCGGCGAGAAGGTCGCGCTGGCGGGCCGGGCGCAAGACCGCCCCTACCTCTTTGGCCTCGACAAGAGCGGGCTGATCGCGTGGAGCGCAGCGCCGGGCGGGACAACGGCCACGGGGGCGTTTCACACCGTGGTCCCGCACCACACCGGCGCGTTCGTCGCCGCTGGCTGGCTGGCCTCGGTCAGCGGCGGCGCCGTGGGCTACTTCGCTCACGTCGGCGCGACCGGCACCGTGATCAAGACCGGCAAACTGACGCCGTCGGCCTTGAGCATGGAGGTCCGCGGGGTCGTGCCAGCGGCCAAGGGCTCGCTCGTGAACTTCGCCGG
>JAUIAC010000345.1 GCA_030425545.1 bacterium | reverse complement strand
CACGCCACCATGGCCTCGCAGTTCAACGACAAGGGCGCCAACGCCGCCTACGTCGCCCTCCTCGACGCCCTCAGCGCTCAGCTCGGGCGTCCGCTGGCCGGTCAGTTCACCGCCCAGCTGCCCACCGGCGAACCCGACCGCTCCTGGCTCATCCCGCCGCGCCGGGTGCGTTACCTCTCCGAGATCGTCGACACCGTGCGCGGCCGTCGCGCGCAGGCCCGCGAGCAGGCCGAGATCGCACGCGAGCTGTGGGCCATCCAGCGCAGCGTCGCCGTGCTCCAGGGCAGCGGCGACCAGCGCAGCCCCTCCACCGACGACGCAGCGCCGAACGACCCGCTCGCGCCCTACGGCGACCAGGCCGACCGGGTCGACAACCCTGCCGTCGCAGCGCTCATGCAGGCCTTCGACACCCACCGGGGCCGCCTGAGCGACGAGGCCGCGTCGTTGATCCGCTCGTGGCCCGAGCTCCACGAGCGCTACCGCGGCGCGACCAACGCCTACACCGTCCGCGGCCGCACCATCGAGGTGGTCAACCACGCCGAGAGCCTCAGCGACACGCCCATCCCACGGGTGGCGGTGCCCGACTTTCCGGAGTGGGGCGCCCTCGTCGAGTGGCGTATGCTCGAGAACGTCCCCGGCCAGTTCCCCTACACAGCCGGCGTGTTCCCCTTCAAACGAAAGGGAGAGGATCCCGCCCGCATGTTCGCCGGCGAAGGCGGCCCCTGGCGGACCAACCGCCGCTTCCACCTCCTCAGCGAGCACAGCCCGGCCAAGCGTCTCAGCACGGCCTTCGACAGCGTCACGCTCTACGGCCAAGAGCCCGACGAGCGCCCAGACATCTGGGGCAAGGTGGGCAACTCCGGGGTCTCCATCGCCACCGTCGAGGACATGGAGGCGCTCTACGCCGGCTTCGACCTCTGCAGCCCCACCACCAGCGTGTCCATGACCATCAACGGTCCGGCGCCGACGCTCCTGGCCTACTACTTCAACACCGCGACGCGCCAAGCCGCCCGTCGCTTCTTGCGGGAACAGGGGCGCCTCGACCTGAGCGAGGCCGAATGCCTCCAGCCGGACTGTGGCCGTCCGGACAGCCCCGCCCATCGCTGGGACGCCGTCCGGCCGCTCCTCAGCGACGCGGAGCTGGCCACCGTGCAGGCCGACACGCTCAAGCGCGTGCGCGGCACGGTGCAGGCCGACATCCTCAAAGAAGACCAGGCGCAGAACACCTGCATCTTCAGCACCGAGTTCTCGCTGAAGGTGATGGGAGATGTGCAGCAGTACTTCATCAACAAGGGTGTAAGGAACTTCTATTCCGTCAGTATCAGCGGTTACCACATCGCTGAAGCGGGGGCGAACCCCATCAGCCAGACGGCGTTCACCCTGGCCAACGGCTTCACCTTCGCCGAGTACTACCGCAGTCGTGGCATGACGGTTGACGAGTTTGCGCCAAACTTCTCGTTCTTCTTTAGCAACGGAATGGACCCGGAGTACGCGGTCATCGGCCGCGTCGCGCGTCGGATCTGGGCCACGGCCATGCGCGACCTCTACGGCGCGGGGCCTCGCTCGCAGAAGCTGAAGTATCACATCCAGACCAGCGGGCGTTCGCTCCACGCCCAGGAGATCGCCTTCAACGACATCCGGACCACGCTGCAGGCGCTGCTGGCCATCTACGACAACTGCAACAGCCTCCACACCAACGCTTACGACGAGGCCATCACCACGCCCACCGAGGAGAGCGTGCGCCGCGCGCTCGCGATTCAGCTCATCATCAACCGCGAGTTCGGCGTGGCCATGAACGAGAACCCGAACCAGGGCGCGTTCATCCTCGACGAGCTGACCGAGCTGGTCGAAGAGGCGGTGCTGCGTGAGTTCGAGCGCATCAGCGAGCGCGGCGGCGTGTTGGGCGCCATGGAGCGCATGTACCAGCGCTCCAAGATCCAAGACGAGTCCATGCGCTACGAGCACAAGAAGCACTCGGGCGAGCTGCCCATCATCGGCGTCAACACCTTCTTGCAGGAGGGCGAGGGCGGCGGCGAGGCGACCACCATCGAGCTGGCGCGCTCGTCGGAGGACGAGAAGGCCGACCAGCTGCGCCGACTGCGCGACTTTCAGGCGCGCCACGCCGACCGGGCCGACGCGGCGGCGGCGCTGCTCAAGCGTACGGTCATCGAGGGCGGCAACGTCTTCGACGCGCTGATGACGGCCTCGCAGGTGCTCAGCCTCGGCCAGGTCAGCGCCGCGCTCTACCAGGTGGGCGGTCAATACCGGCGGTCGATGTGAGGCGGCGCGTCGCGGGTCGTGCGGCGGCGACGTGGGTGGTGCTCGCGGCCTTGTCTGGCTGCGGCGCCGACCCGGCGCAGGTGGCCGGAGCGGACGCCAGTCTCGGCGACGGGACGGACGCTGCGGCCGGGCAGGGCGACGGTGCGGCCCAACCGGACGGCGCGCGGCACGACGACGTGGCGCCTGCGGGTGACGGAGCGGGGCACGGAGACGGCGCGGACACGTCATCTGCCACCTACACGACCGCGCTGCACAAGGCCCCGGCCCGCTGCGGTCTCCCGGCCTACTCCTGGCTCCCCATCGCCCAGGTCGGCGCGGTCCGGACCTGGGAGCCGCACGACGTGGCCCAGCTCACGCCCGGCGCGCTCAAGGCCTTGCTGGCGCAAGCCAACCTCGGCGATCCGCCCAAGGGGATCACGCACGCGGTCCGCAACTTCCGCCTGCGCTACACGACCCAGGACAAGGGCCAGCTGGTCGAGGCCACCGCCGTGGTGTCCGTGCCCTCCGACATGGGCACGCAGCCCGCTCCCGTGCTCCTCTGGCTCCACGGGACCAGCGGGTGGATGGACGACTGCGCCCCTTCCAAGGACCTTCTGGGCATGGGTCAAGCGGCGCTGCTCGCCAGCTTCGGCTACATCACCGTCGCGCCCGACTTCCTGGGCATGCGCGGCTTTGGGGATCCCTCTCCCAAGGGCGAGATTCACCCCTATCTCATCGGCGAGGCCACGGCTGTTGCCAGCCTGGACGCCCTGCGGGCGGCGGCCAAGGCGCTCGCTGCAGCCAACGACCTGCCAGCCCCAGACCCCACGCGGCTCGCCCTCATCGGCCCGTCCCAAGGCGGCCACGCGACCTTGATGACGGACCGCTACCAGCCCCACTACGCCCCGGAGTGGCCGCACAAGGCCGCCGTGGCCCTCGTGCCGCCGGCGGACATCCTGCAGATCGCGACCGGCGCCGCTACGAGCCTCAACGGTCGGTCCGCGCTGCTGGCGGCCATGTGGGCGTCCATGCACCAGTGGTACGCGTCCAAGGCCCCGCTCACGGACGTGTTCGTCGACCAGCCGCCGCTGCACTTCGCCAGCAAGGTCCAGACCTGGCTCTCCGAGACCTGCGACGTGCCCGACCTGGCCAAGGGCGTGACGCAGATCCACCAGCTCTACAACCCGGACTTCACCAGCGCCCTCGCCGCGGGCCAGGCGCCGCAGCCGTGGCAGTGCTACGGCGCCGAGAACAGCCCGGTGGACACGACCGTGCCGCGCGTCCGCGACGTGCCGATCCTCATGACCTACGCGAGCCAAGACGACCTGGTGATCCCCGAGGTCGAGAAGCTCGCCTTCGCCAAGCTCTGCAAGCAGGGCTACCAGCTGCAGAGCCGGCAGTGCGCGGACGTGGGCCATGTCAACGGCGCCGTTCAGGTCATCCCCGAGGCGCTGGCGTGGGTCGAGGCGCGCTTCGCCGGTCAGCCGCTCGCCAAGGCGAAGGCCTGTGTCTGGCAGCCCGCCGCCGCCTGCTCGCTGAACCCCTGAGCCACCGCTGCGCGGTCAGGGGGGCGACAGCTTGTCGGGATAGCGCAGCACCATCGGCTTGCCAGGCGGCAGCTGCGCCGCGGTGAAGCCCACCTCCGTGCCGTCCGGCCAGCCCACCTGCACGGCGTACTCGCAGCCCAGCGCGCCCAGCCCAATCAACACCGCCCGGTCGTCCATGGAGCAGTGCATACCGCGGCTCGACTTCACCTCCCGCGTCAGCACCACGGGGGTGCTGCCCGCGTAGGACACCCGCACACGCGCGCCGATGGCGTCCCGGTTCACCTTCACCCCGTCGCCCTCGAGCCACAGCTTCAGCCACGGCAGCTTGTGGCCCACGTCGTTGCGAAAGAGGAAGTTCGGCCGGCCGCCGCCCGTGTCCCGCCCGCCCACCAGCAGGTCCATGTCGCCGTCGCCGTCGATGTCCGCCCAGGCGTGGTTCTGCGCGTTCTTCATCGCCAGCAGGCTCTTGCAGAAGCCACCGGTGTGGCACACCTCGTGCTTCGCGGTGCAGGCGCTGTCACTGGCGCAAGGCGTGCGGCAGCGCTTGGCCAGGCACTTCTCGCCGCCGGTGCAGGTCGCGTCGCTGGTGCACTCCGTGTGGCTCGCTGAGGGGGCCGGCCCCTTGCCCTCAGGCCCCGTGGCGTTGATGCCGCTCACCGGCCCCAAGCTCGCGAAGGTGCCGTCCGCCTGCTGGTGCATCAGCCCGAACCACGCCTTCTGATCCAGCGACGTGTAGCTGCCCTCGTATTTCTTGTCGCGCGACACCGAGAGGTCGAGCCGCCCGTCGTTGTCGAAGTCCACCAGGGCGCCGTCCACGTCGCCCTCGTTGAAGGGCACCTTGCGCTTCGCGGCCTCGTCGACCAGCTGAAACCCGCCGCCGCTCTCCCGGTTGAGCAGCAGCTGGGTGCCGTCGCTCCACTTGCGGCTGTACACGCCCGAGTTCGGGTGGCTGATGGCGGTGACAAAGAGGTCCATGCGCCCGTCGCGGTCGACGTCGCCGCAGTCGAGCCCGAAGCCGTTGCTGCCGACGGGCCCGGTCGATCCTGGCTTGGGCTCGTCGCCGCTCACCAGCCCCTTCGCCGCCAGCCACGGGTTGCCGGTCATCAGGTAGGCGAAGCCCACCTGCTTGGCCACGTTCTTCATCGTGCCGTCACCCTGGTTGAGGTAGAGGGCGTTGTGGCCGGAGCTGACGCTGACCCCGTAGTTGCTGACCGCCAGGTCCGGCGTGCCGTCGCCGTCGAGGTCGCAGCTGAGCGAGCCGTTGGTGGGCTGCGCTTCGTTGCCCCCGGTCAGCGAGAGCCCGCCGCCAAAGGTGCCGTCGCCCTTGCCCTTCAGCAGCACGTTGGCGGCCTTGTACGAGGTGTGGCCGAGGCCCACGAAGAGGTCGAGCTTCGCGTCGCCGTCGAAGTCCGCGAAGACCGCGTTGCCAGCGATGGCGGGGAGCCCCTCGACCCCGCTGTTGGCCTTGGGTGTGAAGACGCCCGTGCCGTCGTTGAGCAGCAGCACGTGCTTCTTGCCCGCGAGGGGCGTGTCGAGCCCAGCGAAGCAGTCCTGGTCGCCGTCGTTGTCCACGTCACCAAAGACGAAGAACCCGGCCTGCACGTCCTTCAGGCCGCTCTTGGCGCTGACGTCTTCGAAGGTGCCGTCGCCCTTGTTGCGGAACACCAGGTGCTCGAAGGGGATGCCCTTCTGTGGGTTGGGAAAGAGGCTGTGCATGACCATGTCGGGCTTGCGGTCGCCGTCGATGTCGACGAAGCCGAGCCGGCTGTGGTCGTTGATGGGCACCGGGATCGACGAGCCCTTGAGCACGTTGTTGGCGCGCATGCCGCTCGCGTCCGAGATGTCGACGAAGAAGCCCTCGCCCAGGGGGGTGACCTGCCCAGGGGTGCACGCGCCAGCGCCGGTGGCGTCCTTGTTTGCGTCGTCGGTGTCGGGTGGGTTGGCAGCGGCCCCGTCGTCCGCGCCCGGCGTGTCGACGCCGCCGGCCGCCGTGTCCGACGCGCCTCCAGCGCCAGCGTTGGTCGCAGGCTTGTCCGACCCGCCACAGGCGGCGAGCAGCGCGCAGCAGAGCAGGGCGAGGGCCGTCGCGCAGGACCCGGAGAGCGCGCGGCGCGGCGCGGTCGAAGCAGGGAGCGTCATGGCGGGCCTCGTGGGGTTCGTCGTCGTGTCCAGCTGCCGGCGTGGGGGGCCGGCGAGTGGGTGTGGCGTGCGGGTGCGGCGTGCGGGTGCGGCGTGCGGGTGTGGCTGGCTTCGTCAGAAGCGCAGCGTGGCGACGAGGTTACCGCCGTTGCGGGTCGGCACCGGCGTCAGCGAAAAGCCCCACCCGCCGGTCTTGGCGCGGACGCGGCTGTACTCGGCGTTGATGCGCACCGGGCCCCCCCACACGTCGATGATCTCCCACACGCGCAGCACGCCGAAGATGATCCCCGAGGCCACC
>JAUIAC010000344.1 GCA_030425545.1 bacterium | reverse complement strand
CCGCCTTCGCGGGCGCGACGACCGGCGTGTGGCTGCTCGACGTCGGCGCGCTGACGCCCGCCACCACCGGCTTGGGCGTGGGATCGGGCGCCGATTTTACAGGCTCTGCGCGCTTCCGCGCCGGCACCTGGACCGGGACCTTCGGCCGCGAAGCGGTGCTCCGGCCCGCGATGAGCCTGCGGTTGGGGCCCGTCTGGCGAATCGCAGGCTTGGGCCGCGACGCCGGGGTGGGCGTGTGGGCCGCTGCCGGTGGAGCCTCCTCCAGCGGGGGCAGGTCCGGTGGGCGCTGCTCGGCGTCGTCCGGGGCAGCGCCGGTGTTCCGCTCTGGCGGAGCGGCTGGCGCGGCCTGGGTCGCCGGCTTCCCGTCGGAGCGGGTGTCCGGCGCCGCCACGCCCTCCGGTGGCAGCGGGGGCACCGCCGGCAGAGGTGACCCCGGCTGGGACGCGGTCAAGCTGTCTTCGCTGTCGAAGCTGCCCCACGACGAGTCGAGGCGGTCGGGGCGCGGCGCGGGCTGCTCCGGCGGTAGATCGGGGGGCGTGCTCGAGTCCTCGGCCGGCGGCAGGGGCGGCCTGCGCTCCGGAACCCGGTCGGGCAGGGGCGCGAGCAGCGCGGCGATCGGGTCGTCGTCCGGCAGCGGCGGCGGCTCTGGCAGCCCGGAGTTCTCGGCCGGCAGCGGGGGGGGCGGTGGTGGCGCGGCCCGCGAGACCCGTCGCTTCGCGGCACCGGCCAGCGCCTCACGCGCCAGATCGACCAGATCGGCAGAGGTCTCCTCGTAGCCGCCAGCCCCGGGGTCGACCTGCACCTTGTGCGCCGGCTGGGGCTCCAGCCCGGTCATCGACGGTTCACTCCCGGAGCGCCCACCGGTCAGGTCCGAGAGCAGGTCCAGCGCCGCGTCCGTCGCCTCGGAGGTGGCCGCCGTGTGGTCTCGCGTGTCTTCCTTGGCGCGCACAGCCACACGCACCGCGGGCTCAGCCTGCCGCAGCTCCACCTGCGCCTTGGGGCGTCGGTGCGTGAGCACGTCCGGCGGCGCTGGCATCTCCATCACCAGGTCCTGCGCCAGATCCGGCGCGCTGTCGGGCTGGAACGTGGCCATGTCCGGCCGCTGACGGTGCGCGCGGCCGGTCTCCAGCACAAAGGCGTCCCACTCGTCCTCGGCCTCTTTCGACATCACGAAGAACTCGACACCCATGCCACCGCCGCCGGTCGCGCCTTCGTCCCCAGCCACGACGCGGCGGACGTGACCCATGGCGTCGATCACGTGGCCGGAGGGCATCTGAATCTTCATCTGTGCGATGCGGTGGGCTGGGATCGGCTCGTCGGTCCGGACAAAAATGCCGCGCCGCGAGACATCGCTCGTCGTCATCTCCTGCCAACCGCCCGGCGTGCGCACCTTCACGGTGAGCTGCACGGGATGTCGGGTGAAGAAGCGCTGCTTTCCGGACATGCAGACCTCAGACAGAAGCGGGCGCCTGGCGCCGTCAAGCGATGGCGGGGGCCTCGAACAGCGGTGGCTTCCGCGTGCGAGAGGTTAGCGCTCGTGGCTTGGAAGGGAAAGACACGAGCCCGGAATCACGGCCTCTCAGTGGCCTGCGAAGCCGCCCCACCTGCGGCGCGTCGACGCGATGAAAAAAAGTTGAGCCGTCTACGGGGGCCGCCGGCACTTGATGTGTAGAACCCGCGCCCAGCATGGGCCGGCATCGACCACGGTGGTCGGTGTCGGCCCATGTTCTTTGTTTTGGGCTCTTTGTTTTGGGCTCTTTGTTTTGGGTTCCTTGTTTGGGGCACCAGCTCACGGGCAGGGCTCACCCGCGTCTACACCCGGCGCAGCAACAGCGCGTCGACCTCGTAGCGCCAGGTCAGCCGGTCATGCACGCGCAGGGGCCAGGCCAGTCCCCGCTCCAAGTGCTGCAGGGCCAGGCCGTCCAAGACGCCAGGGATGGCCGCGCCGGTCACGCGGCAGGCGACCTGCCACGGGACGTCCGCGTCGGCTGGCAAGCCCGCGTCCAGGCGGCGATCCGCCGGCGTCACGGCGTCGTCGCCCTGCCACGGCGCGCTCAAGAGCAGCGCGCCCCCAGGGCGTAGCAGCGCCTCGCACTGCTGCATCACAGTCCACGGATCTGCGACTGAGTCGACCACGTTGAGCGCCACAATCGCCGCGAAGGCGCCGGCCTCGAAGGGGGGATCGTGGGCGTCGCCCAACACCACGCGCACGGCCGACAAGACCTGTCGCGCGGCGGGCGGCAGCGCCAGCGGTCGGGCTTCGAGCACGCCCGGCCGGCGCAGCACGCCCAAGCTCGGCTCAGCCGCGAGCAGCGCGCCGCTGGCCGCGACGAGCCAGGGGTGGCTCTCGAGTACGACCACGTCGCGGGACCCGTGCCAGGCCGCGGGCAGCACCAGCGCTTCGCCGCCCAGGGCCCCTCCAAGCAGCAGGACCGGGCCGTCGGGCAGCGCGTCGAGGTCGTCCAAGAACGCGGTCACCCAGGACTGATCCGGCTGGGCCACAGGCGGCTCGAGGAGGGCCCCGAGCTGAGCCGGGCCGTAGGTCCACAGCGCGTCCTGCCAGCGCGAACGCTCGCCGGCTGTCCAGCGACGGGCGAGCTCGGCCAGGCCGCCGCTCAGTGCCGTCGCCGCGTCTGCGAGGTGGTCGGCCATCGCGCCGTCGGCATGCACGACCGGCACCACACGCGCGCCACAGGGGACCGTAGGCCAGACCACGCCGCACCGGGTGCACACGCCCATGCTGTCGAGCGCAGCAGACACCGGAGTTGGGGCGTCGGTCGGGGCAGCGCCAGCGTCCGCCTCGGCGCCGCGACAGGCGACACACACCAAGTGGGCCCGCTCCACCGGCGCCGTTGGGGGCGCGGGACTCACGCGAGCATGGAGAGCGCCCGCTTGACCCCAACGACGAGCGCGTCGAGGTCAGCGCGCGTGTTGTAGCAGGCCAACGAGGCGCGCACGGTGCCGGAGAGGCTCAGCCGGTCCATCACCGGCTCGGCGCAGTGGTGACCGTTGCGCACCGCGATGCCTTGCTGGTCGAGCAGCTCCGCGATGTCGTAGGGGTGCACGCCGAGCGCGGGCGCCGCGACGAAGCTGAGCACGCCGGCCTTCTCGGTGGCGGTGCCCACAAGCTCGACGCCGTCGACCTGCGCCAGCTGCGCGGTGCCATAGGCGAGCAGGTCGGCCTCGTGTGCCGCGACACGCTCGGGGCCAAGCGCTTGGAACCAACGCAGGGCGGCGCCGAGACCGATGATGCCGGCGATGTGCGGCGTGCCGGCTTCGAGCAGCCCCGGCAGCTCAGCGTAGGTCGTGCCCTCGAAGGTGACGCGCTTGATCATGTCGCCGCCGCCGTGCCACGGACCGCCGGCCTCGAGCAGCGCGCGCCGGCCCCAGAGCACGCCGATGCCGGTCGGCCCGTAGACCTTGTGACCCGAGAAGACGTAGAAGTCGCAGCCGAGCTGCTGCACGTCCACCGGGCCGTGGGGCACGGCTTGCGCGCCGTCGAGCAGGACCTTGGCGCCGACCGCGTGGGCCGCAGTGATCATCTCGGCGACCGGGTTGACGGTCCCCAGAGCGTTCGACACATGAACCGCGGCGACGAGCCGGGTCCGCGGGCTGAGCAGGGCGCGATACGCCGCCAGGTCGAGGTTGCCGGCGTCGTCGAAGGGCACCGCGTGCAACGTCGCGCCGACCCGCTCACACAGCAGCTGCCACGGCACGATGTTGGAGTGGTGCTCCATGCCCGTGACGATGATCTCGTCGCCAGCACCGACGTGGCGCTGCGCCCACGTGTTGGCCACCAGGTTGACGCCCTCGGTGACCCCGCGGACGAAGATGCACTCCGCCTCTTCCGGCGCGTTGAGATGGCGCTGCACGGTGGTCCGGGCCGCCTCGAGCTCGTTGGTCGCCCGCTGGCTCAGCGTGTGCACACCGCGGTGCACGTTGGCGCAGCAGCCCGCGTAGTAGCCCAGCAGCGCGTCGATGACGGCCTGCGGCTTCAGCGTGGTGGCGCCGTTGTCCAGGTACACCAGGGGCTTGCCGTTGACCGACTGGTGCAGCGCTGGGATCTGCGCCCGCACGGCCTCGGCGTCAAAGGCTGGGAGGGTGTGCGCTGGCGCGGAGGGTTGAAGTTGAACAGACATGGCGGGCCTTGGGCGAGCGAGGAGGGGAGGGCGGCGACGCGGTCCGCGAGCTCAGACGCCAATCTCGCCCGTCTGCTCCGCGAGGCGCTTCGCGAGCTCTTCGTGCAGCCCGTCGCGCAGGCTCTCCAGCGGCAGCTGCGTCAGGATCTCCGCGACAAAGGCGAAGATCAGCAGCTGTCGCGCCGTGTCCTTCGGGATCCCGCGTGAGCGCAGGTAGAAGAGGGCCTTGTCGTCGAGCTGGCCGATGGTGGCACCGTGACTGGCGGTGACGTCGTCGTTGTCGATCTCCAGCTGCGGCTTGGTGTGCACGGTGGCCTTGTCGGAGAGCAGCAGGTTGCGGTTGAGCTGAGCCGTGCTGCAGCCCCGGGCGCCCGCGTGAATCAGCACGTTGCCACGGAAGACGCCCGTCGCCCGCTCGTCGAGCACACCCTTGTAGTGCTCGCCGCTCTGGGTGTGGTCCGCCAGGTGGTGAATCGCGCTGTGGTTGTCCAGGTGCTGCGTGCCGCGGCCGTGATAGAGGCCGTCGAGCTGGCAGGACGCGCCGGGTTCACGAAGGTAGACCTCGATGTCGCTGCGGCCGAGCGCCGCGCCGAGCTGCAGCACCTGGGCCTCGTAGCGGCTGTCACGCTCCTGGTGCACGGCGACCTTGCTCAGGTGGGTCGCTGCGGCTCCCTGGCGCTGAACCTGAGTGTGCCGCAGGCGGGCGCCGGGCGCGAGGGAGACCTCGGTGACCTGGTTGATCAGGTAAGCGCGGTCACTGGTGCTCAGGTGGCGCTCCACCAGGGTCAGCTCGGCGTGCGGCGCGAGCGCGATGAAGACGCGGGTCTCCGCCTCCCAAGGAGTCGAACGATCAGTTGTCAGAAATCGAAGCTCTACCGGACCGGCGACCACGCCCTGGGCGACGTGGAGCGTCACGCCACGGTCGAACTTGGCGAGGTTGCGCGCGACCAGGGCGTCTTCGAGGCGCTTGGTCTCAGCGATGCTGCCGAGCTGCGGCGGCGCACCTTCGGGCAGCGAGCGGACCTGCACGCCCTCCGGCAGGGTGGAGGCGTCCAGGTTGAGCGCCCCGTCCACCAGCACGAGCGTGCCGACGGTGTCCGGGAGCGGCCCCGTGTGCAGGTCCAGCGCGGCCGCCGCTGGCGCGGGTGTCCACGACGTGGCCTCGACCGCGCGGAGGTTGGTGTGCTTCCACGCCTCCAGGCGCGGCGTGGGCCAGCCAGCCAGCTGCCAGGCGTGGGCGGCGGCGTCTCGGAGGGTGGCGAGGTCGGTGGTGGGCATCGGAGCTCCGGCTGCGGCCGCGTCGCGCGGCGGGTCTGCAAGGCGTTGTGGGCTCAGGCCTGCTCGGCGCGGATCCAGTCGTAGCCGCGCTCTTCCAGCTCGAGCGCGAGCTCTTTGCCGCCCGACTTGACGATGCGTCCGTCGAGCAGCACGTGCACCTTGTCGGGCACGATGTAGTCGAGCAGCCGCTGGTAGTGCGTGATGACCAGCATCGCGCGGTCCTCGCTGCGCAGCGCGTTGACCCCGTCGCTCACCGCCTTCAGGGCGTCGATGTCGAGGCCGGAGTCCGTCTCGTCGAGGATCGCGAGCTTGGGATCCAGCAGCGCCATCTGCAGGATCTCGTTGCGCTTCTTCTCACCGCCCGAGAAGCCGTGGTTGACCTCGCGGCCGGCCAGCTTGGGGTCCATCTTGACCATCTTGAGCTTGCTCTTGAAGAGCTTGAGGAAGGCGACCGCGTCGAGCTCCTCCTCGCCGCGGTGCTTGCGCAGGCTGTTGACCGCGTGCTTCAGGAACACCTTGTTGCTCACGCCCGGGACCTCGACCGGGTACTGAAAGGCCAGGAACACGCCCTCGCGAGCGCGCTCGTCCGCCTCCATGTCGAGCAGGTCCTTGTCGGCGAAGGTCACGTCGCCGTGGGTCACGTCGTAGCCCTCACGGCCAGCGAGCACGTAGCTGAGCGTGCTCTTGCCGGAGCCGTTGGGGCCCATGATCGCGTGGACTTCGCCCGCTTTGATGTCGAGGTTCAGGCCCTTGAGGATGGCCTTGCCGTCCACCTTCACCTTGAGGTTTCGAATCGAGAGCATGTCGCGCTCCGCTTGGGGGCTGTGGCCCCGGTGG
>JAUIAC010000343.1 GCA_030425545.1 bacterium | reverse complement strand
CAACGTCGGGTCCTTGCTGGCCGGCGCGGTGGCGGTGTTCGAGGGCAGCGACGACGCGCGATGCAAGTTCGTCGTCAACGACGCCTTGGTCGCCGCGCGCCGGTCGAAGTCAGTGGACGCGGACGCCGCGGGACCGCGGGTGGGCGTGATCGCCGCCGCCGTGGCGCGCCGTGGGCAGTGGATGGTCGTCGGGCCCCGTGGCGCCTGCTATCGGTGCCTGTTCGAGGCGCCGCCGAGCACCGACCGGCTCGCGACCTGTGACACCGCTGGCGTGCTGGGGCCCTTGGTCGGCCACGTGGGGGCCGCCGCCGCACGGGCCCTGGTGCAGCGCCTGGCCGGGCGCCCCGACCCTGCCCGTGAGGCGCTGGTCCAGTGGCACGCAGGTCGCCTGCGGCGCACCCGTGTCCGCCAGGCGGAGGACTGTGGCTGCGCCCTGGTCTGAGCAGCCCTGAGGCTTCACGGGCCTCCCCAGCGCTCGACCCCTGCCGTGGGCCACAAAGCCCGGAGAATCAAGCCTCAGCGGCCCCGCGTCTTGCAAAATGGCCCTGAAGTCAGCATACCCGCCATCCCCCGCGAGGACGCGCTTTCGGGCCACGCGGGACCCTACATCGGTCGACGAGGCCACCAGGAGTTCAGCATGTCCGTTCGCGTCAAGATCCCCACGCCCCTCCGCAAGTTCACCGCCGGCAACGCCGCAGTCGAGGTCGAGGGCGCCAACGTCGGCGAGGCCTTGAAGGCGCTCGACGCGGCCCACCCCGGGCTGTGGGACAAGGTCATCGACGGCAAGGGCAAGGTCCGCCGCTTCATCAATGTGTACGCCGGCGACGACGACATCCGCTTCCTCGACGGCCTCGAGACCGCCGTGGCGGCGGGCGCCGAGCTGAGCATCATCCCGGCCATCGCCGGCGGCTGCTGAGCGACATGTCCCGTGATCCCATGGCCGTGCTCGGACGCTACGGTCGACAGCTGCTCGTGGAGGGCGTGACCCTCCCAGCGCAGCAGCAGCTCAGCCGCTGGGCCTGCGTCCCCGCCCATGACGGCACCCCGGCGGGGGCGGCGGTGGCCGAGACCCTCGCGCGCTACCTCGTCGGCGCGGGCCTGGGCCGCGTCGCTGGTGACCCGAGCACGCTCGCAGGCCTCCACGAGCCCGAGGGTGCGACCCTCGACAGCGCGCTCACCGTCCTGTCCTCCTCCGCCGCCGCCCGCCCGCCTGTGGTCCACCTGTACGCGGCCACCCGGGACTACGGCGGCTCGGTCGACGTCGTGTGCACCGAGAGCGACGAAGGCTGGGCCGAGGGCTACGCCACGAACGCCACCGTCTGCACCCTGGCCTTCGTGTTCGACGACGAGGCGACCCCGGCGGAGGCGACGCTCATGGGCGCGGCCACCGCAGAGGCCGTCGTGGAGTCCCTGCTGGGGCTGCAGCCGCTCCCTGCGGTCCTGCGCTTCCACTGGCAGGGCGAGGGGGAGCCCAGCGTGTTTCGACGTCTTCCCGCGGCGCCGCCGCCGGCGGGCGAGCACCGCCGCGGCGCCACGGTGCCCCCCGGCCTCTTCGCCGAGCTCCGCGCGACGCAGGGCGTGCTCCCTCCTATCGAGGCCGACTGCGTCGCCAACTACCCCAACGAGGCTTGTGGGCTGGTGGTGCGCACGCCTGACGGCACGCTCGAGACCGTGGTCTGTCGTAACCTCCAGGACCGCTACCACGCGCTGGACCCGGAGACCTACGTGCGCACCGCCCGCGCCGCGTTTCGCCTCAACGAGCGCAAGATCGCCCGACTGCAAGACGAGGGGCACGAGCTGGTCGCCATCTACCACAGCCACTGCGACGCGGGCGCCTACTTCTCCGACGAAGACGTCCGCAGCGCCGCGCCGAACGGCGAGCCGCTCTACCCCGATGTCGGTCACCTCGTGGTCAGCGTCATGGGCGGCGAGGTCCGCGCCATGGAGCTCTTTCACTTCACGGACCGCGGTTTCGTCGCCGAGGCACAGCCAGGCGACTGAGGCGCTGCGGGGCCGGCCCGCCGCGGGCCTCACAGCGCGCGCCGAGACCCAGCGCGGAGCGCAGGTCTGGTGACCCCGCTCTCCCGCAGGCCCCGTCCGTGAGACCGAGCGCGGGGCGCGCGGCTGCGCTATCCTGATCTCAGCATGAGCGACCTCGACGACCGGATTCGTGTGCTCTTGGCGGCGACCCCACAGCTTCGTGCGGTCGCTGAGGCGCGCGTCGCCGCCGCAGACGTGGACGTGACCTTGCTGGCTGCGGTGCCGCTGGGTGACCCGCCGCCCGACGTCATCGTGGTTCAGGCCGACGGCTGGCACGCGACGCTCGCCCACCTCCGCGCCAGCTTCCCCTCCGCCACACGGGTCGTGCTCGCCGACAGCGACGGCCCGACGCTCGCCGCGGTGCAGCGCGACGGGGTCCACGACGTGTTGCACCCGGACGAGCCGCCGCGCGCCCTCGCCAGAGCGCTCCGCCTCGGTGCCGCTCGCGCCCGCATGGAGCGTCGCTTCGAGTCGATCCGCCGCCGCTATCGCGACGCCGTCCACAGCGGCGGTGTCGGCGGCCTGACCTGGGACCTGAGGACCAAGGAGATCCGCTTCGATCCGGGCTGGAAGGCCATGCTCGGCTACGCCTTTGACGAGGTCGGGGACGACGCCCAGGCCTGGTTCAGGCGGGTGCATCGCGACGATCATGCCGGGCTCCGCGACACCCTCAAGGCGCTGCTCGGCGGAGAGACCCGGGCGGCCGATCTGACCTACCGCCTGCAGAACCGAGACCGACAGTGGCTGTGGGTGGCGCTCCAGCTGGCCGTCGACAAGGTCGGCGACGGGCACTTCGTGCTGCGCGGCGAACAGCGGGACGTCACCGTCGAGCGCGTCACGGAGCAGCGGCTGGCTTGGGCCGACCAACACGACGCGCTGACTGGGTTGCTAGGGCGCGGCGCCTTCGTCGACACCCTGCAGGCCCGGCTGGCGGGCGAGCCGAGCGGCGTGCTCGCCGTCTGCGGTGTGGACGACCTGCGCGCGATCAACCAGACCCACGGGCGCGAGGCGGGCGACGAGGTGCTGCTGTGGCTGACCGGGCTCATCGAAGACCTGGTCGGTGAGGACGGGGTCGCAGGGCGGCTCACGGGACACAAGCTCGGCTTCGTGCTCCCCGGAGACGAGCTGGAGGCCGCGGCGGCGCTGGTGCAGGAGATGCGCACGGCGGTCGCTGAGGAGGTCTTCATCACCGCCGACGGCACCGAGTTCTCCATGTCGGCGGCCTTCGCGTTGGTCCAGCGGCCCACAGAGCTGCCCCACGCGCGAGCGTGGCTCGGGATCGCGGACTCGCTGCTGCAGCAGGCCGAGACTGAGGGCGGCGCCGTCCTGGCGCTCTCGCGGGAAGACGCGGCCAAGCCCTTTCGAATCACCCTGTCGGGCGCTTTGGTCCCGGACGAGGGGGCGGAGGCCGCCCCGTAATTCCTCGCATCGCCGGTGCTTTCCCCTATGCTCTTGCGGCCATGACACGCACGCTCGCCCTCGCCTCGCTCACGCTCCTCTTCGCCGTCCAGGGCGCAGGGCTGGCCGGTGCGACCCCGCGGCGCGATGGGCCGAGCGGCGAGCGGCGCCGCGACGCGACGGCCGCGCGAGGTGCGGCCAAGGCGCCTGGTCGCGAGACCACAGCGGGCAAGCAGCGCCCGCGCGCGACGGCCAGCCCGAAGCGGACCGCCCTCTGGTCGCCCCCGCCTGGCCCGCTCTCCCTGGCCAGCGCCCGTCGCCTGCTGCGCGTGCCGTCGTCTACGGTGAGCCTCGGGAGCACGGGCAGCGGACGCCTGCTCCACGCGCGACGCATCCGCGAGCGTGGCCGCCACTACCGCTTCTTCCCCCACATCGCCGAGCGACAGACGCACTGGGGGACGGACGAGCTGCAGGAGCTGCTCGACCGGGCGTCCCGCGCGGTGGCCCGCAAACATCGGGGGGCCCAGCTGCGCGTCGGCAACGTCAGCCTCCGGCGCGGGGGCCGCTCGCCGTGGCACCGGAGTCACCAGTCCGGCCGTGACGTCGACCTCTGCTTTTACACCCGCGACCGCAAGGGCCGCGTCGTGGTCATGGACGACTTCCGCAAGTTCGGCCGCAACGGCATCAGCCGGGACGGCCAGCTGGTGTTCGACGTCGCCCGCAACCTGGACCTGGCCATCGCGCTGGTGACGCCCGTGAGCGCGGTGGACGGCTCGGCGGTGCAGTGGGCCTTTGTGTCGCGCTGGCTCAAGAAGCGCATGCTCCAGCTGGCCGTGAAGCGCGGCGTGTCGGTGGAGACCCTGGCTCGCCTCGACGCGGTGCTGCGCCAGCCGGGGGACTCGGCGCCGCACGACGACCACTTCCACGTGCGGCTCTACTGTTCGCTGGAGGACCGAAAGCATGGCTGTCTCGACCGTGGACCGCTGCGCGACTGGGTCGACCGAGGCGACGCGGCCTTCGATGCGCACGTGGCGCGGGTGGTCGAGGCCAGCGCGCTGCGCTCGAGCGCCAAGCTCCGCCTCCGCGCGGTGCAGCTGCTGGAGCGCATGGAGGCGGCCACCGCGTTCCAGGCCTTCGTCGACCGGCTCGCGGACAGCGACGCGCGGGTGCGGGAGGCCGCCTTGGCCGCCGTGGCGCGCCTGCAGCTCCGCGACGCAGCGCCGGGGCTGCTCGCAGCGCTGAAGGCCACCCCCAACCCGACGTGGGCGGTGCGCCTCTTCGACACCTGGGCTGGCCTGCGCCCCGAGGGTGTCAGCGACATCGCCGCCGCCGTCCTCTCCAAGCCGGAGGCCTATGTCCACCCCAAGGCGCTCGCCAGCGTGCGCAAGCCAGTGCGTCTACGCGCCGCGGCCGTGTTGACCCAAGAGGGCGGTCGGGCGGCGGTGCCAGCGCTCATCGCCGCCCTCACGTCTCGTAGCCTCAACGTGCGCCTGGCCGCCCACGCGGCGCTCGTCGCCATCACCAATCAGCCGGTGCGGAGCCGCCACCTGAAGTCGAAGGCCAAGCGCCGCTGGCGCAAGACCGCCTCGGCCTGGCAGCAGTTCTGGCGTCAGAATCAGGGCCGCGACTGGCAGATCTGGATGAAGAAGGGCTTCCGGGATCACGGGGTGCGGCTGACCAAGGGGCCCCGCTTCGTGAAGCGCGACGTGCCGCGGCTCATCCGTGCGCTCACCGCCCGCAAGGCCCACGTCGCGCGCAACGCCGCTCGTGTGCTCGAGCGCATCACAGGACACAAGCCGTGGGTCCGCAAGCCGACCCGGCGCAAGCTGCGGCGACACTGGACGTGGTGGTGGCGCAAGCGCGGCAAGCGGCTGCAACTCCAGGGCTGAGCCGGCCGTCTCTCAGTCGAGCGCGCGCGCCAGCGCCGCAGCGAGCTGCGCGGCGGCAGGGGGATGCGCCGCCAAGAAGAGCGAGGGCTCCAGAAGCTCCAGCTCGGAGACCATGGGCGCCCGGCCGGCTCGCGGCGCCGCTCCACGCGGCGTGGGGCCGACGGGCTGGGGCGCGCTGCTGAGGCTCGCGTCGATGGCCTGACGCCCGGGCGGCGGGGCGCGCCCGTCGACGCCCGGGTCGGCGTCGACCAGGTCCACGCGGGCGTAGAGCAGCTGTGTCCCTCCTGTCGAGCGGCGCGCGACCGTCAGAGCGCGCTCGGCTAGCGCCACGTCCGCCGGGCGCGGTGGGTGCGGTCCGGTCACGCGCTCGTGCTCCCCGGCGAAGCGCGGCGCCTTGTGCATCACGTGGCTCAGGGCGCCGTCGACAAAGACCAGCGAGCGCTCGCCCTCGCGCAGCACCGACCGAACGCAGGGCTGCACCAGCATGTCGCGCTCGGCGCACAGCGCGGTGAAGCGGCGAGCGACCCGCGCGGCCTCGTCTGGCGCCTCGCTCCAGCGCGCTCGCCACGTCTCGAACGAGCCCGCGCCCACCGCCGGCTTGACCACGACGTCCTGCCACCCCAAGCGCTGGCACAGCGGCTCGAGCGGCTGCGGTGCGTGGCGCTTCACCAGCCGCGTCGGCACCACGGGCACGTCCGCCGCGGCGAGGTCCAGCAGGTAGCCCTTGTGCAGGTTCCATCGGGCTGCGGGGAGCGGGTTGAAGAGGCGCGACAGGGCCGCGACCCGCGCGAGCCAGGCGTCGAAGGCCTGCGCATGCCAGGGGTAGTCCCAGGTCGCGCGCAGCACGACGAGGGACGCCCTGGACCAGTCCACGGAGGGATCTCGCCACGGCCACGACGCGGCGCGCAGCCCTCGCTCGGCCAAGGCCGAGAGCAAGGGCG
>JAUIAC010000342.1 GCA_030425545.1 bacterium | reverse complement strand
CCTTGGCCTTCTCCCACACGTACGCGGCGTAGTTGCCCGAGTACTCGTGCAGCCGGTAGTTCTGGATCTCCACCATGCGGCTCACGATGCTGTCGAGGAAGTGGCGGTCGTGCGACACGGCGATGACCGCGCCGGGCAGGCGCGCGATCCACGTCTCCAGCCACGCGATGCCCTGGACGTCCAGGTAGTTCGTCGGCTCGTCGAGCAGCAGCAGGTCCGGCTCTTCGAGCAGGATCTGGGCCAGGCTCGCGCGGTTGCGCCACCCTCCCGACAGCTGCCCCACGGGGCGAGCGCGGTGCGCCTCGTCGAAGCCGAGCTTGGTGAGCACCGTGTCGATGCGGTTGCCGTAGCTCCAGCCGTCGCGCTGCGTCATGAGCTCGAGGAGGTCGGCCTGCCGCAGCAGGAGTCGCTCGAGCTCGTCGCCGCCCGGCTCGGCCGCCATGGCCTCGTCGATGGCCTCGAGCTCGGCCTCCCAGCCGCGCACCTCCGCGAAGCTGTCGAGGAGGATCTCGCTGATGGCGCGCTCGTCGTCGAGCTGAGAGAACTGGGAGAAGTAGCCCACCTT
The DNA here is from genome assembly GCA_030425545.1 of bacterium. GTDB lineage: Bacteria > Myxococcota_A > UBA9042 > UBA9042 > UBA9042 > UBA9042. Next base: position 5,734 of record JAUIAC010000342.1, on the reverse strand, counting down.
GACGTCGAGGTTGAGCTCCACGTCACCGCTCACCTCGGCGAGGGCACCCTCCCCAGGGTCGATGTCCGTGGAGGTCGTGCCCTGTCCCAGGGCGACCGCGTGGCGGACGATGAGCTTGAGGATCGAGCTCTTGCCCGACCCGTTGGCGCCGACCAACGCGACGCGCTCTCCCGCCGCGACGCGGAGGAAGATGTCGCGGAGGATCTGCCGGCCCTCATAGCCGAGCGAGAGGTTCTTGAGGCGGACGACGGACATGGTGGGGACTCCGGGGTGAGCGAGACGGCAGCCTTACCACGTTCGCTCCCGGCGGCGGCCACTCCACCCCAACTCCGCGCCCAGCTTCGCTCTTCGCGACGGCGGCGCCGATGCTCCTGGAGACGCGCCTACGGCTTGGTGGTCACGACCCGGTAGCGCTGCGCCGCGCCGCCGTAGTTGCCGGGCAGGCTGTACGTCAGCGTCCAGGTCTTCGTCTCAGGCACGGCCATCGCCTGCCACGCGTCGTTGCCATGGACCGCCTGTTTCACCGCCTGCCACACGCCGCCTTGAAGCCGCTGGAGCTGCCACCCGTCGTGCCGAGTCAGCCCTCGCACGGACAGCGGCACAAAGCCCAGCCCGCCTTGGAGGGTCAGGTCCACTGCCACCCCGCCGACCGGCTTGGCGGCGGCGTCCACCTCCACCGGATGCAGCCGGCGGAGCGTGCCGGCGTGCGCCTGGACCTGGTAGTGGTTGCCCGCGGCGGCCAACCGCATCTGCGCCGGGCTGTCGAACACCGAGGGGGCCATGTTCTTGAGCCAGGGCGCGGCGCCATAATAGCGGCTCTTGTCGGCGGGGAGCACGAGGTACTCCACCGTGGCGCGCACGCGGGTGCCCTTCGGCAGGAAGCGCTGCTTGCCACCACACGGCGCGCCACACCAGGCGGCGCCCTGCTTGTGCGGCATCCCGAGCTGGAACGCCATCTGCGACATCTTGCCGTTGTACGTGCGCGAGATGTTGATGTGTGGCGTGCTCAGTGTGGTCGTGCTCGGCAGGCCGCCAGGGCCGAGCGTGGCCTCGAACGCGCGCACGACGAACCCAACGCTGGCGTAGTGCTCGGGCAGCTTGTCCCAGTCACGCTTGTTGTCGTAGAGCAGCACCCACGGCGCCGCGCCGGACAGCGCGATGCCGCGGTCCGCGTCCTTGGCGTAGCCCTTGCTCTTGTGATTCGGCGTCGCCTTGTCAGCTGTGGTGCCCGCGGCGTTGCCCCAGGCGTAGCGCGCAAACAGGTTGTCGGCGTAGTTGTCCGCGGCCACCTGGAACCAGGCGAGGCGGCTGTACGCGACGTCGGCGAGCAGCTCGTAGTCCAGGTGGTAGTACGCCCGCACCACGTCGTCGGTGCCCACCAGCTGGGTGCGAATGGTGGCGCGAATGGCCTGATCCGACGACACACCCGCGTAGGTCACGTCGGTGAGGTTGGGCCCCGGCGCGGCGTAGTGGCTCCGCACGCGGCTCAGGCGCCGCTCCCAGAAGGGCTTGGCCGCGCTCGCGTAGCGCAGAAAGTCGGCGCCGCCGACGTTGCCAGTCCAGCTCCACTTGGTCTTGGACTGCACCAGGAAGGGGCGCACGTCGTCGACCATGGCGCGCTGCAGGGTCACGTCGGGGTCGTACGTGATGCTCTCGCCGAAGGCGCCGAGCGCCGACTCGTCCCAGTGGCCACCAGCCTGCCCCCAGCCCACAAGGCTCAGCTGGGCGTGAGAGGCCGCGTAGACGAGCCCCCAGCGCGATGAGGCGACGGTCAACTCCAGCGTGTCGGGGCCTGGGCCGCGGAAGGTGGGCTGCGAGTAGAGGTGATACCAGACCTGCCCGTGCCAGTTCTTGGAGATCTGCACCGTGGTCCCGGTCGGGTGTCCAGCCGCGTCGCGCCACAGCGGCACGCCGCCGGTGATGTACCAGGAGACGTTGCCGCCGCCGAAGAGCGCGATGGGCACGGCCATCGGCGCCGGGGTCGCGCGGGACACGGTGAGCCGGTGGCGCCCGTGCCAATGGTGAAAGGCAGCCTGGTCGAAGTTGGCCTTGCCCGGCGCGCCAGACGCCTTGAGGCTGCCGAGGTCGACGCGGTAGGCGCCCAGGCTCGGATCCCACTTCGGGTTCGCGGCTGAGCCCACGGGTTGGCCTTTGAGGTTGAGCAGCTGGTAGCTCAGCGCGACGGCCTTGTCCGGCTGCAGGTACATGGCGAGCTCCGCCGCGTTCACGGCCTGCGCGGCGACCACCGTCATCGCGACCGTGTTGCCGGCCAGGGGCACGACGCCGACCGTGCGCTGGGCGACCACCGAGCCGTCCGCGGCCACCGTGAGTGACTGCCCCTGCACGTTGGCCACCACGAAGACCCAGCCCTGACCTTGGGCGTTCGTCCGCCGCAGCGCTCGGCCGGGGACCAGCCACTCGGCCTGGGCATAGGGCGCGAGCGCAGCGCCGCCGAGCCGCACGCGCGCCACCTTGGCCGCGGCGCTGCCCTTGACCGTGTGCACCCAGGTGAAATGGCGCGGCATCGCAGCGAGCTGGACGCTGCCCTGGAGCTTGGTGTCACCCTGGTAGCGCACCGTGGCGATCTGCAGCCGGTTCATCAGCCGCCCGCCGTCGATCATCTGGGCGCGGTCCACGGTCGCGCCCTTGGTGCCGAGGAACGTGGTGGCTACGGCAGGCGCGTCGCCGGCTTCAAACGCCAGCGAAGCGCTCGGCAGGGCGCTCACAGTGGCGTTGCTGCGGTGCGTCGCTGCGGCGGCTCCCTTCGCGTCGGAGACCGGCCCGAGGTGCGCCAGCGCGCCGGTGGCCTCGTTCCACGCCAGCCCGTAGTGGCCTGTGAGCACGTGCATCAGCGGCTGCACCTTGGGCCAGGTCTCCGTGGGTCGATGGTTGCCGGGCCAATACCAGAAGCCGTAGTCCCGCAGGGCGTCGACCGGTGGCGCCTTGGGTACGCACGCGCCGGCCTTGCACCAGGTGCTCTTCCCGTTACCACAGGCCTGCTCGTCGGCTGTGGCGCTGTGCTTGCAGCCCACCGACGCCGCGCAAGTGTCGGCTGTGCACGGGTTCTTGTCGTCGCAGTCCAGCGAAGCCCCGGGCTCGCAGGCGCCTTGGTTGCAGGCGTCTGCCTCTGTGCATAGCGAGCCGTCGGCGTCACACGCGAGCCCGTGGTGGCTGGTCTTGTCCACGACGCAGCCCTTGCTGGGCACACACGACTCAACCGTGCAGAACGCCTTGTCGTCGCAGGACACGGCCTTGCCCGCGGCACACACGCTGCCCTGGCACGGGTCCGCCGTGGTGCACGCGTTGCCGTCGTCGCAGGGGCCTGGGGCTGGCTTGTGCCCGCAGCCGAGCTTGGCGTCACAGGCATCGGCCGTGCAGGCGTTGCCGTCATCGCAGTTCACCGCAGCGCCAGCGCAGGCCCCCGCAGCGCAGGCGTCCTTGGCTGTGCACGCGTCCCCGTCACTGCACGCGGTCCCGGCCGCTCGCGGGGCCACCACACACCCCTGCGTTGGCTTGCAGCTGGCGAGCAGGCACGCGGTGGTACCCGTGCAGACCTTCGGCAGCCCAGCGACGCAGCCGTTGTCCTTGCAGGCGTCGCCGACCGTGCAGACGTCGTTGTCGTCGCAAGGCGCGCCGTTGGCTGCGGCATGTTGGCATCCCGAGGTCGGCGCGCAGCTGTCCTGGGTACAGGGGTTGAAGTCATCGCAACCCAGCTTGCCGCCGGCCACACAGACGCCCGCTTGGCAAGCGTCGCCCTGGGTGCAGACGTCGCTGTCGGCGTCGCAGGTCACGCCGTTTGGCAGTGGCGCGCTCTTGCACACCCCGGCCGCTCCGTCGCAGGCCGCGGTCGTGCACGGGCCTTGGGCCGGGCAAGTGGCCTCGTCTGTGAGCCCGTCGCAGTCGTCGTCGACGCCGTTGCAGGCCTCTTTGGCGGGGATGCAGGGGCAGCCCGCGGCGCCCGGGCAGCCGGCGTCGGGCGCGTCCGCGTCTGTGGCGCCTGCGTCGGGAACATCCGCGTAGGGCGAGGTGGTGTCGGGATCGTTTGCGTCGGGTGTGTCGGTGTCGGGATCGTTTGCGTCGGGTGTGTCGGTGTCGGGGGCGTTCGCGTCGGGTGTGTCGGTGTCGGGCGCGTTCGCGTCGGGCGAGGTGGTGTCGGGATCGTTTGCGTCGGGCGTGTTGGCGTCGGGTGCGCCGACGTCTGGTGTCGCCGTGTCGACGGCGGTCGAATCGAAGGTGGTCGTGTCCGGCGTCTCCGAGTCAACAGCGCTCGAATCGAGTGCGTTCGTGTCCGGCGTCACCGAGTCAACGGCGCTCGAATCGAACGGGTTCGTGTCGTCCGGACCTGCGTCGTGCGGTCGCGCGTCGGCCGTCGCTCCGACTTCCGTGTCTGGGTCTGCCGCGCCGTCCGTTTGGCCGTCGGGCGTCGCTCCGACTTCGGCGTCTGGAGACGCGTCGTCGAGGGCGGTCGGAGCGTCCTCGGCCGACACCGTGTCACCCGTCGTGTCGGGACCGACGACCGCCTCGGCGGCGGGCGCCGACTCCAACGTGTCCGAGCCACAGCCGACCGCGCACCCGAGCCAGAGCAGGGCAAGCGCTCGCGGTAGGGCGGCGGACCATGAATGTCGATGGGAAGCTGGAGGCATAGGCACTCGCACGTCGCGCCAGTCGAGGTGCAACTGACGTGGGGGAGCCTACATGCTGCCGGGCCGGAGCGGTGAGCAGGGGTGCGACAAGGGAGGTTCGAGCGCCGTCTTGACGCAACGTGCGCTGCCACCGGATCGCCTGCCGCCATGGCCCGTGGTCGTGGAAGCGCGGTCGCCGCGCGGCACGTGTGCGCTCAGCTTCGCTCCTCGCGGCGGGCGGTGGCGGCGACGATGCTCATGGAGACGATGAAGCCCACGGCGCCGTCGTACATCGCGTCGCCCAGCCCGAGCGCGTGGGTCCACAGCAGCATCGCGGCGATGCCAGCCGAGATCGCGGCCATGTACGCGCCGGTGCGCAGCTGCCAGCCACGGACGCGCGCCAGCATCAGCGGGGCGAAGCAGGTGGTGAGCAGCCCCCAGGCCACGGTCACCAAGACGAAGACGCTGTCGGGGCCGACCAGGGCCATCAACAACGCGAACGCCACGACGGCGACCGTGGCCACCTTGCTGGCGACGTAGCTGTCCTTGAAGCGCGTGGTGACGTCCTGCGTGACGCTGGCCGAGCAGGCGAGCACCTGGGAGTCGGCGGTCGACATGGTGGCGGCGAAGAGGGCCGCGATGACAAAGCCCACGGCCAGCTCGGGCAGGTGCGCCCCAGCGAGCAGGGGCAGGGCCGTCTCCGGGTCGAAGGCCGCGGCGGCGCCGGCGTTGGCGAAGTGAACGCGGGCATAGAGGCCGACCAGGAAGGTCACCACTGAGAACGCGATGTACCAGGTGAAGTAGGTGCGCCGCATCGTGGGGATCTGCGCCTCGCTGTTCAGGGTCATGGCGCGGATGATGATGTGCGGCTGACCGACACCGCCGAGCCCGGCCAGGAACCAGCCGAGGGCGTAGGGCGCCAGGCCCAGCGAGGCGTCGGGCGGCGTCCAGTGCAGCAGGGCAGGGTCGATGGCGGCCAGGGCGGAGCCGAGCTCGGGCAGCGGGCGAATCGAGGTGTGGCCGACCCACACCAGCGCCGCCATGGCCACGATCATCACCATGGACTGCGCCACGTCGGTCCAGATCGACGCCCGGATGCCGCCGGCGAACGA
>JAUIAC010000341.1 GCA_030425545.1 bacterium | reverse complement strand
GCGGTCCAGGTAGCGCGGCGTGTAGGGCAGGGCGGCCATGCGCAGCCAGGTCTCCAGCTTCAGGCAGAAGGGGCTCGCGCTCGGCATGCCCCACACCGGCGGCATGCCCCACACGACGAGGCCGGGCTTGGTGGTTGTCAGGGGGGGCGCGCCGCTGGTCCCCAGGGCGTCGGGGGCCGACGGGGGCTTGGTCCCTTGGGACGCAGGGCTCGCGTTCATGACGTTCTCCTCAGTTGACCACGGCCGCAAAGCGCACCACGTCTTCGAGCCAGCCCTTGTCATAGGCCCGCCCCGGCACCGGCCCCGCCGGGTTGAACGCGGCGCCGTGCACGGGGAGATAGACCAGCTGCGAGAAGAGCTGCGCCCCCATCATGCGCTGCCGGACCAGGTCGCCGCGCATGCCCTCGGGCACCCGGGCGACAAAGGCGTCGCAGCAGTCTTCCGCCGTGAACACCGCGGCCAGCGGGCGACCGTCGGCGTCGGTGGTCAGGGTCAGCTGCCGCTGCCCGTTGGCGTCCTGACGCAGCAGCACCACCCAGCCACGCCACTCGCGCAGCATGCCCAGGTCCAGCGGTCGCCCTTGCACGAGCATCGCCTCGACCAGCGCGGACTGGGCCCACAGGCGGGCCTCGTCGCGCCGCTCGATGACCACCTCCAGATCCTGCCCCGGATGGACGTGCACCCCCGCCAGCCCCTCGTCGAGGTTGGCGAGCACGTCTCCGCTGATGGCGACGTCGCGGAGCGCCCGGTCCTGCGCCACCTGCGCCAGCCGCTGCTGGGCCCGCGACTCGGTCAGAAAGAGGTCCAGCCAGGTCCCCTCGGGCGTCTCGCGCGTCAGCACCCCACCGGCGCCGTCGCTCAGCGTGCGCCACCCTGGGTAGAGCGTGAGCCCCCGCATCAGCGTGCCAAACGCGATGTGCCCCTCGGCGAAACCGGCGAGCAGCTGCTCCAGCGCGCGTGTGGCCGAGGAGAGGGGCGGAGTGGCGGTCATGGGCGATCCCTGGCCGGGCGCTTCGCGGGCTGCTGGGGCTCGCCTGGCCGACAGCGAACCCTGGCCCTTGTCCGGCCTGCTAGAACTCCGCCCGCACACCCAGCGAGGGGATGATGGGCAGCAGCGACTGATAGGCCTTGCGCGAGAAGTTGTAGTTGTAGTTGATGCTCTCGGGGTTGGCGCGGTTATAGACGTTCTGCACGTCAAGATACACGCCGAGCAGCCAGCGGTCGTAGACGAACTTCTTGTCCACGCGCAGGTCGAGCTGGTGAAAGGGCGGCATGCGCGCGCAGTTCACGCACGCCGAGCGCACCGGGTCCCAGTCGTCGTTCTCCTCCTGGAACACCGCGCCGATGACCGCCGTGTAGGGGTTGCCCGACACCAGCCGGAAGCGCGCGCTGAACTCGAGGTTGTAGGGCAGCTTGTACGACCCGACCATGGTCAGGATGTGGGTCTGGTCCCAGTCGAGCAGCCGCTCGGGGATGTCCGGGTGGGGCTGCACCGTGCCGCGCATGAGCGTGTAGGACACCCAGCCGAAGAAGCGACCCACAGGTGGGTGCCGCAGCAGCAGCTCCAGACCGACGATGCGCCCACGCCCGGCGTTGACGTTGCCGAAGCCCTCCCACGGCGTGCGCGGCTGCACGATCATGTCCCACAGCTGCTTGTGAAAGACCTGCACGTCCAGGGTCAGCCGCTCGTGGGGCTGCGCCTCGACGCCGAACGAGGTCTCCCAAGAGTAGAAGGGCAGCAGGTCGGGGTTGCCGAAGCGGTCGACCACGTCTTGCACCTGCGGCGCCTGGCTCAGCACACCCGTGGCGCCCTTGAAGGTGAGCTTGGGCTTCGGCGTCCAGCGAGCGTTGATGCGGGGCAGGAAGGTCTGGCCCTTGTTCTGACCGCGGAAGAGGTCGAGCCGAATCCCAGGCACCACCTCGAGGTCCTTGCGCAGCTTGAACACGGCGTCGAACCACACGGCCGGCTGCACCGCGGTGGCCTTCTGCTCGAGCTGCCGGCTGCCCGCGTCCGCGTCCGCACCCTCGCCGAGGTCGGCGGCCTGCGGCGGCAGCAAGACCTCAGCCTTGAAGGGGTCCACGAAGACGTCGACGCCGGTGCGGAGCTGTAGCGGTCCCTCTCCAAAGGTGAAGTCCTGCCGGACAGTTGTCTGCCAGTTGGTGACGTCGAACCTGAACTCGCCCAGGAGATCGAGGTTCGCCCCCACCCGCACGAGACCCGCGGTGGTGCGCGCCTTCCAGCCCTTGCCGCGGCTCCGCAGCAGGGCGATGGCGCCGTGGAAGTTGGTGTTGAAGCCCACGTCGGAGTTGGCGTCGCCGAAGCCGGGCGGCGGCCGGTCGAGCACGGCGGAGAGGGAGTCGTCGGTGCCGAGGAGCAGGAGCGTCGCGTCCATGGAGCGGCTGATGCGCCAGTCGAGCTTGAGCTGGTAGTCCCAGTAGCGGGGCGCGGTGGTGAAGGGCAGCACCCCGTCGGGCACCACGGCGTTGAGCACAACATCGATGTAACTTCGCCGGGCTGCGACGCTGATCTGAATGTCTTCGGTGATGGGTCCGGTGAGGAAGACGCCGGTGTGAAAGACGTTGGTCTCGACGTAGCCCTTCCACTTGGCGTCGTCCTTCGCCAGCTTGAGCCGCGCCTGGAGCAGACCGCCGGTCTTGCGGCCGTAGCGCACCGCGTAGCCGCCGGGGTAGAAGTCGATGCCCTCCAGGATGTCGGTGTTGACGATCGAGTAGAGCCCGCCGAAGTGGTAGAGGATGGGCACCCGCACGCCCTCGATGTTGATCTGGGTGTCGCCGGGCGCCGAGCCGCGCACGATGATCTGGCCGCTGATGGCGGGGGCGCGCGCGACGCCCGGCAGGTTCTGCACCACCTTGAAGGCGTCGCCGTAGACGCCGGGGATGCGCTGGATCTCCTCGGCCGACAGGGAGCGCCGCGCCATCTCGCCGGGCTCGGGTGGGGCGACGGCGGTGGCGCGGTAGATGACGTAGGACAGCCGGTTGACCCGCAGGTTGAGCGCCGTGGTGCGGCCCTCGCGGATGCGCACCTTGAAGCGGCGGACCTTGTGTTGCGCGCTGCTGACCTGAACCACGAAGGTGCCGGGCCTGAGCAGGCCGAAGGAGAAGCGGCCGGCGACGTCGGTGATGACCTCGGCCTTCTGCGCGGGGATCAGCACGGTCGCGGCGGCGACGGGGCGGCCCGTGCCACGCTCGAACACCTGCCCGGTGAAGCTCTCGAAGCCCGCGGGCGCGCGCTCCCAGGCGCGGCGGTCGTAGCGCCCCAGCCCCCGCGCGCGGCCGCGGCGGCTGAGGTCGACCGTGGGCGCGAATCGGTAGCGGAAGCGGATGCGCACGGGCACAGGCTTGCCGTTGGCGGTCGCGGGGGTGAAGACCAGCTGCTTGGCGGCGGCCACGGCCGCGGCGTCGAAGTCGGGGCCCGCCGAGGTGGCCACCTGGACCTTGGCCACCTTGCCGTCGGCGCCGATGTCGAGCTCGAGCACCACCGCACCGCGGAGACCCTGCTTTTTCAGGCTCTGCGGATAGATCGGCTTGACGTAGGTGAGCATCTTCGGCGGGACGATGGTCGGGGCAGGCTGAGCCGGCTTCGCGCCGGCCGCGGAGGGGAGCGCGACGCCGCTCAGGAGCGCCAGGGCCAGGGCCAGGCCGGGGACGGCGGAGCGAGCGCGGCTCATGGCGAGACCTCACCGCACTTCGGCACGCTCGGGTCCGCCCCGCACAGCGGGTGGTCGGTCGGGTTGGCGTTCACGTCGACGTTGAGGGTGCGCGCGAGCCAGTCGACCCCGCCGCGGCCGTCGCGCACGACGATCCACAGCTTCACCAGCCCGGTGGCGGCGCCGTCGGCGGGACGCTTGGCCTGGTAGCCGTTCTCGGGCACGGCGTCGCCGGTACGCCGGAAGTCGAAGGTGCCGGCGTTGGAGAAGAAGCTGAAGATCAGCCGCTCGGTGCGGTCGGGCACCCCCGGGTCCACCGACTTGGCGATGAGCTCCCGGCTGCCGGGCGCCCACAGCGGCTGCAGCTCGACGCCCTTGAGGTCGTTGGCGGTCTCGATGGGGGCGTTGGGGTCCGCGACATAGGGCGCCAGGGTGGGCGTCGTGTCCGCCGGCCAGGGCACGCCGTTGAGCGCCACCTGCAGGAGCGTGGGGTTGCTGTGCACCGCCTTCGACGGGGTCCCGTCTTCGCTCGGCACGGCGACCCCCAGGGCCTTGTGGCCCATCAGGCAACCGTCCGCCGTGGGGCAGGGCTTCGCCAGCATGGTCGTGGTGTCGTTCGGGCAGCTGCCACCCCAGATCCGCGCCTCGGACACCTGGAAGAGCAGCTTCACCGAGAGGCCCTCGCTGGCCTCGGGCGCGTCCGTGGCGCTGTCGGTGGCGCCGTCGGGGCCCTCGACGTTGGTGGGTGGGTTGAAGCCCTTCTCCGCCAGCACCGGCTGCAGGTTCTCGAGCAGGCCCAAGAGCGCCGGCAGCGAGGTCGACGCGGTCTCGCCGTTGCCCAGGTCGAGCTGCAGCTTGGGGTCGAGGCACTCGTAGTTGCCGTTGTTCTCCCAAGCGAAGAGGCAGACCGCCCAGGCGTAGCAGAGGGTGTCGTCGGCGGGCTGGTTGACCACGAAGGCCGAGAAGGTCGACGGCCCGAGGCCGATGTAGGGCGGCTCCGCCTTGACCGCGAGGACGCGCATGGTCTTGACCAGGGTCGGCGGGTCGTAGTTGGGGCTGCTGCAGCCGGGTAGGGCGGCGCTGGCGAGGAGGCACAGGGCCAGGCATGCGCCGGCGAGCGGCCACGTGCCGCGTCGCTGCGCACAGGAGCGTGGAAACACCATTCGGACGACCTCCGGCGCGCGTCCCCTCAGAGCGCGCGGCGGGGAGGGTACGCCCTGGGCGGCGTGTCGACCACCGAGGCCAGCCTTCGCAGGGGCTGAGGCGCCCCAGCGGCCTGGGCGTGGGGCGCGCGTGCCTTGAGATGCCGGGAGGGCTCTGGCAACGTGCCGCGCCCGGGACGTGAGTCCCGTGAACGTCGTTCAGTTTGTGGAGCCAATGATGCGGATGTCTTGGGTGATTCGGGTTCTCACGTTGGCCGCGCTGGCCGGCGCCATCGGCTGCGCCGGGCCAGACTCGGTGGTCGAAGGGGGCGAAGACACACTCGCTTCAGGGGCTGACGCCGCCGACGTGGCTGGCGTGGACGACGCCGGGGCCGACGGCGTGAGCGCCGCAGATGCCGCGGACCCCGACGGTGCGGGCTCCGACAGTGTGGGCACCGACGCCGCAGCGACGGACGGCGGGAGCACCGACGCCGCGCAGGGTGACGCTGGCCCCGTCGACGCTGGCCCCGTCGACGGCGGCGATCTCGACAGCGACAGCGCTGGCGACGACGCAGCGAGCGGCGACGCGACCCCTGGCGACGCGAGCACCTCCGACGGGAGCTCCACCGACGCCGGCACGACTGACGCCGGCACGACCGACACGGGCCCAGTGACGTGCCCGGGCGGCCCGGGCTGCGCCTGCGCGGCCGACAAGGACTGCGGCACCGGCCTCTGCGCCACCCAGCCCGGCGGCGCCAAGGCGTGCGCGCAGCCCTGCGACAAGGGGGCCTGCGCCAAGGGCACCACCTGCGAAGACGTCGCCGGCAAGAAGCTGTGCGTGGTCGCCGACCTCGCGTTCTGCTCCCCGTGCACGTCTGACACCGACTGCCAGGTGCCCGGCGCGGGCGACGCCGCGTGCGTGCAGCAGGGCGGCGCTGGCGCCTTCTGCGGTGTGAGCTGCGCGGTCGACGCCGACTGTCCCGCCGAGAGCACCTGTCAGGAGAGCGAGGGCAGCAGCGGCAGCCAGAGCAAGCAGTGCGTGCCCAAGACGCCCCTGGCCTGCGCCTGCAGCCCCTGGGCCCTGAGCAAGTTCGCCAAGACCAGCTGCTACGCCGCGGGTGCCCCGGGCTGCACGGCCACGGTGACCTGCCTGCCCGACGGCGCCCCGGGCGCTCCCAAGGGCGGCGGCCTTACCGCCTGCGCGCCCCCCAAGGCCGCCACCGAGACCTGCGACGGGGTCGACCAGGACTGCGACGGCGACGTCGACAACGGCGCGGTGTGCGACGACAACAACCCCTGCACCGACGACAGCTGCGACGGCAAGAAGGGCTGCGCCTACGTGGCCAACCAGGCGCCTTGCGAAGACGGCGACAAGTGCACCGACAAGGACACCTGTAGCAACGGCAAGTGCAGCGCCGGCGCGGCGACCCAGTGCGACGACGGCAACCCCTGCACCAAGGACACCTGCGACGCCAAGGCCGGCTGCCAGGCCACCGAGCAGACCGGCAAGTGCGACGACGGC
>JAUIAC010000340.1 GCA_030425545.1 bacterium | reverse complement strand
GCATTGAATGCCAGGTTGGCGCGCTGTCACGCCGTTGACACTCGGAACCAATTGCGTTTTTGCGCCGGGGTGTTCCATAGTCGCGCAGTCTGTCCCCGCGGGTCCGCCTTGGGCTGAACCCGTAGGCACATTGTAAAATCACTAAACCCAGGAAATTCTATGGATCGCGCCAAGCTCAGCTGGAGTGACTACACCGTTCGATTGTCTGAGGTCGCGAAGTCGTCGCACCCCATGCTACGGAACAAGAAGGGCTTCTACGCCCTGCTCAGCGCAAAGCTGGACGCCGAGGCCGACCTCTGGCGGGACATCGGCTTGCTGCATATCGGCCATACATCGGGCCAGAGCCTGCGTGCCCGAATCACTCAGAGCCAGCCTGCGCACGACCGCGCTGCTGAGCTGGTCGCGGCCACGGAAGGTGCCGAGATCATCGTGCTCTTGGGCGAGGTGGCGTCGACGTCGCTGGGCCGTGACACGAAGGACTTTCTCCAGGACATCGAGTCCTGCCTGGTGAAGAGCAACCGCCCGGCCGCGCACCCCGATCCGGACGCTGCGGCGGCCAACCGGGACATCAGCGTGGTCAACGGAGAGCGCAAGGGCACGGACTACCGGCCGCTGAAGTGGCGCTCGCTCTACAAGGTCGGCTGAGGCTGTCGGCGCTCGGTAGGGGCCGCGTTGCTGGCGCAGCGGGACGTGACGCACGTCGCGCTGACGCTGCCCGCCGGGCTGACGCTCCCTGAGCGCCCGTGGGCGCGCGAGTGAGGTCGTTGCGCAACCCGAGCTCGCGGCACCTGCCGGCCAGGCCGCTGCGTCCTGCCGCAGCTGGGCGGGGACGGCGGCGGGCGGGAAGAGGAATTCGCTTTCGACCCGCAACGACCGGCGGCGCGCCGTTGCGCCACTTGCCGGGACGCTACCGCGGACGGGATGGCGACAAGTACGATACCTCGCGCTGGGGGTTCGGCTGGTGCGCGACGATGCGATCAATCCTTAGGGTCGCCCAGGGTCCGCTGACGGAACGAGGTCAGCGTAGAACCCAGTGAGGAACGGAACTGAGAATCTGGAGGATGAGTGACCCCGGCGATAGTCGCTTCGCGCGATGCAGCTGCGTCGGAGGCATGTACGCCGGGCGCGAAGACGGGCTCCGCACCAATCCGATCACCCTTGAGTGGCACTCTGGGGGAGGTGTGTGTGGGGACTTCTGTTGGCCTTCTTTGGATGCGGACCTGCTGGTTGGTCCGAGACTGAACGGCCTGCTCACAGGGTGGGACGACCTCGGCGTCCATGCACATGCGGTTCGTACAGCCCCAACGGTCTTTCACCGCGGTCGGTCGCGCTTGCCAGGCCCCCGCATCCAAGCGCCGGAAGTCACTGACTACTACGAGCTACGGCCTCACCGTGTGCTGCGCTGCGACCCAACACGAACCACTCTCGTACGCACATCAGGCGGCTCGCCCGTCGAGCCCAAGACCATCGAGGGTGTCGAGCACACGGACTGGAGTTGGGATCCGGATTCTGGAAGGCGTGAGGTATTCAAAATTGCAAGACGTCCTGGGTGCGGGGTCTACATCGCGGGAGCAATCGGGATCTTCCGAGTCACCGAGTGGCCGTTACTTCTGTTATGCACTGACAATGTGAAGGATGAACTTGAGGCGAGAAACGCAAGTAACATCCTCTTCCTCGAGTACGGCGAGTCAATTTAGCCTGACCTCTAACATTGGCCTGGGCTGCTTCCCAGATAAACTAGGTTCGGGCGGCAGTCCAGCTGCCTCGCGGTGACATCGGCAGCCTGCTGTTCGCGCGTCGCAACTACGGCGCGGCGCCGATGGCGTCGCTCATTGAGCTCGCCGTCGGGGAGACGGCGGACGGCCACAAGGCAGAGGTCGCGCTCGCAACAGCAGGTAAGTTCGTTCATGCGGCCTGTCTTCCCGCGTGTTTCTGGACCGCATCGACGACACGGGCGCGACCGTGTGGCGGCGGACCTTTCTGCTCACGGACCGCAAATACCCCGGCGAGGCGAACGCGCCGACCACCTGGAAGGGGGGCTACCTCATTGCAGCGCGGATGTGGTCGGCCAACGGCAAGTCGGGCAAGGGGGATCGCCCCGTGCTGATCAAGACCGACAAGGGCGGCTACGACGGCTGCCTGGCCGCCGGTGGTTGTGTCGCCAAGACGCCGGCCGAATGCAACGACAAGGACCCGTGCACGGTCGACTGGTGCCACCCGACCAACGGCTGCCAGCACCACACGGTGGCGGGCTGCAAATAGCGCCTGCTAGCAGACTGCGGCGAATTTGATTGTCGCCGCAATCAGCTATCTTTTCTTCTCTTTTTGGGGGGCTACGAGCGCCCCCAGCCACGGCAAGCCGTGGCTTGCCCTTCCCAGCAGACTGAGCGACGACCCCGCAAAGACGGAGAAAAGGCGCAGTCTGCTAGGTGAGGCGGCGGGCGCGTGGGGCTGCTATCCTGTGGACGGGCAGGAGGCCGAGGGACTCATGATCACCATCCGCTGGACGCGCGTCGCCGCGCTGCTCGGTTGCGCCGCGCTCGCCGCGGTCGCGCCGCACGAGGCCGACGCCTGCTCACCACCCATGCCGGGCATCGCCCGCACCATGGCGCCCGCGTCGAAGGCCACGGGTGTGCCCAGGTCTGCGAAGGTGCGCCTGCACTACCGCGCCACGGGCAGCGTGGCGCTCCCGGCCAACAAGGTGCCGCGCCTGCTCGACGCCGCCGGCAAGGAGCTGCCGACCCTCGTCGAGGAGGTGCTCAACGCGCACGAGCGCATCTTCGTGCTCAGCCCCAAGAGCCCGCTGCCGGCCGGCGCGGTGATCACCGTCAAGGACTGGCTCGGCACCACGAGCAACTTCTGTTCGCAGTTTGGCGGGGCCAACCAATGCGTCGACGCCGAGGTCACCGCGGGCACGTTCACCGTGGGCACGGCCATCGACGAAAAAGCGCCGACGTTCGCGGGCCTCACGGGCTTCAAGGCCGACTGGGACGCGTGCGACAACAGCGCCTGCTGCGGCCCCTACGCGGGCTATCGGGTCAAGCTCGCGTGGCAGGCGGCGACCGACGACCAGGGCGACAAGCACGTGCGCTACCGGGTGCTGCGCCACACCACGAGTGGGAAGGTGACCGTCGGCGCGTGGCTGCAGTCAGCGGTGGGCGCGACCAGCGGGGGCTTTCTCGCGGGCACGGCGAACCTCGGGCTGCTGGCCGACGGGACCTATGAGGTGTGCGCGGCAGACCAGTCGGGCAACGAGACCTGCGGCGCGACGAGCCAGCAGTGGACGGCGCCGGCACCCCCGGGGCAGGCAGACGCTGGCAGCACAGACGCAGGCAGCACAGACGCCGGCGGCACCGACAGCGGCAGCCCCCCGCCGGACACGGGCGCGGTCGACGCGACCTCCGACGACGGCGTGGCGGACGACGGCGGCGGCGATGGCGGGGGCGGCGATGATGGGGGCGGCGATGTCGGGGGCGGCGATGTCGGGGGCGGCGATGACGGCGGTGCGCCCGACGACGGCGGTACACCCGACACCAGCGCGGGCGCCGACACCGGCCACGCCGGCCCAGACGCGGACCCGAGCGACACCGCAGCGGACGGCGGGGGCGCGGAGACCGGCGGCACGGACGGCCAGGCCGTCCTCGTGGACGCGGACAGCGCCGACGCCGCGGCGCAGCCCAACACGCACGGCGACGACGGCGGCTGCACGGCCGGGCGCCGAGGCACCCGCGGCGGGCCCCTCTGGGCGATGGGGTTCGCGCTGCTGGCCCTGGCGGGGCGCCGTCGGTGGCGCCGGGTGCGCACCGCGGCAGCTCGGTGAACGGCCGAGCACCTCCGCCCAACCTGCCCTCTCGGCCTTCGCGCTACGGCGCCGCGTGCGCCAGGTGGGCCAGGTGCGCCAGCTTGGCCGGGTTGCGCACGGCCTGCACGCCGGCGATGCGGCCCTCGTGCACGTCGAAGGTCATCGCGCTCGCCACCGCGTCGCCCTCGTAGACCAGCAGGGCGTCGCGGCCGTTGAGCCGGGTCCACCGCGGCCGGTAGCGTTTGCCCGCCACCCGCGCGAGACCCAAGAAAAACCGGGTGATCTTGCGCGCCCCGACGATGGGCTGCAGCGCCGCGGAGACGCGGCCGCCGCCGTCGCTGATGAACACCGCCTCTTCGGTGAACAGGCGCTCGATGGAGGCAGGCTCGCCGGCGCTGATGGCCACGAAGAGCCGCTGGACCACCTCGGTGTGCTCCGCGGGCGGCGCGGCGGTCGGCAGCGGGCCGGCCAGCTTCGCCCGAGCGCGCGAGACCAACTTGCGGCTCGCGGCCTCGGAGCGCTCGAGCACCGCGGCCACGTCGGCGTAGGCGTAGTCGAACACCTCCCGCAGCAAGAACGCGGCGCGCTGGGCCGGGTCGAGGGTCTCGAGCAGCCGCAGGCAGGCCAACGACAGGGCCTCGGCGCGCTCGAGGTCCGACGGCGCCGGGGTGGGCAGCGGCTCTGGCAACCAGGGGCCCACGTAGACCTCGCGGCGTCGCTGCGCGGAGCGGAGCCGGTCGATGGCCATGCGGGTGACCATGGTGGTGAGGAACGCGCGCGGGTGCCGCGCGTCGTGGCGCAGCGCGCGGATGGCCGCCTCCTGCACGATGTCTTCTGCGTCGGCGACCGAGCCGAGCATGCGATAGGCGACCGCGAGCAGGTGAGCGCGATGCGCGGCGAAGGTCTCCGGGCTCATGGGGACTCCAGGCGGCCGGCGGCGCCAGGCGGGGGTGCGACCCGGGGTGCGACCGGGGGTGCGGGCGAAGGTGCCGCGAGGGCGGGCGCCAACGGCCCCTGGGGCCAACGGTACAGGCGCACGCCGGTGCGCGCCTCCCAGAGCGGGAGCGCGATGGTGCCGCGGCAGATGAGCTCCTTGGTCCACACCGCGAGCCGCCCGGTGACCAGGCGCGTGGGGCGATCGGCGGCGTCGACCAGCTGCACCATGGCGGCGTGTCGGCCCAGGCTGACGCACACCAACAGGAAGCGGAACGACCAGGGCGCGAGCGCCCGGCCCGCGAGCAGCCGGTGGATATTGTTGGCCACGTGCATGCCCATGGGCATCGCAGACGCGCACGCGCCGCGGAGCAGGTCCCCATCGGCCCCCCGGACCGCGGCGGCGTCGCCAGCGATGAACACCGAGCGCGTGCCCGGCTGCCGCAAGAAAGGGTCCACGGCCACCTGGCCCCGCTCGCCGGGGACCACCACGTCGATGCCGGTCGCCCAGATGACCACCCCGGCAGGCGGCACAGCGCCCGTACCGTCGCTCACCGCGAGGCCGTTCTCGGCGACGTGGGCGCGCCCCTGACGCCAGCGCACGGCCAGCCGCTCGAGGGTGTGTTGGGCATAGCGCGCCGCTGCGGGCGACAGCGTGGGCAACAGCGCGGGCGCGACCAGGGTCACGGCGAAGCCGGCCTCGGCGAGCTCCGCGGCCACCTCCACGCCGCTGGTGCCCCCGCCGACCACGGTCACCGGGCCGCCGGGCGACGACGCCAGGGCAGCCGGCAGCGCGGGGTCCTCCAGGCGGAACAGGGCGCCGCCTTCACTGGCGACGTGCGCGGGGGGCTCGGCGTGCGCGCCGACCGCCTCGGGCAGCCGACCGCGGCTGCCCGTGCCCACGACCACCGCGTCGGCCGTCAGCGTCTCACCGGTCGCGAGGGTCACACAGCCGTCGCCGTAGTCCACAGCGCGGGTCTGGCGCACGTCGACGCCCGGAGGGAGCGCCGCGCCGATGGGTGTGGTCGCTGGGCGGCGCCCTGCCACGATCTCCGACAGCCGCACGCGTTCGACCAGCACGGGGCTCGGCTCGACCGTACGTGTCAGAAGCCGCCCCCTTACCGTCGAAACGCAGACCATGTGACAACGATCTCCCCCCTGCACGGAGACACGTATGGCCACGAGCACGACGCAGGAGCTCGCGCAACTTCTCACCGAGCACCGCCCCGAATGGGACGGCGCCGGCTTCCCGCCGTGGCTGCGCGCTCGCGTCGCCGCCCATGTCGTCAACATGCGCGCGGAGGGGGCATCGATTGCCGCACTGGGGTCGTCGCTCGGTGTCTCGGCGCCAACCCTGCGCCGCTGGATGGAGGCGCCGCCGCTCACCGACGAACCCGGCGGCTTCACGCGCGTCATCGTCGACGACAATGTCGCAGCTAGCGAAGCGGACCTCTCCAATGCCGTGACCACGCCGCTCCGCCTGACCACCCCTGGTGGCTTTGTTCTTGAGGGCCTCACCTTCGAGCAGAGCATCACGGCGCTCGCGGCGCTTCGATGATCGGCTCAACCCGCAGCGTGCAGGTCTGGGCCAGGCGCGTGCCGACCGATCTACGCAACGGCTACAACGGCCTGTACGGCAT
>JAUIAC010000339.1 GCA_030425545.1 bacterium | reverse complement strand
GTGCTCGAAGACGTCGACGAGGGTGGTGTGGTGTTGCGGAGCCATGCGCGTCCGGGACTTGGGGGAGGAGAGGGCGCTGCAGCGTGGGGGCAGCGGCTGGGCGTCACGCGGCGTCATGCCGAGAGCGTGCGTGGCGGGGGCAGGCGACGGGGTCGGCGCCTGACGGTGGGACGCGCAGGGTCGCCGCCAGAGGGGAGCCGTGTCCAGTCCACGCGAGCGATGGGCCGCGGGGCAACGTGACGCGCGTGTCGACCCTGCGTGTCGGCCCTGCTCGTTGATTCTGCCTGTCGGCCCGGCACGTCGTGCGAGTTCGTGCAGGCTGCCCGTCCCGGGACTCGTGGCGGTTTGCGAAGGTGGCGTGGCTATCTTGCCCACCGGGGGGCGGACCTTTACACTCCCCGCTCATACGGGTAGATGCACGCGCCGGTGGTCGTGCTCCTACGAGGTGCTGACGGGACCCGCCCTGACTGCCACATCACGCCGCCCGGGAGGGCCCGCGCCCTCCGAGATCGACTGAATGACCCGCGAACTGATCCGCACGACCGCTACGATCCTCACCGCCCTGGCGCTGTCGCTGGTGGCCGGGTGTAGCGCGCAAGAGAGCCGCATCGACGGGCTGATGGGGGTCGACGCGAAGGATCGCACCGCGATTCAGATCGCCACGAGCCGCCAGATGCAGCTCGGCTACCAGATCAGCTCGGTCGCCTCCAAAGACGACGCCCTGCAGTTCTGCCACGAGATGTGCGCGCGCAGCGTCGAGAGCTGCACGCTCTCCGAAGACCTCTGTGCGTACGCGCGCGCCTACCCCGAGGTCGTGTCGCTGCTGGCGCGGTGCCGCGTGGGTCGCGAGCGGTGTCGAGACCATCGGCGTCGTGTCCCGCGCCAATGCGTGTGCAACGACGACTAGCCCCGACGACCGGCCCCGACGACGGGCCCCGAGGCTCTCGCTTCCCGGCGCACGCCTCCGCTCCACCACCCTCCAGCACCTCCCCGAGCCGGCGCGACCGCGCCAGCCGCTCCCCTCCAACCTCACGCGCCGTCGCCCACCCCCGCGGCTGGCACGGCACTGACTCTCGCGTCGCCCCCGCGACGCCCTTCCGCCGCCGGTCCGCCGGCGCACGAGGCGCCCCATGCAGCGCGTACGCAACATCGGAATCATCGCTCACGTCGACCACGGCAAGACCACGCTCATCGACGAGGTGCTCAAGCAGTGCGGCGCCGTGGGCCGGGCCGGGCTCGCTCACGAGCGGGTCATGGACAGCAACGACCTCGAGCGCGAGCGCGGCATCACGATCCTGTCGAAGAACACGGCGGTGCAATACAAGGGCGAGGTGATCAACATCGTCGACACCCCCGGCCACGCCGACTTCGGCGCTGAGGTGGAGCGCATCCTGCGCATGGTCGACTGCGTGTTGCTGCTGGTGGACGCGGCCGAGGGCCCGATGCCGCAGACCCGATTCGTGCTGGGCAAGAGCCTGCAGCTCGGCCTCAAGCCCATCGTCGTCATCAACAAGGTCGACCGGCCCGATCGCGACCTCGACCGGGTGCTCGACGACGTGTTCGACCTCTTCGTCGCCCTCGACGCGACCGAGGACCAGCTCGAGTTCCCGGTGATGTACGCCAGCGGTCGCGACGGCTACGCGCTGACCGACCCGGAGGACGAGGCCAAGGACCTGACGCCGCTCATGGACATGATCCTCGAGTACGTCCCGCCCTGCGACTTCGACATCGAAGGTCCGCTGCAGCTGCAGGTGGCCACGCTCGACCGCGACGACTTCCTCGGCCGCATCGCCATCGGCCGCATCTACCGTGGCCGCATCGCTCGCGGTGATCGGCTGGTGCAGATCCGCGCCGACGGCAGCACCGAGCCCTTCCGCGTCAGCAAGCTGATGGGCTTCCTCGGGACGAAGCAGGTCGACGTCAACGACGCCATCGCCGGCGACATCGTCGCCCTCGCGGGCGTGGGCGACGTCACGGTGGGCGAGACCCTGTGTCCCGAGGGCCACCTCGACCCGCTGCCCGCGATCCCGATCGACGAGCCGACCCTGAGCATGGAGTTCATGGTCAACGACTCGCCCTTCTCCGGGCGCGAGGGCAAGTTCGTCACGAGCCGCAACATCCGCCAGCGGCTGGACCGCGAGCTCGAGCACAACGTCAGCCTGGTGGTCGAGGAGACCGACCGGCCCGAGGTGCTGATGGTCAAGGGCCGCGGCACCATGAGCCTGTCGGTGCTCATCGAGACCATGCGGCGCGAGGGCTACGAGCTGCAGGTCGGCGCGCCCAAGGTCATCACCCGTACGGGCGAGGACGGCAAGGTCGAGGAGCCCTACGAAGAGGTCGTGGCGGAGTGCGGCGACGCGTTCACGGGCTCGGTCATCGAGAAGCTCAGCAGCCGCGGCGGCGAGCTCAAGGACATGCGCACGGGCGGCGACGGCACCACCCGGCTCGGCTTCGTGGTGCCCTCGCGCGGGCTCATCGGCTACCGCTCCGAGTTCCTCACGGACACCCGCGGCACGGGCGTGGTCTTCCACAACTTCAGCCACTACGGGCCGTGGCGCGGGGTCATCCGCCGGCGCAAGAACGGCGTGCTGATCGCGCTCGAGAACTGCACGACGACCGCGTACAGCCTGTTCACCCTGCAGGACCGCGGCCAGATGCTGCTCGGGGCCGGCGCGGACATCTACCAGGGCCAGATCATCGGCCTGCACGCGCGCGAGAACGACCTCGTGGTCAACCCGGGCAAGGGCAAGAAGCTGTCGAACGTGCGCTCGTCGGGCGCGGACGAGAAGCTGATCTTGAGCACCCCGAAGGAGATGAACCTCGAGGCCTGCCTGGAGTTCATCGACGACGACGAGCTGGTGGAGGTGACGCCCGAGAGCATCCGCCTGCGCAAGCGCTACCTCGACCACAACGAGCGCAAGCGCTTCGAGAAGAAGAATAAGTAGGCGGCCTCGGGCGCCTCGCCGGGACGAGATCTCGCACGCCCTCTAAGCTTCAACGTCGACCGCGGTCTGCGCGCGTCGCGTGCGCTCCCGGCTGCGGCTGTGTCGCCGACGGGCGGTCGGGCGCGCGGCGCTGACCGGCGGGCGGGCCTTCACGCGGCGTGACCGGCGCAAAACCAGCGCCGGCGGGCTGAGGTCGCCCTCAGCCCGCCGGTGGCTCGGCAGCGCGTGCAGCTAACGGCGGTCGCCGAAGAGCCGCAGCAGGAAGATGAACATGTTGATGAAGTCGAGGTAGAGGTTCAGCGCGCCGCGAATGGCCCACTGCGACGCCTCGCGCTTGGTCTTGAAGCCCATGTAGCCGGCGGCCTTGAACTTCTGCACGTCGTAGGCGGTGAGCCCGGCGAAGATCAGCGCACCGATGACGCTGATGGCCCAGTCGAGCGCCGACGAGGCGAGGAAGAGGTTCACCACCATGGCGATGAGGATGGCGATGACGCCCATCATCAAGAACGAGCCCATGCCCGTCAGGTCCTTCTTGGTGACCGCGCCGATGGCGGCCATGGCGCCGAAGCTGCCGGCCGTGATGAAGAAGACCCGGGCCACGCTCGCGCCGGTGTACATGGCGACGATGACCCCGAGCGTCAGCCCGTTGAGCGCAGCGTAGGCCAGGAACATCGCCGCGGCGGCGCCGGCGCTCATCTTGCTCAGGCGCGCGCTGAGGACGAAGACCATCACCAGCTCGGCGATGATCAGCGGGATGTAGAGGCCCGCGACCGCCTGGAAGATCGCGGCCGAGCTCATGACGACCCACGCCACCGCGCCAGACAGGGCCAGGCCGGCCGCCATCCACCCGAAGACGTGGTTCATGAAGGTCACGGCCATCTCGCTGCGGCGGCCGTGCTCGACGTTGCCGACCTGACCGAGCCCTGCCGTGCCGGGCACCTGTGACGGGGCGGCGGGGCGGCTCCAGGCACCGGCTTCAGTGCGCTGTGGGCGTTGCTGCGTGTCCATGTCGTTCTCCTGCCTCGGGCTGAGTGTGCGCACGAGGGCTGCGAGCAGAGTAAGGCGCGGCCCAGCCGGGTCAAGCGAGCCGCGGCTCACCCGCCCACCAGAAACCCGCGCGATGGTCACTGGATTCCGCCGGGTCCGCGCGCCACGGTCTGCTAGAAGATGCCGCTGTCGAAGCGCTTGCCGGACGAGCGCATGCCCTGCAGCTCGCCCGGGCGCATGGCGTGGGCCAGGGCGATGTCGCCGTTGATGACGCTCGCGCCGAGCATGTCGTGCAGGCTCTGGTCCACGGTCTGCATCCCCGAGGGCTGGTTCTGGTGCATGACGTCGTAGAGGGCCGCAGGGTCGTGACCGTCGCGCAGCAGCGTGTAGACCACGTCGTTGGCCATGAGCACCTCGGACGCCGGGTAGCGCGTCTTGCCGTCGCTGGCGAGCACCAGCTTGGTCGACACGGCGCCGAGGAAGAGCGCCGCCAGCCGCGATCGCAGCGAGACCTGCCTGTCGTCGCTGGCGAGACCGCCCAGGTAGCGAAAGGCCTGCGCGAGGTCGGTGGCCTGCACCGCCGCGACCACCAGGGTCCCGGCCTCCGCGGCCCGCAGGATCGCCTCCCACGTGGCTACGTCGGGGACCGCGTCGACGGTGATGATGTCGGCGTCCTGCTTGGACGCGCCCAGGACCCCGGAGGCGTGCGCGTCGCAGTCGACCCCCACCTCGCGCTGGCTGATCCACGCCAGCTTGTCGTCGAAGAGCACCTCCACCGGCGACTCGACCGTCACCACGTGGCGCGTGGTCTGCGAGGCCGTGTTCACCGCGTCGATCATCGCCGCGAGGGTGGCAGAGCGGCCCTGGCCGGCCCCGCTGACCACCAGCACGAGCCCCGACTCGGCGTTGACGAGGCTGGCGACGGCGGCGGGCAGGTGCAGCTCCCGCACCGTCGGCGCGCGTGCCGGCAGCACGCGCACGGCCAGGCTGATCGTCCCGCGCTGGCGGAACACGTGCACGCGAAAGCGCCCCGCGCCCACCAGCCCGTAGCTGGCCGT
This sequence comes from bacterium, assembly GCA_030425545.1. Taxonomy (GTDB): domain Bacteria; phylum Myxococcota_A; class UBA9042; order UBA9042; family UBA9042; genus UBA9042. The sequence continues at coordinate 1,390 of JAUIAC010000339.1, read as the reverse complement.
GACCTCCGCGCCCGCGTTGAAGGCCTGGGCCTCCGGCGCGGTGAAGAGCTGGCTGGCGACCTCCGTGAGGCTCGCTTCGTCGAACGCGGGCTCTTCACGCCGCGAGATCAGGCGTCCCGACCGTCGATAGAGCGGCCGCTGCCCTGCCTTCAGGTGCACGTCGGAGATCTTCCGCTCGGTGGCGAACCGCAACACGGTGCCAAAGCGCTCTACAGCGTCGGACATGCCCACCTCCCTCGCGGCGCTCGGGGCGTCGGGCTCGCGACCAGCGACGAGCCCGCGCGGCCGTCGACTACTTCTTCTTCTTGGTCTTCTTGGCCTTGGCCTTGGCCTTCTTCTTCGCAGGCTTGGCTGGCTTGGCGGCGCCGACCTTGGCGAAGCGCGCCTTGGTCGTGAAGCGGTAGACCGCGATGCGCTTGCCGTTGCGGCGGATCTTGCGGCGCTTGTAGTCCTTGGACGTGATCGTGATCGTCAGCGGCTCGTACCCGTCGACGCGTGGCGTGAGCACGACGACGTTGTCGTCACTCCGCGACAAGCCCATGATCACGAGGGTTTTGCGGCGCCCCGTGTACTCGTGGTTCTCCCACTCGGTCTTGCCGTTGACGGAGAACTTCACGAACTCGAAGGGTGTCTTGATGACGGCCTCTCCGGGGACGTCGTCGTCGTCTGCCGGGTCGGCGAACACGGCGCCGGGCGCGCTGCTGACCACCAGGGCCGCGAGGGCGAACGCCGGCACGAGGCGGCGGAGAGAAAGGCTCGAAAACATAGGGACCTCCTGTTGGCCGCGTGATCGCGGCCCGCCGGTCCAACGGCTGGCGGGACCAAAGTGTTCACCACACGGGCGCGGCGCTCAAGTCCACGGCCGCACGTGCGGAGACATCCCAGTCGAGTCTCGGGACACGCGCTTGGGGTAGCCAGGCAGGCGCGCGTCAGGCAGGGGCTCGCCAGACCGCGACTACCTCTTGGCGGCGGGCTTCTTCTTCGGCGCGGGGCGCTTGGTCGCGCCCTTGGCTGCTGCGCGGCGCTTGGTCGCCGCCGGCTTGGCCGCGAGGGCCGCCTGCAGCGCGGCCACCTGCGACTCCAGCGTCGCCACGCGAGCGGCCAGGGTCTCCTCTCGGGCGGACGCCTCGGCCTCGGACGACGCGGCCAGCTTGGCGAAGAGCTGTCGCACGAGCGTGTCGATGCCGCGGCTCAGCTCGGTGCCCGCGCCCTTGCTGCCCGCGCCCTTGTTGCCCGCGCTCTTGTTGCCCGCGCTCTTGCTGGCCGCGGCTTTGGGGCCTGCGCCCTTGCCCGCCTTGGCGCCCGCGCCCTTGCCGCCTGGGCCTGCGCCGGCGTCTCCGGTCTCCGCCGCGTCGCCCGCAGCGCTCTCGCTCGCCGCGGTGACCGCCGC
>JAUIAC010000338.1 GCA_030425545.1 bacterium | reverse complement strand
GTCGTCTTGGCACGTCGCGAGGGCGGGCGTACCGTGCGCCCATGACGCACGGGCTGTATCCACATCTCGAACCCCACGACAGCGGCATGCTCGCGGTGAGCGGGGTGCACCGGGTGTACTGGGAGGCCTGCGGCAACCCGCGCGGCGTGCCGGTGGTGTTCGTCCACGGCGGTCCGGGTGGCGGCTGTTCGCCGTGGAACCGCCGCCTCTTCGACCCAGCGCACTGGCGGGTGATCCTCTTCGACCAGCGCGGCTGCGGGCGCTCGACCCCCCACGCCAGCCTGCACGAGAACACGACCCCCGACCTGGTCGCCGACATGGAGCGCCTGCGCCGTCACCTCGACGTCGAGCGCTGGCACCTCTTTGGTGGGTCCTGGGGCTCGACCCTGGCGCTCGCGTACGCCCAGGCCCATGCCGAGCGCACCCTCGGGCTGGTGCTGCGGGGCGTCTTCCTCGCCAGTCGCGAGGAGGTCGCGTGGTTCTACGGCGGCGGCGCCGCGCGTGTGTTCCCCGAGGCATGGGCGCGCTTCCGCGGGCACGTGCGACCCGACCAGCGCGACGACCTGCTGGGCGCCTACTACAAGCTGCTCCGCAGCAGCGATCCCGAGACCGTGGCCGAGGCTGCGCTCGCCTGGACCCGCTGGGAGGTCGCCTGCAGCCGCCTCCAGCCGGGCGAGCCCGACGCCCCGCTCGACACGCGCTTCGCCGCCGCCATCGCCCGCATCGAGAGCCACTACTTTGTCCACGACGCCTGGCTCGCGCCGGACCAGCTCCTCGACGGCGTCGCCCAGATCGCGCACCTGCCCTGCCGCATCGTGCAGGGCCGCTACGACATCGTGTGCCCACCGATCACCGCCTGGCGGCTGGCCGAGCGCTGGCCGGGCGCCAAGCTCGACATCGTCACGCACGCCGGCCACTCGGCGCTCGAGCCGCCTATCTTGTCCGGGCTGGTGGCCGCCACCGACGAGATGCGCGCCTACCGTGGCCAGCACCGCTAACCCCTGCCCGAGGTCCCCATGTCCGCTCGTCTCCTGGTCGTCGCGACCCAGCGTTGCCCGGCCCGCGCGCACGCCCTGACCCCCGCCACGCTCGTGGTCTGGGCCGCGCTCGCGCTCGGCGTCGCGTGCACGTCGGAGCCCGTCGCTGAGCCGAGCGCGGTGTGGAGCGAGGCCTTCGACGCGTCGAAGGTCGGGGCGCTCTCCGGGGTGTGGGGCGTCGCGCCGGACGACGTCTGGACGGTCGGCGGCACCACCAACCAGGGCCAGATCCACCACTTCGACGGCACGTCGTGGTCGCCCGTGGCGGTCCCGGACGGCACACCGCTGCTCTCGTGGGTCTACGGCTTCGCCACGGACGATGTCTGGGTCGTGGGCACCAAGGGCGTGGCGCTGCACTGGGACGGCAAGGCGTGGGCCAAGGTCGACACGGGCACCACCGCCGACCTCTGGGGCGTGTGGGGCCCGAACAAGGACGACCTCTGGGCGGTGGGTGGCACCGTGGGCGCTGGCGTGCCGGTGATCCTGCGCAAGCAGGGCGGCGCGGCGTTCCAGGCCTTGACGCTCGACCCGGCGGAGAACACCCGCGACGCCACCGCGATCTTCAAAGTCTGGGGCATCGACGGGCTGGTCTTCGCCGTGGGTGAGGGGGGCCTCGTGCTGCAGTGGTCCGGGACCGCGTGGAAGGCGGTCTCCGCGGGCGCCAAGGCCAACGACGACTTCGTCTCTCTGTGGGGGACCAGCGGCTCTCACATCGTCGCCGTCGGTGGACGGGCCCAGGCGCGGGTCGCCACCTGGGACGGCAGCCAGTGGACCACGGTCGCGCCAGCGGGCACCCCGGGGCTCAACGCGGTCTACATGACCACGCCGGGCACCGCGGTCGTCGGGGGCATCCTCGGGGTCGCGGGCGCCTTCGACGTCGGCAAGGCCGCGTTCAGCCAGGAGGAGACCGGCGTCAGCGAGACCGTCCACGGCATCTGGTGCGACGGGGCGGGCACCTGTTATGCCGTTGGCGGCGTGTTCAGCGAGCCGCAGCGCGGACTTGCGTTGGCGCGACGGCTACAGTAGCTCTCTGGACCACGGCGCGGGCAGAAGGAGCGACGGGTGATGACAGCTGCGAAGGACGCCCAAGGTGGCCGGCTCCGCCCAGCCCGCGGTGCGCGCGCTGGCTCGCTCGCTGCGTGCTGCTTCCTGGTCGCGCTGGTGGCCTGCTCGCCCGCCGACGAGGCGGCCTCAGACCACGGTCCCATCGCCGAGGACATCGCCGCCCCGCTCGGCCAGCCGGTGCCCTACGCCACGGCCACGCAGCTCGCGGCGTTCAAGCGCGGCAAGGTCGTCGCCGAGCACCGCTTCAGCCTCGCGGAGGGCTTGGGGCCCGCGTTCAACGTCACCTTCTGCGCGGCCTGCCACGAGAAGCCGGTCATCGGCGGCAGCGCGGGGCGATACCGCAACTTCTTCCTGACGGGGCGCCGCTTTCCGGACGGCGCCTTTGTCCCCGGGACCTCGGCGGGCAAGTCGGGCGGCGTGCTCCGCATGTACGACTATGGCCCCGAGCGTCCGGCCCGCCCGCCCGTCCCGACCACCACCAACGTCGTCGCGCAGCGCAACGCGGTGCCCTTCTTCGGCGTCGGGCTGCTCGCGGAGCTGCCGGGCTCGGCGATTCTCAAGAACGCGGACCCCAACGACCGCGACGGCGACGGCATCAGCGGCCGACCCAACTGGGACCGCGGCTTCGTCGGGCGCTTCGGCCGCAAGTCGCAGACCGTGAGCATCGAGGGCTTCATCCGCGGCCCGCTCTTCAACCACCTCGGCCTCACCACCAGCCCGCTGACGCAGACCCAAAAGGCCGCGCTGCCCGTGGACAGCAGCTCCGACAGCGGCGTGACCGCGGTGCACCCGCGGCTGCGACCCCTGTCCAGCCTGCGGCGCGCTGCGCAGGCCGCGGCAGACGACGGACCGCTCACGGACAAGGACGGCGTCCCCGACCCGGAGATGCCCACCGAGGACCTCTTCGACCTCGTCAGCTTCGCCATGCTGCTGGCCGCGCCGCAGATCGAGCCCGAGACACCGCAGACCGCCCGCGGCCGCCGCACCTTCGACGACCTGGGCTGCAAGGGCTGCCACGTGCCGCGGCTGGTGGGCCCGCGCGGGCCGCTGCCGGTGTACTCCGACCTGCTGCTCCACGACATGGGTCCCGAGCTGGCCGACGGTCTCGAGCAGGGAGACGCCACCGGCTCGGAGTTCCGCACGCAGCCGCTGTGGGGCGTGTCCGCCGTCGGCCCCTATCTCCACGACGGCCGCGCCGACACCCTGCGCGACGCGGTGCTGATGCATGGGGGCGAGGGTCAGCGCGCGCGGGACCGCGCCGCCCAGCTGAGCGACGCCCAGTGGCAGGACCTCGAGGCCTTCCTGTTGAGCCTGGGAGGGCGCTCGCAGAGGAGCTTGGGCTTGATCCCGCCCGGGACGCCCATGGCCAAGGTCGGCGCCTGGGGCGGACCGCGTCGCGCGCTCTCGGCCGCGGAAGAGGCGCGCTTCTTGGCCGGGCGGGCCGCGTTCGACCGGGAGTTCGGGCTCAACGAGGGGCTGGGCGGACCCAGGATGAACGGCGACTCCTGCCGCGCGTGCCACTTCGAGCCGGTGCCGGGCGGCGCGGGTCCCCGCGGCGTGAACGTCATGCGCCACGGCTTCCTCGATCCGCTGGGTCGCTTTGTCCCGCCGAGCGTCGGCACGATCCTGCACAAGACCACCAAGCTCCACGGCAACGCCAACCGCCCGCAGAAAGAGGCGACCATCTTCGAGCACCGGCAGACGCCGCACCTCTTCGGCCTCGGTCTCATCGACGCGATCCCGACCCAGGCGATCCTGGCCCAGGCGGACCCCAACGACGCCAATGGCGACGGCATCAGCGGCCGGCCCAGCTGGGTCGACGGCGGGCGCCTCGGTCGCTTCGGCTGGAAGGCGCAGGTGCCCACGGTGGCGGAGTTCGTGCGCGACGCGGTGACCGCGGAGCTGGGCATGACGCTGCCCTGGTCCATGGACCACTCCTTCGGCCGGGTGCACGACAACGACGACACGCCCGACCCGGAGTTCGCCCCCAAGGTCGCTGACGACCTCGGCTTCTATCTGTCGATGCTGGCGGGCCCGCCGCGCACGCCCGGCGCTGATCCGGCGCTCGAGGCGCAGGGCGCCAAGGTCTTCACCCAGGTGGGGTGCGCCGGCTGCCACACGCCGGAGCTCCCGAGCGCTTGGGGACCCGTCAAGCTCTACTCGGACCTGCTGCTGCACGAGCTGCTGCCGCCCGGCGCTCCGGGGATCGAGGAGGCGGGGGCCAACATGCGCGAGTTCCGGACGCCGCCGCTCTGGGGGCTCGCCCGCACGCAGCCGTACATGCACAACGGCGCCGCCGACACCGTGCACGACGCCCTGTTGCTGCACCACGGCGAGGCCACGGCGTCTCGCGAGGCCTACCAGGCGCTGCCACAGGCCCTCCGTGACGCGCTCCTCGCCTTCCTGCGGAGCTTGTAGACCGTGCGTACCTCATCGCTCCTCATCGCCGCGCTCACGCTCTCCACGGCGGCCGCCTGCAGTGAGCCGGTCACGTCGGCGTCCCCCGACACCAGCGCGCACTACGTCGACCCGCTCGCGGTGCCCGCCAAGCCCACGCTGGACCCGAGCCACTTCAACAGCGCCAACGACTGCGCCTCGTGCCACCCGAGCCACACCCGGGAGTGGCGGCTGTCGCGCCACGCCTTCGCCATGCGGGACCCGGTGTTTCGGCGCCTGGTCGCGCTGCGCAACGAGGCCAAGGCGCACACCGAGGACGGCTTCTGCACGCAGTGCCACACCACCATCGGGACCCGCGGTGGGGACTGCGTGGAGGGCTTCACCTTCGACACGCTGAAGCCGGTCACGCTCGAGGGCGTCACGTGCGAGGGCTGTCACAAGTCCACCGAGGTGGTCCGCACCTACAACGCGGGCCACAAGGTCGACGGCAAGGCCGCGCTGGGGGCGACGCTGCCCGACCCCGCGGCCAACGCCTTCCACGAGAGCCGGACGGCACCGCACCTCGCCAGCGCCGACTTCTGTGGCTCGTGCCATGACGTGGTGGAGACCTCCGGCCTGCCGCTCGAGCGCCCCCACGCCGAGTGGCGCACCTCGCCGGCGCGCGACAAGGGTCAGACCTGCCAGGACTGCCACATGCCCTCCCGAACGGGGCCCGCCGCGGTCGGGGGCGCGTCGCGCCAGCTCCACAGCCACCTCTTCGTCGGGGTGGAGACGCAGGTGGGCGGCGGGGCCAACCTGTCCGCGCAGGACAAGGCCGAGGTCAACGGCGCGATCGAGAAGCTGCTCGGCTCGGCGGCGGACCTGTCGCTGAGCGTCAGTCAGAGCGCCGCCACGGCGCAGCAGCTCGACGTGGTGCTCACGGTGACCAACCGCATCGCGGGGCACAACTTCCCCACCGGGTCGACCTTCTTGCGGCAGGTGTGGGTGGCGCTCACGGTCACCGACGCCGCGGGCGAGACGGTCTATGCGACGGGTGACCTGGACGCCAACGGCGACCTGCGCGACCACTGGAGCGAGCTCGATCCCTACGGGGACAGCGACCTCATCAGCCTGTCGTCCCGCTTCGTCGACGCGCAGGGCAACCGCACGCTGTTCACGTGGGAGGCGGTGGAGCACACGAGCGACGCGGTCGAGCCCCTGCGGGACCGCACCTGGACGCTCTTTGTGCCCGTCCCGGCGAAGGCCGTGGGTCCCCTCAAGGTCCAGGCGAAGCTGCGTTTCCGCGCCTATGGGCCCTTCTTGCTGCGCTTGCTGGGGCTGGCGAACCTGGTCAGCGGCTTCCCGATCTGGGACATCGACACCGCGGACGCCACCGTGCAGCTCACGCCGTGAAGCGGGCCGCGCGTCCCGGGTCCGACGGCGCGCCGACGAGGCGCTGGCGCTGGCTCGGCCCAGCACGCTGCGGCGAAATGGATGGTCGCCGCGGTCTGCTAGCGGTCGTGATCGCCTGCGCCGCGCTCGCGCCGAGCTGCGCGCGACCCCGTCCCACGCCGCCGCCGGCGGCGCAGCTCGAGCCCGGCGACCTGCCCAAGCTCCGCGCGGCGGTCGACGAGGCTCAGGCGGCGCTGGGGCGCGCCGGCCTCCCCTTCCGGCTGGTCATCGCGCCTCCGAGCCCGGACGACGCCGGCGCGTTGCTGCCGCTCCAACACCATCAGCTGCCTCAAGATCGGCCCTTGGTGGCCGTGCTGACGCCCCTACGGGATCGCATCCGGCCGCGCGCCGAGACCTGCGCGCCCGGCGGCGTCTGCGTCCTGTTGGTGCCGGAGATCGCGCCGCCCTCAGGCGCGGCGGCCGCGCTGCTCCCCGAGCTGGAGGGCCTGGCGCTGGGTCC
>JAUIAC010000337.1 GCA_030425545.1 bacterium | reverse complement strand
CACCCCGGACTGACCTCGGGCCGCGCCCATGAGATCGGCGGTCACCCGCACGGTCACGGCCACGCCAGGGGCCGCGCCCTCCGGCCCCGGCACGTCGGCGTCCCAGGCCTGGACGGCGATCACCTCTGCTGCCACGGCGCTCGCCCGATGGCGGACCTGCACGGCGGCGACGTCGCCGACCTGCGGCGGCCGCCCGGTGACCGAGTTGTAGGGCGCCATGCACAGCGTGGCGACCCGCAGGTCTTCGCGCGCCCCCACGACCACGGTGCCGTCCGCGCGCTTGTCGACCACGTAGCGCACGCCCTGGCCCCCAGGCAGCCCCAGGCCGCGGCGCTGACCCACGGTGTACCGGGCGAGGTTGCTGTGCTGACCGAGCCGGGTCCCTGCGAGATCGACCAGCGCGCCCGAGGGGATCGGACCCCGGCTCGCGACCCAGTCGGCCGGCTTCTGCGCGCCCACGAAGCAGATGTCCATGGACTCGGGCTTCTGCGCCACAGGGATCTGCAGTCGCTCGCCGTGAGCCCGCACCTGCTCCTTGCTCATCGCTCCGAGCGGAAAGCGGAGATAGGCCGCCGTGCTCGCCGGCAGCGGATGGAGAAAGTAGGCCTGGTCTTTCGCCCGGTCGTGGCCCCGCTGCAGTCGCGGGTGGCCGGCGTCGTCGAGGTCCAGCCGCGCATAGTGACCTGTCGCCAGCGCCTCGGCCCCCAGGGCCTTGGCACGCGCGACCAGCCGGTCGAACTTGAGGCTGCGGTTGCACGAGACACAGGGGTTCGGCGTCTCACCGACGCGCCAGGCCTCGAGAAAGGGGGCGACGACGTCGGCGTGGAAGGCGCGTCGCTCGTCCAGCACGTAGTGACGGATGCCCATCGACGCGGCCACGGCGCGCGCGTCCCGTGCGTCCTCCGGGGCGCAGCAAGATCCCGCCCGTGGGACCTCGGTGGGGTCGACATCGTAGAGGCGCGCGGTCAAGCCGACGACGTCGAAGCCCGCCTCGGCGAGCAGTCCCGCCACGACGCTGGAGTCCACGCCGCCGCTCATGGCCACCGCCACACGAGCGCCCGGACGCAGCCGCAGGTCAGGCAGCTCCGCCGAGGAGACGCGGTCGGGTGCGACGTTCGCCGCTGGGTCCGGGTGGGTCATCGCCTGATGGATCCTGAAGAGCGCCGGCCCTGGTGTCGGGGCCACGCGGTGTGGGGTGCGTGCAGCGTGCGTGTCGCGCGGTCGGCGTTGGAGAGCTCGCGCAGGCGGCCGAGCGGGCGAACGCTACCACCGCCACACGCCTCCCAACAACGGCGCCAAGCGTAAGGTCCCGCGCGGGCGCGACCTTGGCTGCGCCGCGGCGCGCTGCGGGTCACGGAAGCAGCCGCGCGACCACCCGCTCCAGCGCCGCGGTCGCCGCGTCGATGTCCGCCGCTGTGGTCTCTGGCCCCAGGGTGATCCGCAGCGTGGACGCCGCGAGGCGGGCCGCGTCCGGGTGGCCCTCCAGCAGCGCGAGCACCACCGGCGAGGGCTCCATGGTGCCGCTGCTGCAGGCCGCCCCGGCGGACACTGCGACGCCTTCGAGGTCGAGCGCCATCACCAGGTCGGCGGCGTCACATCCTGGGAAGGCGACGCTCAAGCACGAGCCGGTGTCGTCGTTCGCGGCCAGCTCCGCCGCGTGGCGGTGGGTCGGCGCGTCCAGGGCAGCCACCGCGTCTGCGAGGCGGTCCCGCAGCTCACGCAATCGGCGGTGTGCGGCCAGGCGGGCGGGCAGGGCCGCGCACGCCGCACCGAAGGTCACCGCGCCGGCCAGGTTCTCGGTTCCGCCACGTCGGCCCTCCTCTTGGTGGCCGGCCACCAGCGGAGAGAGCACCAGCCCGTCCCGCACCAGCAGGGCCCCGACGCCCGGCAACGCACCGACCTTGTGCCCGCTCACGCTGAGCAGGTCGGCGTCGAGCTGCTGCAGCGACACGCCCGCGAGCTTGCCCAGGGCCTGGGTGGCGTCCACGTGAACCACGGCGCCGCTCGCTCGGGCCATGGCGGCGAGCGCGCGGCTGGGCTGAACGGTGCCCAGCTCGTTGCTCACCGCCAGGACGCTGAGCAGATCGCAGGGTGTCGCGAGGACGTCGGCCGCACGGCTCAGGTCGACGCGCCCCTGGGCATCGAGCGGCAGGGTGTCGACTCGCCAGCCATGTGCCTCCGCGCGCGCCGCGGCTGCGCGCACGGACGCGTGCTCCGCCGCGCTGATGACCGCGCGGCCTCGCGGGGTCTTCGCCACGACGCTGTGCCAAGCGAGCGCGTTGGCCTCCGTCGCGCCGCTGGTGAAGACCACCTGACGCGGCGCCGCGCCCAGGGCGTGCGCCACGCTGCGCCGCGCGGCGTCGAGCGCGTGGCGGCTGGACTGGCCGCTGCCGTGGATCGACGAGGGGTTGCCTGGCCCCATGGCCAGCCAGCCGTGCAGCGCCGAGCGCGCCGCGGCCGACAGCGGGGTCGTGGCGTAGTGGTCGAGGTACACCGTGTTCTGCAGGTCTCGCAGGCGGCGCTGGTCGGCCTCGGCGGGGTGTGTCGTAGTCGCGGGCGGAGCCGAGGGGCCGGGCTGAGCGGGGTCGTGAGAGGTCGCCATGACGCCCTTGTAGAGCAGGCCAACCAGGGACGCCAGAGGCCGCGGTTGACGAAAGGGGCGCCGCAGCTTGAAATGCCGCGTCCTGCCCGCACTGGAGCCCGCATGCGCCCCCCGAATCAGCCCCTTCCTCAAGCGCCCGCCACGCTGGCCCAACGTCAGACCTCCGAACGGGGGCAGCGCCAGCGCGCGCCGCGCGGGTCTCGCGAGCGCTCGCGGGCCACACGTCGTGCCGCCTTCGGCGTGTCGCTCGTCGTCGCCGCCCTCGTGTCGAGCGCCGCGGTGGCCGGCGAGGGGCCGACCCTGCTCGACAGAGAGATGGGCGCGTCGAAGCAGGCGCCTGCCGTGACCGCGCCCAAGGGCGTCACCAAGACCGCCGCCGCCCCTGTGCGCGTGCGCACCATCGTCGCGCCGCGCCAGGCGCCGAAGTACCCGCGCATCGAGTGGCATGGCTACTTTCGCTTCCGCCCGGACGTCGTCAGCAACGGCCACCTCGGCCAGGCCGTGGCCAGTGAGCTCAACCAGTACCCCGTGCTCACCGCGAGCGCGATCAAGCCGCCGCTGAGCCAGTGGCCGCAGAACAACGGCGACGCCAACGGGTTCTCGTCCAAGGTCGGCAAGGCGCGCGACGAAGACAGCATCTCCATCGCGTCCGTGCGCTTGCGCCTTCGCCCCACGGTCCACGTCAGCGACAACGTGCGCCTGACCTTCACGGCCGATCTCTTCGACAACCACGTGCTCGGCTCACGCCCGGACTACGCCGGCGCGCTCGCTCGGCCCGACGTGCCGCTCTCCGCCTTCGCGCTCAACTCGCAGCCGAGCGCCATCCGCATCCACGAGGCCTACGGCGAGTGGAAGACCTTGGTGGGCCTCCTGCGCATCGGCCGCCAGGCGTCGCACTGGGGGCTCGGGCTGCTGGCCAACGGCGGCATGGGCAACACCTGGGACTACGGCCGCCCCATCGCCTACTACGGTGGCGCGCTGCGGCCCGCCGACGGTTTCGGCTACGACGCCGACTTCGGCAACTACGCCGACCGCGCCGCCTTCGTCACTCAGGTCAAGGGCACCTACGTGGCGCTCTTCTGGGACTACATCGCGCAGGGCGCCATCGCCACGGAGGCCACCCGCTACGACAGCCCCATGTGGGACATGGACAACAGCGACGACGTCTCGCAGTGGGGCTTCGCCATCTTCTCGAAGCCGCTGAACCCGACCGAGATCGCCGCCCGCAAGAAGGCCCTCCTCCAGGACCACGGCTCGGTCCTCGACTGGGGTGTCTACGGCATCTTCCGCACCCAGGACACGTTCACCAACAACTCAGCCAAGGGCAAAGGCGGCCAGATCCCCAGCGAGGCCACCGCGGAGGACCAGTCCTCGCTCAAGTTGGCGCCGCGCGGCGCGTGGGCCTTCGCCGGCGATCTCTGGCTGCGCTACGAGAACCGCATGAGCTTCTCGCGGCGCCTCGTGCTCGAGACCGAGTTCGTCTACCTGCGAGGCCACATCGACGACGCGAGCCCCGTGGCCTCGGCGTCGAGCGCACCCAAGGAGAAGGAGATCGAGATGTGGGGCGGCGCGCTCAAGGGCGCGTTCCAGATCGACAACATGGGCATCTACCTCGACGCCGGCATCGCCAGCGGTGACGACACCCGCTGCTTCGGGGTCTACGGCCCGGGCAACTGTGGTCTCGACGACGCCAACGGCGACCCCAACAAGTTCATCACCGGCATGAAGTTCCACAAGAACTTCCGGGTCGACAACATCCTGTTCCGCGACGTCATCGGCGCGGTCACCAACGCCTGGTACGTCAAGCCGACGTTCAGCATCAACGCCCACCCCTTCTACTCGCCGACGGACCTGCTCGGCGCCGATCTGAGCGTGCTCTTCGCCGGCGCGCTCAACCCCGAGGGCACGCCGGGCAACGGCTCGACCCTGGGCACCGAGTTCGAGGTCCGTGGCTTCTTGGGCCAGAAGGGGCAGTTCCTCACCTCGCTGTCGTTCAGCTACCTCTTGCCGGGGGACGCGCTCGACGTGGTCGGTCCCGACGACGAGCGCGGCAAGTGGCTCGGAGCCACCGCCACCGCCAACGCCCAGAACGCGTGGCGCCTGATGCTCCGCACCGTGTTGAGCTTCTAGCCATGGACCACTTTCGCTACGACGAGGCCGGTGTGCTGCACGGCGAGGGCGTGTCGCTGCCAGCGCTCGTCGCTGCGGTCGGCACACCGACCTATGTCTACTCACGGGCCACGCTGACACGCCACTTCAAGGTCATGGACGACGCGCTCAGCGGCGTCGACCACCTGATCTGCTACAGCGTCAAGGCGAACTCCAACCTCGCGGTGCTGCAGCTGCTCGCCTCCCTGGGCAGCGGCTTCGACATCGTCAGCGTGGGGGAGCTGCACCGGGTCCTCGCGGCCGGCGGGGATCCCGACAAGGTGGTCTTCAGCGGCGTCGGCAAGCGCGACGACGAGATCGCGGCGGCGCTGCGGGCGGGCATCCACTGCATCAACGTCGAGAGCGCGTGGGAGCTGGCCCGGTGTGCCGAGGTGGCCGCTGCTGTGGGCGTGCCGGCGCCGGTGAGCCTGCGGGTGAACCCAGACGTCGACCCCAAGACCCACGAGTACATCGCCACCGGCCTGCGCACCTCGAAGTTCGGTGTGCCCTTCGACGAGGCGCTCGAGCTCTACCGGACCGCCCACGCCTCGCCTCACCTCACCGTCGTCGGCGTGGACTGTCACATCGGCAGCCAGATCGTCGAGCCGACGCCCCTCATCGACGCCCTCGACCGCGTGTTGGAGCTGGTCGACACCCTCCAAGCGGAGGGCATGACGATCGGCCACGTGGACATGGGTGGCGGGCTCGGGATCACCTACAAAGACGAGCGGCCGGCCCCGCCCAAGGCCATCGGCGAGGCCTACGCGGCGCGCCTCGCTCCCCGGGGGCTCAAGCTGCTGGTGGAGCCGGGCCGGGTCATCGCGGGCAACGCCGGTGTGATGTTGATGCGGGTCCTCGGCCGCAAGTCCAACGGTGAGCGGACCTTTGTCATCACCGACGCGGCGATGAACGACAACATCCGGCCTTCGCTCTACCGCGCCTGGCAGGACATCGTTCCGGTGCAGCGGGACCTCGACGCGCCAGAAGAGGTGGTCGACGTGGTCGGCCCCATCTGCGAGAGCGGCGACTTCTTCGCTCAGGAGCGTCCGCTCGCGCGAGTCGACCGCGACGCGCTCCTGGCCATGCGCTCGGCAGGGGCCTACGGCTTCTGCATGTCGTCGAACTACAACAGCCGCCAGCGGGCCGCCGAGGTGATGGTCGACGGTGACACGTGGACCGTCATCCGACCGCGCGAGGAGCTCACCGCGCTCTTCGCCAGCGAGCGGCTGCTCCCTGACCTGCCCGCGGGTCGGTCATTCGAGGGGTGAACGCCCACGCCGTGGACATCCTGGCCTCGCCGAGCCTCGCCCTCGAGCCGCGCGGCAGAGCCGACCTGGCAGCTCAGGCCACCGCAACTACGCAATCTCTTCCGGATAGTGTGCAGATTTTGCGTGGTTGATCCGGGCCGCTGGGTCAAGCTGCGGAGATCAATTCAGAAAGGTCGAATCGGGCGTCTGGCACGGTGCTTGCGACGTAACGGGGCGCGACGAGGGGCTCACAGGAGCCTCCGCGCAACGCTGCAGGCTCGTCCTGCAGTCCAACTCAGCCCGCGAGCGACCGTGACCAAGCGCACCACCAGCCCCTGCCCGCAGCCGCACGACGCCCCACGGCGTCCGCGCCCGCCGCGTGGTCAGCTGGGGACGACGCTGACCGAGCTC
>JAUIAC010000336.1 GCA_030425545.1 bacterium | reverse complement strand
TGGGGTCTTGCGGTCTACGCGACGGTCGCCGTGCTGGCGGTGGCCGCGTGGCGTTCACGGGCCCACGGCCGCGCGCTCCTCGGCGCGCTCGCCGCCGGCGGCGTCGCCGTCTGCCTGCACAGCGTCTACCTGGCCTACGTCTCGTCCTTTGTCATCGGCGCCTACTGCCTCTACTGCATCGGCATGTACGCGGTGAACCTGGGGCTCACCACCGTGGCGGCGCTCGCCTACCGCCGCCTGGCGCCGCTCAGCACGGCCCCCGCGCAGCTGGTGAGACCCGCGGTGCTGGGGTTGGCGGCCGTGTCGCTGGCCGTGACCTGCGGCGGTGCCATCGCGGCCCATGACGCGGTGCGAGCGTCGATGACCGAGGCCCGCATCGCGCAGGCGAAGGCGGCGCTGGCTCGGCCCGTCGCCGAGGCGACGACGACGGCGGCCGCTCCGGGCAAGCCGGCGGCCAAAGCGGCGGTCTCCGACTCCACCGGGCCAGCGAGCCCACCGCCCGCGGCCGCACCTTCGCCAGCGAGCACGGGGCTGACCATCCGAACCCACCCGACGCTGGGCTTTCGCTACAGCGAGGAGGTCATGCGCAAGGGGCGCAGCTACTACGAGGTGCCCGTCCACAAGGAAGACTTCGCCCTCGGTCCGGCGGACGCGCCTGTCACCATCGTCGAGTTCGCCGACTTTGAGTGCGGGTACTGCCGCGCGCTGACCGCCAACATGAAGCCCCTCAAGGAGCGCTACAAAGGCAAGGTCCGGTGGGTGTTCAAGCACTTCCCGCTGGACAACCGCTGCAACAAGGTCATGAAGGGCACCATGCACCCCGACGCGTGCATCGCGGCCAAGGCGGCCAACTGCGCCGGCCTGCAGGGCAAGTTCTGGCCCATGCACGACCGCATCTACGCGCGCAAGCTCCGCATCAACGCGCCCAACCTCCGCGCCTGGGCCGTCGAGGTCGGGGTCGACGGCAAGAAGTACGACGCCTGCTTCGCGGACGAGCAGGTGGCGCACGCCAAGACGCGTCGGGACTCCAACGCCGGCCGCTTCGCGCGCATCGCCGGCACGCCGCGCACCTACATCAACGGTCACCTGGTCCCCGGCGTCAACGCCACCGAGGTGCTGGACTACTACGTGCGCTCGGCACTGGAGACCGCAAAGGCGTCCGCACGATCCAAGGGCACCGACGTCGAGAAGCCCGGGTTCGTGGCCAAGCAGCAGCACAACATGGTGTCGCAGCGCACCACCAAGGGCACGTTCTGGGTCGACGCTTACGAGGCGAGCATCGACGCGCAGGGCAGGGCGCTGAGCCGCCCCATGGTCCGGCCAGCGGAGGCGTCGTGGTACGAGGCCAAGGACGCCTGCTCCAAGGCCGGCAAGCGGCTGTGCACCGAAGAGGAGTGGGTCTCGTCGTGCACTGGCGAGCCGGCGGTGGACAACGACGGCGACAAGGACTTCAGCGACGACAAGGTCGAGGGCTCGCTCTTCCCCTACGGCTTCTTCCATGAGGCCGGTCGCTGCAACGACGACCGGCGCGGCGACGGCCCGCCCGTGGCCACCGGCTCCATGGCGAGCTGCCGGTCTCCCGCAGGCGTCTTCGACCAGAGCGGCAACCTGGCTGAGTGGACCGGCACCAGCGAGTCGACCGCCACGCTCTCCGGTGCCGACTTTCGCTGGGGGCCCAAGGCCAGCTGCATGAAGCGCCAGGCCCGCTTCGGCCTCGGCTACCGCAACGTGACCACGGGCTTCCGGTGCTGCGCCGACGCGCCTGTGGCTGCGCCCGCCGACGCGGCGCCGACCGCGCACCACGACCACGGCGCGGCGGGCAAGTCGGCCCCCAAGTTCAGCGCGGAGACCGCCGACGGGGCGACGCTCACGCAAGAGGTGTTGAAGGGGCACGTCACCATCGTGACCTTCTTCGCGTCGTGGTGCGGCCCGTGTCGCCGCGAGCTGCCCGACCTGCAGAAGTTCTACGAAGCGCACAAGGCCGAGGGGCTCCGGGTGTTGGCCATCGGCGTGGACAAGCGACCCCAGGCGGCCAAGGACTTCATCGCCGGGCTGAAGCTGACCTTTCAGGTCGCGTACGACGCCAAGGCGGTGTCCATGGGCGCCTTCGGCGTGAAGGGCATGCCCACCGGTTTCCTCGTGGGTCGCGACGGCCACATCATGCGGCGGCTCGTGGGCATCAACGCGGCCAAGGTCAAGGCGTTCAAGCAGGCGGCGCTCGACGCGTTGAAGGCGAAGTAGCCGGCCCTCTGCCTCGACCACCGACACGACGCCACAAGGACACGACGCCACAAGAACACAACGACCGCGGGGCGCTGAGATCACTCAGCGCCCCGCGGCGTCAGCGTCTAGCTCAGCGCCCTACGCAGACTTGGCAGCCCACAGGTTGCACGTGCCCTTCGGCGCGATGGGCCCCTTGATCACCGTGCAGCCACCGCACGCGGCACCTGCGGCCGGCGCCTTGTAGAGCTGGCACAGGTCGCACGCCTTCTTGGGGTCGGCGGCCTTGTCGACGTAGGCGTTCGACGTGCGCATGCCCTTGTCGGCCGCGTTGAGGCCGGACACGTCGTTGCAGCCGGCGGCAGCCTTCGTGTCGCCGCCCTCCTTCTTGCCGCACGCGGAGAGGAGCGCAGCGGCGCCCAGGCCAACGGCGCCTGCGGTGGCGGTCTTGCGGATGAAGTTACGGCGAGAAAGAACGTCGCGCATGGTGCGGATCCTCCAGAGCCCGGTCGGGCTTCGTGTCACACGCGGGCTGGTTGGAACAGGGGTGCTACGTCGTAGCGTCGCCCGCGCGGGGAGAACCTAGGCACGGTTGGGCCAGCTTTCAAGGTTCTGATCCACCCGGGCTCGGCTGCGGGTCCCCGCGGCGGCCCTCAAGCGCAGGTCATCGTCGCGGGGCGCGCAGCGCCGCCGGCTCGACCACCTGCCCGACCGCGCTGGCCGACAAGCCGTGGCGGATCAGCCCGGCGGCCAGCGTGACGTTGTCCATCGACCCGAAGCGAGCCTGCGGGCCCCGCACACCCAGGGCGGCCAGCGCCCCGAGCGCGCCGTCGACGAGGCCAGCGCCGAGTCGCTCGGTGGTGCGCGGGTCGTCGCGGCCGTCGCCGGTGATGAACGAGGGGCGGGCCACTGTCCACGGCAGCGCGCTGGCCCGCAGCTCGCGCTCGACCTTGGCTCGCGCCGCCATGTACGCGCCCACGGCCGTGTCGCTGACGCCGAGCGACGAGAGGTAGACGAAGCGCGGCGACGTGCCGCAGGACTCCGCGCCGCGTAGCAGCATCGCCGTCAGGCCGTAGTCCACGGCGTCATAGGTCACCGACGCCGCCTCTGCCCCCTGTTTCTTCTCGGCTTTCCCACGTGAGGCTGTCGTGCCGAGCAGCGCGAAGACATGGGTGGGGCGCACCCGGGCGAGGGTCGCCGCCACGTCCGCGTCGACCCACGGCGTGTCGTCGACAGTCGCCCCCCACCGCACAAACTCGGGCTCCCAGCGGGCGCGAGCCCGGCTGCCGGGGCGGATGTGCGCGACGACCTCGTGGCCCGCGTCACACAACTGACGGACGACCTCGCGGCCGGTGTAGCCCGTGGCGCCTGCGACAAAGGCGGTGACCATGCAGCTGGACCTAAGCCGTCTTCTTGCGGCTACGGTAGTCGAGGAAGAAGAGCACCGCGCCGATGCCCGCGAGCCCCAGGGCGGCCGGCAGCGCGCCGTCCATGAGCCCGAGGTGAAACTCCTCGACCCACTCCTTCTTCTCGACCTTGTCGCCGAACTCGTCCTCTTCCACCGTGACCTTGAGGGTCTTGAACTGGTTCGCCATGTGCGATCCGTCCTTGACCCAGTAGCCGAGCACGCCGGCCGCTAGCACGAACGCGACGATCGCGAGTGTCTTCTTCATGGCTCTCTCCCCAGGGCGCGACGCCCGCGGCCAGGAGCCGCGGGCGTCTTGACAGTCGAGCTCAGCGGACCGTGTGACCGTAGAGCGTGGCGTCGATCTTGATGGTCTTGCCCACCTTGTTGCCGACCACGCCGGCCTTACCGGCGACGTTGTAGTCCGCGAGGCTGATGGTGAACGAGGTGGAGATCTTCACCCAGTCACCGGCGACCCGCGCCGTCTTGGCGTTGGCCTCCTTCCACGAGATCTCGACCGGAACCGTGATCTTCTTGGTGACGCCATGGCACGTAAAGTCGCCCTCAGCCTGCAGGTTGGCCTTCTTGCCAGCAGCACGCGCGGACTTGATGGCGGTGATCTTGAAGGTGATGTTCGGGAACTTCTTGGCGTCGAGCCAGTCCTTGCCGGCGAGGTGACGGTCGCGGATCGGGTTGCCGGTCTTCATGCCCTTGACCGGCACTGAGATGGACCCGGTGACCGCCTTCATGTTGGCAGGGTCCATGGAGAACGTGCCCTTCACGTTGGGGGCGGTGCCCTTGATGTTCTCCATCGGCGCGGCGCTGAGCCACGAGATGACGTTCTTGCGGATGCTGTCGTTCAGCTGGACCTTCTGCGCGCCCTTGGCCTTGACGGCGAGCTGGGCAAAGGCGGGGCCGGCGAGCAGGGTCGCACCGGCGACGATGGCGAGGGTCAACTTCAAGCGCTTCATGGGTGTCTCCTTGGGAGCGAAGGCTCCGGGGTCTGGGACGCCACGATGCGTGGGTCCAGGAACGGGGATGTGGACACGATGACGGGGCGCACCCGGATCATCGCTCAGAAGAACATGTGGAGTTGCAACGTGTACTGCCCGAGGGCGTATTCATCCCTGAGCCCCGCCTCGTCGTTGCTGGACAAGATGAACCGGTACTCCGGTCGCAGCTCCACATAGGGCAGGGGAAAGAACTGAACGCCGACGACGGCTTGACGGGTGGTCGCCTCGCGCCGCCCGACGGACGTGGTGGCGCTGGCGGTCGCCTGCTCGGCGCGGGCCTCGATCACCAGCCACTCCTTCAGGTTGTACGACAGCAGCGCCATCATGTTCAGGGTCTCGTAGTCTCCGGCGCCGGTCGAACGCGACACTTCGAGCTGAATCGAGCCGAGCTCGCTCTTGCCGATGCCAGCGAAGCCGTTGATCAAGAGATACTCTTCCGAGCCGAAGGCCGACGCGCCGAGCCAGGTGTTCAGGCCCAGGTCGAGGAACTGAGGCAGCACGCTGACGCGGCCGAGCCAGGCCAGGCCGTCGCCAGCAGCGGTGCCGAGCGGGTTGACCGGTCGTCCGCTCATGGCGTCGAAGAGGTTTTGGTTGAGGTAGGCGCCCGCGTCGACCCGCAGCCACGCCTTGGGTTGGTAGTTCAGTTCACCACCAAGTTCGGCATAACCAGCTGGAATCGCCGGCCGTCTTGGCTCAAGTGCGTCAGCACGAATCAGCATGGTGTGGTCGTCGTGCCGGACGCCGATGGTGGGCTGCAGGTAGCCCAAGCGGACCTGTGGGTACTTGGCGTCGAAGTGCAGCACCATCTGCGCGTCCCACGCAGCTTGGCCCGGGTAGCGCGCGCTCTTCTTCGGGCCGACCTCGAGGGTGCTGATGTTGTAGCCCCCCGTGAAGTGGACCCACGTCGTTGGAGACACCGTCACGTAGGGCTGAAAGAACATGGGGATGACCATCAGGTCGGGCTTGTCTGCCTTCTGGAAGCCGTCGAAGAGGCCGGGCTCAGCCTGGCTCGGCGGCCGCGCGGTGGGTCGCCCGAGGCGCGCGAGCTGCATGCGCATGTCGACGCCGATCATCACCTTGCCGCCAGCGAGCCCGTTGCTCTCGGCTTCGTCCCAGCTGGCGAGGCCGACCTTCTCGAAGCCCACCATCCGCGTGAAGAGCTCAGTGCCCCAACCGATCTCGTTGCGCGCGCCACCACCCTGGGCCGTGATGTGACAGGTCGCGCAGGGCGACCCAGCCGTGAGCGACATGCGAGGCAGCGCTGTGGCGCTGGAGGCGACCACGAGGGTCGCGAAGATGGCCGCAAGGGCGACGACAAGGGCTGTTTGACGGGTTCGCATCGGACTCATCCTCCCAACGTGACGGTGCCGGTGCCGGCGCTCGCGTCAAAGGTCACGGGGTAGGCGCCCAGGTCGGCCACCGAGCCGCCACCGCCGACGCTGCCGTCGACGTAGGTCCCGTCCGGCCGAAACTCCGAGCCATGGCAGCCGCAGCGCAGCACGCTCTTGGCGGCGTCCCAGTTGCCGATGCCGCCGGGGTTCATCTCGCAGAACGCGTGGGTGCACACCCGGTCGAGCGCGACCACGGTGGAGTCGTCGGTGCGGATGAGCAGCAGCTTCTTGGTGCCCGCGTTCGCCGCGGCCATGCCGCCAGCGGCGGAGAGGGCGGCGTATTGATTGTCGCTGGTCTTGAACGACAGCTCCTTCGCGTCGCCCGTGGAACCCGACGACACCTCGGCGACCTCACAGCCGGCGAGCACCCCCGCGACGGCGCAGCCGGAGAGACCGGCGAGGAACGCGCGACGGGAGGTCACTTGCTCAGCCACGCTCGGCAAAGGAGTTCGACTCAT
>JAUIAC010000335.1 GCA_030425545.1 bacterium | reverse complement strand
TGGACGCCGTGGACGCCGTGGACGCCGCAGCCCCCGCAAACGGGGCTGACGATTCGAACGATGGCGCCGCTCCGACTCCCCGGGGGCGCCCTGCCCGCCCGACGCCTGGGCCGCTCGTCCCGCCGGCGACGGCCGGCCCGGTCGACG
The DNA here is from genome assembly GCA_030425545.1 of bacterium. Classification (GTDB taxonomy): domain Bacteria; phylum Myxococcota_A; class UBA9042; order UBA9042; family UBA9042; genus UBA9042. Next base: position 6,344 of record JAUIAC010000335.1, on the reverse strand, counting down.
ACGGCCTCAGCGAGCGCGAGCTCAGCCATCGCACCCGCATGACCACGCGCTTCGGGCTCATCGCGCGCTGGCTCGCCGGCATCTTCTTCCAGCCCGTCAGCTTCCCGAGCACCATCGACACGCAGATCACCACCGCCGCCCGCGAGGGCGTCCCGGTCTATGTGATGCAGACCGTCAGCCTGCTCGACACGCTCTACCTCAACTTCGCCCTGCTCCGCGGTCGCCTCCCCCTCGCGGAGTTCAGCAACGGCCCCGCGCTCACCGCCTTCCACCCCTGGCGACTCGCGATCCGCTTCTGGTGGCGGCGCCGCTTCGCCAGCTCCCGCCAGCTCGACCCCTCCGCCGTGATCCGCGGGCTGCTCCGGCGTCGCCGCTCGGTGCTGCTCTTCCTACGCCGCGGCTTCACCTTCACGCAGCTCACCGCGGGGCCGCCCACCGAGCCGCACCTGACCGACCTGCTCGCGACCCAGCGGGACGTGACCTTCCCGATCATCCTGGTGCCGCAGGTGCTGGTCTGGGAGCGCAGCCCAAGCAGCGACGGCACCAACATCCTCGAGGCCTTCTTCGGCGACCCCGACGCGCCGGGCCCGATCCGCAAGCTGGCCAGCTTCGTCTTCAACCATCGCCGCGCCTTCGTCCGCGTGGGCGAGGCCATCGATCTCTCCACCTTTCTCGCGGACAACGACGACGCCTGCGACGACGGCGTGCTCACCGAGCGCCTGCGACAGCTGATCCGCCAGCGTTTCGCCCGAGAAGACCGGGTGATTCGTGGCTCTCTGGTCAAGCCGCCGCGCGTGGTCGCCGACGAGATCCTCGCCGACCCACGCTTCGAGGCCGCGCTGCAGGCCATCGCCGCGGAGGACGGCAAGCGAGACATCGCCGAGCTGCAGTCGGAGGCGCGGTCCAGCCTGATCGAGATCGCCGCCGACCTGCGCCTGTGGATGATCGACCTGTTCAGCGTCACGCTCACGCTGGTCTGGGCCCGCATCTACACCGGCCTGGAGGTCGACACCGAGGGGCTGGAGCGCATCCGCGAGGCGGCCCGCAAGGCGCCCATCGTCATCGCGCCCAGCCACAAGAGTCACATCGACTACCTGGTCATCTCGTACCTCTTCTACCGCAACGGCATGATCCCGCCGCACATCGCCGCGGGGGCCAACCTCTCGTTCTGGCCCATGGGCTGGTTCTTCCGCCACGCGGGCGCCTTCTTCCTGCGCCGGACCTTCCGCGGCCAGCCCGTGTACGCCGCCGCCTTCGAGGCCTACGTCACCAAGCTGCTCAAGGACCACCACTGGGTGGAGTTCTTCATCGAGGGCACCCGCTCACGCACCGGCAAGCTGCTGCCACCGCGCTACGGCATGCTCCGCATCATCCTGCAGGCGGTGGCAGACGGCATCGTGCCGGACGTCATGATCGCGCCGACCAACTTCGGCTACGAGCGGCTCATCGAAGAGGCCGCCTACCGCAAGGAGCTCGAGGGCGGCGAGAAGAAGCGCGAGGGCGTGGGGGATCTGCTCAGCGCCACGCGGGTGCTGGTGCACAAGTACGGCCGCATGCGTGTGCAGTTCGCCGAGCCGCTGTCGGTGCGGACCTTGCTGGAGCAAGAGGGCATTCGCCCTGGCGCCGGCTACGACCCCGACGTGTTCACCCGCGCGGTGAAGGTGTGTGGCTACCAGATCCTCGGCGGCATCAACACCGCCGCCGTGCTGACGCCCACGGCGCTCACCGCGGCGGTGCTGCTCACCAAGGTGCAGCGCGGCATCGGGCGCGAGGAGCTGCTGACCCGCGTGGGCCACCTGCTCGACTCGGCGGTGCGGCGCGGCGCGGTGTTGGCTGGGCCGCTGAAGACCGCCATGCGCATGCGCCGCCAGCGCCTGGCCTTCGCGGAGACCCAGGACATCGTCGCTCAGCGGCAGTCGGGCGGCATCCCCGACCCGCTCGGCGCCCAGAGTCGGCGCGCCAGGGCCCTGGGTGAGGCGGTGGAGCCCTTCCTCGACGGCGCGCTCGAGATGTTCGAGGAGGCCGGCTGGATCTTCCGCAAGCGCTTCGACGACGACGAGGTCTACGTCGTCAAGCGCGACGGCCGGCTGCACCTGGACTACTACAAGAACAACCTCATCCACCTCTTCGTGCCAGACGCCCTGCTCGCCTCGGCGTTGCTCGCGGGCCTCGACAGCGAGGGGCGCATCGAGGCCGACGTGCTCGAGGAGGACACCAAGCTGCTCAGCCGGCTGCTCAAGTACGAGTTCATCTACGACCCCGGCGTCGACTTCAAAGACCAGTACGCCGGCACCCTGGACCGCTTCGTCGACCTCGGCTGGCTGCGCCAACGCGACGGCGACACCTACCAGCTCAGCAGCAAGCTCAAGCCCCTGGTGCAGCTCTACGCCAAGCTCATCCAGAACTTCATCGAGTCCTACCTCGTCCTCGGCCGCACGCTGCCCACGCTCGGCCAGGAGCCCATGAGCGCCAAGGACTTCGTCGAGCACTGCCAGAGCAAGGCCGACAAGCAGTTCGAGCTCGGCGAGGTCTACTGCCACGAGGCGGTGAGCAAGGTGAACCTCACCAACGCCCTGCGGATCTACATCGAAGAGGGCTTCGTCGAGCAGCGCGTCGAAGAGAGCGGCAAGCGCTCCGTGAAGATGCTGCGGGTCGAGTCCGGCCAGGGAACGGCGGTGCAGTTCGCCGTTTTCGTGAAGCGGGTCGAGAACTTCCACGAGCCGTGGCGCGTCGCGAGCAGCTGAGCGAGCGCGACCGCCCAGCCGAGGCCCGACTTTCAGCGAACGCCCCGCAAAAATCGCCCGTGGGCCGCGTAGACCCGTCGATTCCGCTGTGCTAGGTATGCGTGCTCGCTTGCAGGGGAAGGCCGTTGCGCGCCCTGTTTCGACACGGGTTTCCGAATCAACCCGTCCCATTCTACCCGTCCTGGGAGTGCGTCCATGAGGCTATACGCTGGCAAGGTGACCCCGATCTCCAACGACATGGTGAACGTGCTGACCAGCACGGGCGCCATCGAGGCCGAGCCGGAGATGGAAGGTGAGGTCCTGCTGGACATCGAGAGTGTGCTCAAGGAGTACATTCGCACCGAGCGCGAGATCGTCAATCACGCCCGCGAGCTGATCTCGCAGGGCGGGCTCGAGTTCCGGCAGCTGCACAAGCTCAAGAACAAGATCGCGGAAGAGCGCGGGTTCGGCATCGGCGACAAGGCGATGGAGTACCTGACCCGGCAGATCATCGAGTGCCTCTTCCACAGCCGCCACGTCGCCGAGATCTTCGTCGAGGACAACGAGCTGCGGAAGGTCCTGCGCGGCGTGCTGCGCCAGCACCTGAAGGTCGACGACGATCTGGACCAGGAGGTGCGCAAGCGCATCCAGAACCTTCAGGAGGGCACGTCTTCCTGGGAGGTCGAGTACAACAAGGTCATGAGCGACCTGAAGCGTCTCAAGGGCCTCGAGCCCCAGGGCTAAGCTCCCTGCTGCGCGCGGGGCGCTGCCTTGCGCAGCCAGCGCGCGCGGGGTGTGCGCCTGCGACACCCCGGGGCGAGCGCTGCGGCCGGGCTCCCCCATTGACGCTCGCGCTTGCTGGCCCCATAAGATCGGCGCGCGCGTTGGCGTCGGCCACGCGCGAAGTTGGGGTGACATCGAGATTCCTGCGACGGGAATCGGGGTCAGCCGACAAGTTCCACATGTCCGCGCCTGAGAAGCAGGCGTCTGAGGAAGCACACCATGGCCTTCCATCTGCACCGCGACGGCAAGGCCGTCCAGTTCGACATCGACACGCTGCGCGAGATGGCGCGCCTCGGTGACCTCCGCCAGGACGAGTACATCTACGACGACGGCAAGGGCGAGTGGATCGGCGCCGCCCTCGTGCCGGAGATGGCGGGTGCGTGGAACATCGAGGAGAACGAGGCCACCGTGGCCATGGAGATCCCGCCCGACTTCTTCGACGAGATGGACGCGGCCGCCGCAGCTGCCGAGCCCGAGCCCGAGCCGGCCCCCGAGCCCGTCGCACCTGCGCCCGTCGCGCCCGCGCCCGCGCCCGCCGCGCCTGCCCCGATGGCTGCTGCACCGGCCGCCCCGGCGCGCCCCAAGACCCCCGCGGCTCCTCAGCCGGCGGCCCCCCAGGCTGCCCCGAGCGGCGGCGGCGGCGGAGGTGGCGGCTTCTCCGGCGGTGGCCGCCGTGGCGGCGCGAACCTGCCCCACGGCGAGTGGCTGAACCCGGTCAAGGTCGTGCTCTTCACGGTCCTGACCTGCGGCATCTTCGGCATCATCTGGCTGTGGAAGCGCATCAACGAGATCAACACCTTCCTGGGGCGCGAAGAGATCAAGCCGATGTTCTTCTTCCTCGGCTTCCTCTGCGGTCCGCTCTTCTTCCTGATCTACTGGAAGATGATCAAGGCGCTGCCCGAGATGGGACAGAAGGCCGGCGTGCAGATCGAGGATCGCACGATGATCCTGCTGCTGCTCCTGCTCTGCTTCCCCTACGGCTTCTTCTTCCTCTACCAGCAGGACCTGAACACCATCTGGGAGGCCTGTGGCGCCCAGCCTGAGGGCTGAGCCACCTGCCTGCGGCCCTCGCCGCGGCCCCACCCCCCACCTTGAGGGACACCGATGAGAAAGATCCTCGCCCTTGTGACCAGCTTCGCCCTGCTGTCGGGACTGACCGGCTGCTACAACACCTACCAGGTGCCGTCGGTGGAGTTCCGCAAGCTGCAGTCGCGTCAGGCCTTGAGCCAGGACCGCGTGCTGCAGGACAAGATCAAAGAGGACGAGGGCCAGAAGCTGCTGAGCCGGGGCGCCAACGACGCCGTGGCGGTGAAGACGCTGAAGAACAAGCAGGTCGCCGTGACCCGCGACACGCGCATCTTCGTTCGCTCCCAGGGTGGCCGTCGCTACCAGATCACGCCGTTCAACTTCTCGATGTACTCGAGCCAGCTGGTGGCCTCTGACCGGGACACGCTGCTGCCCCTCGCCAACCTGAAGAGCTTCGAGGTCGACCTGCTGTCGAACGCGAAGACGGGCCTGCTCATCGGCACCGGCGTGGTCGCGGCGAGCGCCTTCATCGCCGTGATCATCCTCACGTCCGGCAAGAAGAGCTTCAACTGATTGGCGCGCCCTGCGACTGCAAGGCCTCACCGCCTCGTGTGACGCATCGCTGAGCGCCGCGCACCCATGGCCAACGCTTCGTCCCGCACCCGCATCGCCGCCCAAGGGGTCGCGGCGATCGTCGGGCTCGCGCTCGGCGTCGGCGTCTTCACCCTGCCAGAGCGCGCCGCTGGGGAGATCGAGCGGCGCCTGATCGACCGCGCGGCGCGTCACGGCGTCGCCCTCTCCGTCGACAAGGTCTGGGTCGAGCCGCTCTCGCGCGTGACGCTTGACGGCCTGACGCTCGACGACGCGGCCACCGGCGCCCGCATCGGGTCGATCCGCCGGCTGCAGGTCGCCTACGAGCTCCACGGCGTGCGCTCCCCCCGCGTCTTCTTGCGCAGCGTCGACGTGCGAGATCCACGGCTCCGCGTCACGCGCAGCGCCGACGGTCGGGTCAACCTCGAGGCCGTGATTCGTGGCTTCCTGCAGGGCCGCGAGAGCAAGGCTGGCGGGGGCGGCGGCGGCGGGCTGCGCCAGTACCTGTCTCGCCACGTGCCCAAGCTGACCGTCCGCGGCATGCAGCTGCAGGTGGACGACGCCAAGGGAGGGCCGCTCCTGACCCCGGGTGGCGTGGACCTTCGGCATCTGCGGCTGAACCGCGCCTCCTTCGTGCTGGAAGACCACTCGCCCGTGCAGGAGCAGATCGAGCTGCGCTGGAGCGGGCGCACGCACGTCGCCGGCATGCCAGGTGAGATCAGCGCCCGCGGCGTCGCCCGGCTGCCCGAGCGCACCGGCGAGGTGCATGTGACCCTGCCGAAGCGCTTCGCCCTCCAGGTCGGGGGCGTCAAGGCGGCGGTGCAGGGGGTCTCGGCCTTCAGCGACGGCCGCGTCGAGATCACGGGCATCGAGGTCTCTCGCGAGGACGGGGGCGGTCGGCTCTCGCTGGACGTGCGCAAGGTCAGCGCGCGGGTGTCGCGGACGCCCGCGCCTGAGAGCGTCGTGCCGGACCGGCTGCGCAAGCGCTTGCCCGCCGCCGCCGTGCTGGCGCTGCGGCACGTGCGCCGGGTCGAGGTGCATCGCCCCGTGGTGGTGGGCCAGCGCGTCGCAGAGACGGCCCAGCCGGGCGGCAGCGCAGGGGACAGCCACGGTGAGGACGACGAGGCGACGCCAGAGCACGCCGACGAGCCCGCGTCGGAGGGCGGCGAAGGCACCGACCGGCCAGGGAAGCGCGCGGCGAAGCGCAAGGCGGGGCGCAAG
>JAUIAC010000013.1 GCA_030425545.1 bacterium | reverse complement strand
GGTGGGCCCCGGGCGCGACCCGCTGTGCGCCCGCCTGTTGCGCAGCGCGCCCTGGCGGCAGGTCGCCGAGCTGCGGACGCCCATGCTGGCCTGGGACAGCAACCACGCGGGCCACCTCCGCGCCGACGGCGAGCACGTCGTGCTGCGCATCTGGCTGCGGGTGCCACCTCGAGACGCACCGCCCGCCGCGGCCACCGCCACGCCCTCCGCCACGCCCACCCGCTCACCGCAGAGATGACAGCCGCCCTGAGGTCCCGGCAGACTAGCAAACTGCGGCGAAGTTGATTGTCGCCGCAATCTGCTAGCTTTTCTGTTTTTTGGGGGGGCTACGAGCGCCCCCAGCCACGGCAAGCCGTGGCTTCCCCTTCCCAGCAGACTGACCGGCGTGGCCGCAAGAACGGAGAAAAGGCGCAGTCTGCTAGGCCACGGCCCCCTCACCCTGGAGCGTCCCCATGTCCATCGTCCGTCCTTCGAGCCTGGCCTTCATCATCGCCCTCGGGTCGCTGACAGCGGCCGGGTGCGGCAGCTCGGCTGCGGGCACCGGGACCGCCACGGACACCGCGGCTGGCGGGGCTGCCGACACCGCGGGGGCCGCCGACGCCGGCCTCGCCGACGCCGGCGCAGGCGGCGCGGACGCAGGCAGCGCCGACGCGGCAGGCACCGACGCGGCCGGCAGCGACGCAGGCGGCGCAGCCGACGCAGGCACGGCCGCCGACGCTGGGGGGGCGGCCACCTGCACCTACCCGGAAGAGGGCAAGTGCGAGGGCGACAAGGTGCTGATGTGCGAGGAAGGCAAAGACGCCACCTACGACTGCGCTGCGCAGTTCAAGGACGTCGGCGCTGCCACGTGCGCCGTCATCGCGCCCGACTGGGGCGCCGACTGCGCCATGAAGGCCGGGGAAGAGTGCCTCTACGAGTCCGACGACGGCGACGTGGAGTGGTCCTTCTGCGGCGGCGAGGCGCCCGGCTGCGTGATCCACAGCAAGGGCGTGACCTGCCAGGAGAAGGTCGGCACCTGCGCCGACTCGGACGCCGGCACCTGCAAGGACGGCAAGCTGGTGCTCGACTGCGCGGGGACGCAGCCCTACCTCATCGACTGCAAGGAGCTGGGCGGGGCGTGCACCAAGTCGGGCGAGGCCTTCGCCTGCACCGGGCTGCCGGAGGGCGCCGAGTGCGACAAGACGCAAGCCCTGTGCGCCGCCGGCCTGGCCTGTGTCGGCGCCACCGACGAGGTCGACGGGACCTGCAAGAAGCAGTAGCCACCGCCGGCCCAGGGCGCCGTCTTCCGGCGTCTGCCTGCGCTCGGCTCAGCCTCGGATCAGCCGCGCGCCCAGCGAGAGCTTGCCCATGGCCACGCGCTGACTCGCGGGCGAGCGGGCCTCTTTGCGGGCGGAGTAGGTCACCATCGGACACGTGAACGCGTCGTCGGCGATGGCGCCCGGCTCCATGGCCGCGTCGTCGGTCTCCATCACCTGCGAGAAGCCCGAGAAGTCGGCCCAGATCTCTTTCAGCGAACGCTCGCGCGTGTCACCGACGTCGGCCGGGTGCGTGTTGCAGGGGTAGACCTTGCCGTTGCCCCCGATGGACATGGTGCTGGTGCCCGAGCGGCACCCGGGGCTGCTGGCCCCAGAAATCTCGTGCTCACTGCGTGGGTGCTCGTCCTCGGACGCGTGGAGCGCCATCTGCCAGCCCGCCTGCAGGTCGATGATCTCCTTGCGCGCCTCGCCCTTGAGCCGCATGCCGTCGATCTCGGGATCGCCGGGCCAGCGAGGCAGCAACACGGGGGTCGTCATGTGCCCCACGCCGAGCTGGTCGGCCTGGGCGTGGATCTCCGCGATCTCGTGGGCGTTGTCCCGCATGGCGGACGACTTGAGCAGCACGTTGCCCCCCGCCTTCACCAGCGCACGGACGCCGGCCCACACCGCCGCGTGGCTCCCGCGCCGCTGCGCCATGCGCTCGTGGACCTCCGGGCTGGCGCCCAGCACCGAGACCTGAAACTCGACGACCCCCAGCTCCACCAGGGTCCGGGCCATGGCGTCGTCGATGAGCGACGCGTTGGTGAAGATGGTCACCGCGAAGCCCCGCTCGCAGGCGTAGCGCACGATGTCGACGAAGTCGGGCCGCAGGGTCGCTTCGCCACCGGTGATGGAGAGCATGAAGGTCCCGAGGTCCCAGGCCTCGTCGAGCAGATCGTAGATCTGCTGCGTCGACAGCTCGCTCTCCACGCCTTCGTCTTTGGGGATGGCGTAGCAGTGGACGCAGCGCCAGTTGCACCGCCGCGTGATCTCGAGCTGCATCGACACAGGCACACGGCCGGCGTCAATCTTGTCGGAGAGGCTCTGTGGGATCATGACCAAAACTCCCGGAGGAACTGGACCACGTGAGGGTCCTTGGGGGTGTGCAGCTCGAACACGGGCACCGTCTCGAGCAGCGAGGAGAGAAAGTCGACGACCGCTTCGGGGCGGTGCCCAAACCAGAGGCCGGGGTAGACCTCGGGCAGCATGGTGTGCAGCGCGCGTACCGGCGGCACCGGCACCAGCTCGAAGTGGTCGCTGTGCACGGGCAGGCACACAGCGGCCACCGGCGGCGCGTCGGGGTAGAGGGCGAAGCGGGCGCGACTCTCGCTCAGGCGCAGATCGCAGATCTCGTCCAGGATCCGGTCTTCGGGGCTGAAGTGACCGTAGAGCGTGGACTTGCCTGCGCCGCTGGCGCCGCAGAACACCAGAGAGCGGGAGCCGACGCGGCCAGCGGAGGCGTGGAGGGTGCCGCCGCCGGTGAACTCCAGGCTGGTGCGGTGCATCAGGTAGCGCGTGTAGTCGCGCCAGGCCTGGGACGCGTAGGCCTCCGGCGAGAGCTCTGGCGGCTGGCCGAGGCGCCACGAGAAGGCCGGGACGCCTTGGGTGTGGGCCTCGCAGCCGTCGTCGTGCCAGCGCACCTGCAGCCGCGCGGTGCTCGGGGCGACCTCGAAGGGCGAGTCAGCCGCGAGCGACGCCGCGGGGTTGGCGGCGCTCCACGTCACGGTCCCACCGGCTTGAGCAGGCCCACCAGCATCAGGCCCTCGAAGAGATCTCGCGTGTCCCCAAGGGCTTGCTTGGCGCTGACGTCGAACTGGGCCGCGCAGCGCTCGGCGATGGTGATCAAGGGGGTGGCGCCGTCGACCTGGGTCACCAGCCACGTGGCCAGCTCGTCGAGGGTCACCGTCTCGCGCCGCCGCGGATTGACAAAGATGTGCTGCCCCATGAGCTCTCGCTGTGGCAGCGCGCGGTTGACCGTGAGCACGGCCGTCGGGGCCAGCGGGGTGGACTCAGACATCGGTAGACCTCCAGGGGCGGGGGGAGGAACGAGGGGGCGCCGGGGCGCGGGTCACTCGGCGTGGATCACGGTCCACGTGGTCGGGACCGGCGCGTCCGAGGGGGCGGTCCAGCAGTGGCCCTTCACCCCGCCGTCCTCCGCGCGGACGCCGTAGTAGGTCGTGGCGGCGACGCCCGTGGCGGCGTACCAGCGGGCGAGGAACGCGGCGTGGTCCATGCACGTCTGGTTCGGCAGCGCGCGGTGGCGGGCCTGCGCGACCCGCCGTCCGATCGCCGCGCTGACGCGGGGCGGGAGCCGCACCCAGGCGCGCCGCGGGATCGCGCCGAGCTGAGGCGCGCGTGCAGCGTGCGCGTCGCTCATGAGCAGGCCTTGGCGTTGTTCGGCGGCTTGACGAAGGGGCCGCCGGCGCAGCTGTTGCTGTTGTTCGAGCACACCATGAAGAAGCGCCGGAACGACGCCACCACGAAGCTCGGCTTCGCGTAGGGCTTGCGCACCACGTCGGGCGTTGGCTCGTCGGTGGGTGTGTCACGTTCTGGTGCGTCCGACGCCTCGTGCGTCAGCGCGTCGAATTCAGGGTGCTTTGGCATGGGTCTCCGCGCCGGATGGCACAGCGCCGCCTCGCGGACGCCGCGGCGACACGCAAAAGACGGATCAGAGCTTGGGTACAGCGGGGGGAGACTCGTGGCTCGAGAGCCGGATAGGCCACCGTCGGGGAACAGCGGCCGGGACAGACGCGCCCACGATAGCAGTTCCCGGCTGAAATGCACGGCCCACCGGCGAAAGCGCCGCCAAATTGCACGCGCTTTTACCGATATTGCCGGTTCAATCCGCGGCGGGCTGCGAGCGGATTTCGGCGAGATTGTGGCCACTGTCACAAGTCCTTCGCCACTGGACGATCTTGGATGAAGAAAGGTGAAAGTAGACCGGCGCAGTCGTACTTGCGGGCGCGCCGCCCGGTCGACGGGCTGGACCTTGAACCCCGCGCCGCTGGACGGCATCGTCTCGCCCGCGCTCGTGGCCCCTCTGCCGCGACGTGCCCGCGCCACGCGACCAGGAGCCCGACCATGGCCACCCCAGCAGCCCCCAACCCTCAGCCCGTCCCCAACACCGCCGTTCTGCCCGTGGTGCACCCGCGACCGGCTGAGGGCGACGCCGCCGTGCCTGCCGACGAGCGCTTCGACTTCGCCGCCATCGACCCCAAGTGGCAACGCTTCTGGGTCGAGGAGAAGACCTTCAAGGCGGTGCTGGACCCCGACAAGACCGAGCGCGCCTACGTGCTCGACATGTTCCCCTACCCTTCGGGCGCGGGGCTGCATGTGGGCCACCCTGAGGGCTACACCGCCACGGACATCTACAGCCGCTACCTGCGCCACACGGGCGTGAACGTGCTGCACCCCATGGGCTGGGACGCCTTTGGCCTGCCTGCCGAGCAGTACGCGATCAAGACCGGGACCCATCCGCGCGAGACCACGAAGAAGAACGTCGCCAACTTTCGTCGCCAGATTCAGGCGCTCGGCTTCTCCTACGACTGGGATCGCGAGGTCGACACCACGGACCCGGCCTACTTTCGCTGGACGCAGTGGATCTTCCTCAAGCTCTTCGAGCGCGGACTGGCCTACCAGTCGGAGGTGCCGGTCAACTGGTGCCCCAAGCTCGGCACGGTGCTGGCCAACGAGGAGGTCATTGACGGGCTGAGCGAGCGCGGCGGCCACCCGGTGGTGCGGCGCCCCATGCGGCAGTGGATGCTGGCGATCACCGCCTACGCCGAGGAGCTGCTCCAGGGCGTCGACAACCTCGACTGGGCCGAGGGCATCAAGGCCATGCAGCGCAACTGGATCGGCCGCTCCGAGGGCGCCGAGGTGGACTTCAAGGTCGACGGCCACGACCTGTCGATCCGCGTCTTCACCACCCGGCCGGACACGCTCTTTGGCGCGACCTACATGGTCGTGGCGCCGGAGCACGAGCTGCTGAGCACCATCGCCACCGAGGAGCGCAGGGCGGAGGTCGAGGCCTACGCGGCGACCGCTGCGCGCAAGAGCGAGCGGGACCGGCAGGACGATCGCAAGGAGAAGACCGGGGTGTTCACCGGCGCCTATGCGGTCAACCCGGTCAACGGCGCCAAGATCCCGGTGTGGACCGCGGACTATGTGCTCGGGGGCTACGGCACGGGCGCCATCATGGCGGTGCCGGGGCACGACACGCGCGACTTCGCCTTCGCCACGGCTTTTGAGCTGCCCATCGTGCGCGTCGTGTGCGCGGAAGACGGGGACCCCAGCGAGCCCCTCGACGAGGCCTTCACGCAGCACGGCGTGGCCTGCAACTCTGGCGAGTTCGACGGCATGCGCACCGACATCTTCAAGCACCGCATCGCGGAGTGGCTGGCCGACAAGGGGCTCGGGGAGACCAAGGTCAACTACAAGCTGCGCGACTGGGTGTTCAGCCGGCAGCGCTACTGGGGCGAGCCGATCCCCATCTTCTACCCCTGTTTTCCGGGCGAGGGCGCCGACCGCGAGCTCTGGGACCCGCGGCGGGGCGACGCCGTGACCATCGACTACACCACGCCCCTGCCGGTGCCCTACGACCAGCTGCCCCTGGAGCTGCCGGAGACCGCGGACTACAAGCCCAACGAGGACGGAGAGCCGCCCCTGGCGCGCTGCCTGGACTGGCGCTTCTTCCAGGACGACGACGGCAACTGGTTCGCGCGCGAGACCAACACCATGCCGCAGTGGGCGGGCTCGTGCTGGTACTACCTGCGCTTCACCGACCCCGACTGCACCACCGACCTGGCGTCCTTCGAGGCCCTGGACTACTGGCCGCCTGTGAGCCTGTACGTGGGCGGGGCCGAGCACGCGGTGCTGCACCTGCTCTACGCGCGCTTCTGGCACAAGGTGCTCTTCGACATGGGCGTGGTGCCGACCGACGAGCCCTTCCCGCGGCTGGTGAACCAGGGGATGATCCTGGGCGAAGACGGCGAGAAGATGAGCAAGTCGCGCGGCAACGTGATCAACCCCGACGACATGCTCACCGAGTTCGGCACCGACGCCTTCCGGCTCTACGAGATGTTCATGGGCCCGCTCGAGAAGGTGAAGCCGTGGCAGATGGCGGGCATGCACGGCACGCGGCGCTTCCTCTACCGCATGTGGAGCCTGTATCAGAAGCCGATCAGCGACGCGGCGCTGCCCGACGAGGTGGCGAGCGTGCTGCACGGGCTGATCAAGAAGGTCACCGACGACACCGCCAACCTGCGCTTCAACACCGGCATCGCCGCGATGATGGAGGCGCTCAACGACCTGCTGAAGGTCGACGTGCTGCACCGGGAGGTGGCTGAGACGCTGGTGCTGCTGCTCTCGCCCTACGCGCCGCACATCGCCGAGGAGCTGTGGCTGCGGCTGGGCCACGCGCCGAGCGTGAGTCAGGAGCCGTGGCCGACCTGGGACGAGGCCAAGCTGGTCAAGGCCAGCTACCTGCTGCCCGTCATGGTCAACGGCAAGGTGCGGGCCAAGCTCGAGGTGCCGAGCGACAGCGACGAGGCCACGCTCGAGGCGCTGGCGCTCGCCGACGCGCGGATCGTGAAGTGGACCGAAGGCAAGGTGGTGCGCAAGGTCATCGTCAAGCCCGGGCGCATGGTCAGCGTGGTCGCCAAGTAGCCGGACTCGCTCCACCACGAGAGGCAGCCTGCGTTGTCAGTGCGGGCGCGACAGGGCACTGTTGGCCGCGTCCCCTGGGAGAGCGCCATGGCCACTGACAAGCTCGCACTGCATGACCCCCGCGCGCAGCTGCGCTTCGGCTGGCGGGGGCTCGTGTTCTTCACGTTGGTGGGCCTCGCGCTCGAGGGCCTGCACGGGTTCAAGGCCGGCCTGTATCTCGACGTCGGCAACGAGGTCCGCAGGCTGATGTGGACCCTGGGGCACGCCCACGGGACGCTGCTCTGCCTGCTTCACATCGCCTGGGGCGCGACGCTCAAGGCGCTGGGCCCTGGCGACGACGCCCGGCGTGCGCGGGCGACCAAGCTGCTGCGCGTGGCGACCGTGCTCCTGCCGGGCGGCTTCCTGCTCGGCGGCGTGTGGATTCACGACGGCGACCCGGGGCTGGCCACGGTGCTGCTGGCGCCGCCCGGCGGGCTCGCGCTGATCGCGGGGCTGGTGGTCGCCGCCCGCGAGGTCTAGCGCCCCGTCTCTTGCCCTGTCGTTCTTGCCCGGTGCGCCTACTTCTTCGCCGGCGCCCAGGTCGTCGCGGGGTGGTGGTGGAGCTCGTCGGTCGCCAGCGGCCGCGAGAAGATGCGCAGGCTCGACGCGCGGCCGATGTGGCCCGCGGTGCCCGCGCCCTTGCCGAGCAGCAGGCGAAGCGGGAGCGTGTTGCCTGCGGGCGTCACCGTCGACTCACCGACCTTGGCGCCGTCGAGCAGCAGTCGCGCCAGCTTGGCCGAGGCGTCGTAGACCGCCGCGAGCGCCTGCGACACGCGGGCTTTGGGTGCGCCGCCGGACACCGTCGCGTTCGGGGCCGCGTCCAGCGCGAACTTGCCGCTCTGGATGCGCAGGCCCGGGGCGTGGCCTTCGCGACGGAGCAGGACCGCCGCCGCGTTGGCCGAGGTGCTCGTCAGCGCGCCGAGCCACTCGACGGTGAAGTCGCCGCCGATGAAGGGCGCCTTCCACAAGCCCAGGTCCACGTGCGCCTCTGCGGTCGGGAAGAGGGCCGCCGCGCCGGTCTGCACGGCGCCCGCCTTGAGGGTGCCGACGCGACGCCCCGTGGTGGCGTCCAGCGCCAGCGCGCCAAAGCCGTCGAAGCGCCACCACCCGACGATCCCGAAGCAGGGCGAGAGCAGGCCGCTGCACGTCGTCTTCTTGTCGAGGGCCAGCAGCGTCGGCGGGGTGTGCTTGGCGCCGTCCTCCACCAGCGCGTACTGGTGGTAGAGGTAGCCCTCGCTGGCCACGCTGGCGCCCGTGCTCGCCAGAAAGCGGATCCGCGGCGGCCCCGCCACGCGTCGGGCCAGGGCGTCGTCGCTCACGGCCGTGGCGTGGATCGCGACCTCGTCCAGCGCGCCGAACAAGCCGTAGGTCTTGAAGTCGGCCCCTAGCGTGCCGGCCCCGTAGTAGCCGAAGCGGGCGGGCTTGCTGCCGAAGAGCTTGAGCGCCGACGTCACCGTGTCGCCCTTGGCCCAGGTCGCGTTGAGCGCGACGCCGTCGAGGAACATGGTCAGCTTGCCCGACTGCCGGCGCAGCGCGGTGTGGTGCCAGCCCGTGTCCAGCGTCGTGGTGTAGTAGCCCTGATAGTTGGTGCCGCCGTGGGACACCATGTGGCCGAGGCGGTAGTTGCGCGTCCCGGGCTGGGTGTCCAGCAGCAGGGCGACGCCTGACTTGGCCGACGACTGCGTCGCCCGGGTGTCCACCAGGTACATGCGCGGGGGGCTGGGGGCCTCGACCCGAAACCACGCCTCCACGGTGAAGTCGGTCACGGTCGACTCCGCCTGCGTGACGGTCATGTAGCTCGTCTTGCCGTTGAAGCGCGCGGCCTTGTCGGCGACCGCGAAGCCGCCGTCGACCCAGTCCACCGCCACCGGCTTGGCGTCGCTCTTGCCTTGGATCTCGTTGGTGGGCTTGCCGTCGAAGCGCCAGTAGCCCAGGGCGTCGGTCAGGTCGTCGGGGCCCAGCGGGCGCTTGCCCACCACCTCGCTGTGGGTCAGGTGGGGGGCGCTGTCCCAGGGGGTGCGCTCCGTCATCTTGAGGCCGCCAAAGGTCGGCGACTTGGGCGCCTTGAGCAGGGTGCGATAGGGCGCGCGCGACTGCGCCAGCGCCTGAATCTCGGGCTCGCTGAGGGGCCGCGAAAAGAGCAGCAGGTCGTCCACCGTCACCGCGCAGTCGCCGGTGCCGCCGCTGTCGTCGCCGACCTTGAAGTACTCCAGCCCGACCGGGAAGTCGGCGCTCAGCGGGTCGCCTCCGTCGGACTTCAGCGGCACCGACACCCCGTCCACGTAGGCCACCACCGGCTGGCCCATGCGCGAGACCAGGGCGTAGTGGTGCCACTGGTCGAGCTGAGTCACCTGCGCGTCTTCGCTGCGCAGCCCGGCCACCCCGGGCCCGGCGAAGCTGCCGTCGTGGGTGCCGTAGCTCATGCGCAGCGCGCCGTCGTCGTCGACCTTGAGCTGCAGGTGCCCCTCGGTCTTGAGCGCCGCGGCCGCGCCGGAGGCCTGCACGAACGTGCAGCTCGCGCCGTCGTCGTCGCGGACCGCCCGCGCCCACAGCGCCACCGTGAGGTCGGTCGTGACCAGGTCGTCGAAGCCGCTCGTCGAGTTCTTGGGCCCACGCACGCGGAAGGCGTGGCTCTGCGACGACAGACCGCTCGGCGCGTAGGTGCCCCCCGCCTTGTCGAGGTGGCGCTTCTTGCCGCTGGAGTCGAGGGTGTTGCCGTCGAAGCGCCACCAGGCCTCCAGCGCGCTGTCGTGGGCGAGGCCGTTGGCGAGGGCGACCTCGACGACCTCGTTGGTGCGCCGCCGGCCGCTGTAGCCCGGCGCGGCGCCCGGCTCGCTCAGGGTGACGTTCACGGCGCCGTTCAGCAGCGTGCCGGCCGGCGCGCAGGCTGTCTTGTCGCCGTCGGGGTTCCACACGCTGGGGCAGGGGTCCGCGCTGCCGGCGAGGCCGTCATGGTCGAGGTCGAGGCTCGCCGCCGCCGTCGCGCAGCCGGCCACCGGCGCGTGCTTGCAGCCGCTGGCCGGCACGCAGGTGTCGGTGGTGCAGGGCTCTCCGTCGTCGCAGAAGCGGTAGGCCGGGTGCGCGCACAGCCCAGCCGACGCGCACGTGGCGTGGCCCCAGGCGTCGGTGGCCAGGGCCAACGCCTGGAGCTCCTTCTTGCCGTCGCTCTCGATGTCGGTGTGGCGCGAGCCCGCGAAGAGCAGGCGGTCTCCGTCGAGCTGCAGCTTGGCGTGCACATCGACCGCCGCGGTCGCCGGCAAGCCCTGGCTCCACGTCACCTTCAGGCTGGACGACAGCCGCGCCAGCACCGTGGCGCGGACCGTCAGGTCGAAGCTGCCGCCGGTGATCAGCGGCACGGTCTGGCCCAGCGCTGACACGCTGCCGTTGGCGTGCACGTGCAGCCCCGAGAACTCGCGCAGCTCCTTGGGGTAGACGGTGGCCTCCTGCGCGCCCGAGGCGCTGAGCCGGGTCAGGTAGCCGGCCTCGGTGCCGTCCTTGCTGGTGCCGCCCGCGAGCCAGCGGCCGTCGCCCAAGGCCGCCGCGGCGTAGAAGCGCTGCGTGCCCTTGCCTCCGTAGGCCTTCTTCCACTGCAGCTTGCCGGCGCTGTCGACCAGCACGGCGTACGCGTCCGTCGACGTGCCGACCCCCTCCGTGGCGCCCACCGCGAGCACGCTCGTGCCCTGGGTGCGCACCGCGTAGCACGACTCGGCGCCGCTGCCGCCAAAGCGCACGTCCCACACCACCTTGGGCTTGGCGCCGGTGGTCCGCAGCACCCAGCAGTCGGTCTTGCCGTTGCTCTGGGTCGACGTGTCGCCGGTGAGCACCAGGCCGTCGCCGAAGCGCCGCACGTCGCGCAGCCGGTCGGCCCCCGCCCCGCCGAAGGTGGTCTTGTCGATCAGCTTCCCGGCCGCGCTCAGCCGCCACACCGCGCCGAGCGGCGTGTTGGCCAGGTTGCTCACCCCAACGGCCAGGACACTCGAGGTCCCGTCGTCCAGCGGGCCGCCGTCACCGACGTCGAGCACGGCGTGCGCCACGGCCTCGTCGTTCTGCGCGCCCGTCTCGCGCCACGTCCACAGCGGCGCGCCGTTGTCGTCGAGACGCGCCACCAAGGGGACCCACTTGCCGCCCTGGCTCCGCTCCCGCCCCGCCACGGCGTGGCCCCCCGCCGCCAACGACACCACGTGCTCGGAGGCCGAGTTTGCGGCGCCGCCGTAGGGCAGCTCGCGGGTGACGAGGTCGCAGGGCGCCTTGGCCTTGCACACGCCCACGTCGCACGTGCCCGCCACGCTGCCGATCAGGCTGCAGCTGCCGCCCGAGCTGCCCTTGTTGCTGCACGCGGCGGTCTTGGTGTCGCACGTGTCGGCGGTGCAGCTGTTGCCGTCGTCACAGCTCTTGGCGGCGCCGCCGACGCACTTGCCGGCCTTGCAGCTGTCGCCGCTCGTGCAGGCGTCGCCGTCGCTGCACGGCGCCGTGGTGGGGGGGTGCATGCAGCCGCCCGGCTGGGTGTCGTCGCACGCGTCGATGGTGCAGGGGTTGTTGTCGTCGCAGCTCTTGGGGTTGCCGCCGCACACGCCCTTGTTGCAGCTGTCGGGCCCGGTGCACGGCTTGCCGTCGTCGCAGGCGGCGCCGGTGAGCGGCGCGTGGGTGCAGTCCGAGGCCTTGGCGCAGGCGTCCTGCGTGCAGGGGTTCTTGTCGTCGCAGTCCTTGCTGGTGCCGCCCTTGCACACGCCGCCCTGGCACACGGTCGCCACCGAGCACGGGTTGGCGTCGTCGCAGGGCTTGGCCACGTTGGCGGCCACCGGCTGCAGGCTGCAGACGCCGGTCTTCTTGTCGCAGGTGTTCGCCTGGCAGAAGGTGTCGTCCACCGTCTTGCAGGTCACCGCGCTCTTGGGTTTCGGCGCGCACTTGAAGGGCAGGGCCGTGGTGTCGCACCACAGCGTGCCGTTGCACACGTCGCCGTCGCCCTTGGTCGCGTCGCAGTCGACCTTGGGCTTGTGGGGGCCGCACTCGCACACGTCGTTGCCCGGCTTGCAGGTGCCGTCGGCGCCGCAGCGGTCGACCACGGTGCAGGGCTGCTTGTCGTCGCAGGCGCTGTTGACGTTGGCGGGCGTCATGGCGCACTTGCCGGTCTTCGCATCGCAGACGTTGTGGGCGCACTGGGTGTTGTTGCCGCTCGGGCAGAACACGGTGGTCTTGGGGTCGACGATGCACTGCTTCTTGGCCTTGTCGCACACCAGCGTGCCGTTGCAGAGGTCGCCGTCTTCGAACTTGGCGCAGTCGGCGTCGGCCGTGCACACGCACTCTGGCGCGGTGGCGGCTGGCGTACACACGCCCTTGGCGCAGGCGTCGCCGGTGGTGCAGGCGTTGCCGTCGTCACAGGGGGTGGTGTCTTTCAACGGCTGAAGCGAGCACTGGCCGGTCTTCGGCGCGCACTTGGCCACGCTGCAGGCGGTGTTGTCGACGGTCTGGCAGGTCACCTTGGTGGCGGGGTTGGGCTTGCAGTTCTTGGTCACCTGGTCGCAGTAGAGCGTGCCGTTGCAGAGGTCGCCGTCGTCTTGCTTGGCGCAGTCGGCGTCCACCGCGCAGGCGCACTTGTTGGTCTTGCTGTCGCACACGCCCTTGCTGCAGGTCTCGTCGGGGGTGCAGGGGTTGTCGTCGTCGCAGGCCTTGCCGTCGTTGGTCGGCGTCAGGCTGCAGGCGCCCGTCTTCGGCTCACAGAGGTTGGCGACGCACGCCGTGTCGGCGGCTGAGGGGCACACCACCACGGTCGCCGGGTTGTTCTGGCACTTGCCCGACGCCAGGTTGCAGAAGGGCGTGCCGTTGCAGGCGTCGCCGTCGTCGGTGCAGTCCGCGTCCTTCTTGCAGCCGCAGGTGTCTTCGCCCGCGACGCACGCGCCCTTGGCGCACGCGTCACCCGACGTACACACATCGCCGTCGTCGCAGGGCGTCTTGTCCGGCTGCGGCGCCATGGCGCACGCCCCCGTGGCCGGCGTGCAGGTGTTCTTGGCGCACGCGGTGTCCTTGCCGGTGGGGCAGGTCACCGTGGTCGCCGCGTTGGTGGCGCACTTGCCGGCCTGGGTGTCGCAGTAGGGCACGCCGTTGCACAGGTCCTTGTCGTCCGGACAGTCGGCGTCGCTCTTGCACTCGCAGGCGCCCTTGCCGGCCTGGCACACCCCGGCCAGGCAGGTGTCGTCTTGCGAGCAGGCCTGGCCGTCGTCGCAGGCCGCGCCGTCGGCCGCGTCCGTCTCGCTGCACTTGCCGGTGGCCGGGTGGCACGCGTTGACCCGGCAGGGGGCGCTGGCGGTGGGACAGCTCACGGGCTTGGACTTGCACACGCCGGTGTTGCACAGGCCCGGGTTGCAGGCGTCTCCGTCCTGGCAGATGGCCCCGTCGGGGGCGCCCACGGCGACACAGGCGCCGAGGTTGCAGGTCCACTGCTGGCACGTCTTCAGCGCGCCCTTGCAGTCGGAGGGCTTGCTGCAGTCGTCGCCGCTGACGTCGGCTGGCCCGGTGTCTGGCCCGGTGGTGTCGGCTTGCGCGCCGGCGTCGGTCTGCGTGTCGACGCCCAGCGTGTCGGGGTTCGAGGCGTCGGCGGTCGAGGTGTCGGCGTTGGATGTGTCGGGTTGCGTGTCGTCGCAGGCCGCCGCGGCGACGACGAGCGCGAGCAGCAGCGTCAGCCGCCGCGCGACGCGACGTGCGTTCGCGCCGCGCTGAGCGTGCGCAGCGGGCTCGGGCGCGCCGCTGGCGCAGGGCAGACGGACGCAGCCGCCACGGGAACCTGAGATGGATAGCGTCAGCACGTGCATGCCCCCCGACGTCGGGTTGAAGTCGGGCGCACTATGCCATAGCCCGCGCGCTCAGGCGCAGCCCCTGGCCGCGAGACGCGTGCCGCTCAGTGCAGCGAGAAACGCGTGCCGCTCCACGTGTAGTTCACGGTCGTACGCTTTCGTGTGGCCGCCCCGCCGAGCATGGTCTCGCTGACGCACTGGACGCTCAGCTTGGTCGGCTTGTCGGCCACCGAGAACGTCGGCGCCTCGCAGACCTCGCTCTGGTTGATCGCCTTGTTCACCTGGCTCTTGAACGAGGTCGACGTGCGCTCGAAGACGGCGCCAACCCCCGTGCCCATGTCGGCGTAGAGCCCCCAGAAGCGGCGCTTCTCGACGCCCTTGGCGATGGCGTCCATGCGCTTGCTGAAGACGCTGACGCGGTAGGCGCTGACCCGGCTGGTGAAGGGCACCACGTCGAGCTTGGCCTGGCGCGCCTCCTTGTCATAGGCCGCGCACACCGGCAGCCGCACGGCGCGCACCACGCTCTTGGCCCGGCGCGGCGGGCCGTCGAGGATCAGCAGCTGACACACCGGCACGTCGCTGTTCTGCAAGCGCACCAGGGCCGCGCCACCCTTGCCGGGCGCCTTGGCCGTGCCCAGCACCTTGACCTCGCGCGCGCCGCAGTCGAAGCGCTTCATCGCCAGCTTCTTCACGCCGCGGGCCCCACGGGCGCGGGCCTCCGGCGCGGTCGCGGCGAGGACCAGGGTGAGCCCGAGCAGGGTGGCGAGCGCGACGCCCAGCGGCGTGCGCAGCGGTCGGAGGGCCGACGCAGGGCGGCGGAGAGCGGTCGGGGTCGAGGACATGGGCGGCTCCATGGCGAAGTGGTCCAGTCGAAGGGTCGCGGCGCTCTGCCGCTGGGCCGCTACCATGCCGGAAGGCGAGGGTGAGCGTCCACGGCCAACGCTCCACCGCGCGGCCGAGACGAGTCCACGGCGTGTCCACGGCGACCCCAGCGACGACGCCCACGACAACCCCGGCCCTGTGCGCTACAACCCTGGCCGCATCAGCCCGCCGCAAGGAGCTCCCCATGCCCAGCCAACGACGCGCCCTACCGTGGAGTCGCCGCGCGCCTGAGGGCGCTCAGTACGACGTCATCGTCATCGGCTCAGGCATGGGCGGCATGACCGCCGCAGCCCTGCTCGCCAAGCTCGGCAAGAAGGTGCTAGTGCTCGAGCAGCACTACGTGCCGGGCGGCTTCACCCACACCTTCAAGCGCAAGGGCTACCTGTGGGACGTCGGCGTCCACGCGGTGGGCGAGGTCACGACCCGGAGTCAGCCGGGCAAGATCCTGCACGCCCTGACCGACGGCAAGCTCAAGTGGGCGTCGCTGGGCGAGACCTATGACGAGTTCGTCTTCCCCGAGGGGCTGCGCATCGACTTCCCCGACACGCGGGACAAGTTCCGCGCCAACCTGGTGGCCGCGTTCCCCGACGAAGAGGAGGCCATCGACGCCTACATCGCCAAGGTCCGCCACACCTGCCGCGCGATGCAGAGCTACTACATGCGCCGCTCGCTGCCGCGGAAGCTGAGCCTGCTCTCGGGCTTCATCGGCAAGGGCGACGAGCTCGACTTCAGCCAGACCACGCTCGAGGTCATCAGCGCGCTGACCGACAACCCCAAGCTGCGCATGGTCTTCGCGGCGCAGTGGGGCTACTACGGCTCCATCCCCAAGCGCTCGTCGTGGGTGATGCAGGCGCTGGTGGTCAAGCACTTCTGGTACGGCGGCTACTACCCGGTCGACGGCTCCGGGGCCATCGCCGAGCACCTGCTGCAGACCGTGTCCGACGCGGGCGGCTGGACCGTGACCATGGCCGACGTCGAGGAGATCACCCTCACCGGCAAGAAGGCCACCGGCGTGGCGCTCAAGGACGGGCGCACCTTCAGCGCCAAGCAGATCGTCAGCTGCGCCGGGGTGCAGTCCACCGTGCGGCGCCTGCTGCCGCAGGCCATCCGCGAGCAGCCCTGGGCGAAGGACGTCGCCAAGCTGCGCCCGGCCTCCGCCCATGTGTGCCTGTACATCGGCTTCAAGGGCGACATCCGCAAGGCCGGGGCCGGCTCCGCCAACAAGTGGTTCTACGACACGTGGAGCCTCGACTTCGACGCCTGGGACGTCTCCAACGCCGAGGACCTGGGCACCGCCGACATCCTCTACTGCAGCTTTCCCTCGCTGAAAGACCCGAACCACGACCCCGGCCCCGACGTGCGCCACACGGGCGAGGTGGTCACCTTTGTGCCTTGGGAGACCTTCGAGCCCTGGCGCGACAGCACCTGGCGCAAGCGCGGCGAGGACTACGACGCCTTCAAGGCCAAGATGCAGCACGTGCTGCTCGAGCAGCTGCTGGGTCACATGCCCGAGCTGCGCGACATGGTGGACTACGTCGAGCTGTCGACGCCGCTGTCGACGGACCACTTCTGCCGGCCGATGCACGGCTCCATCTACGGCATCGAGCCGACGCCCGAGCGCTTCGCCGTGGACGCGCTGCGGCCCCAGAGCCCGATCCCTGGCCTCTACTTCGGCGGCGGAGAGATCACCAGCGTCGGCGTCATCGGCGCGATGATGGGCGGCATGATGGCGGCGGTGGCGGCCGAACCGCTCGCGGCGATGAACTTCCTGCGCAAGCTGCCGAAGGGGTAGGGCGCCGCCACGGAGCCCTCGCCGGGACGGGAGGGTCCGACTACGCCAAGAGCTCGACCACCGGCGAGCTGGTCTGGTTGTCGCCCACGCCCCAGCCGCTCACGGGCACCCCCATGGCCTGCTGCAGCGTCAACGCCACGCGCGCCGTCGACGACGCGCCGCCGCGGACGTGCAGCCCGGTCTTGAGCGCCCCCGAGGCTGAGCCGGCCACCATCATCGGCAGGTTCTGGGTGCCGTGCTCCTTGGGGAACTCGGTCCCGGAGTGGGCGAACACGGCGATGTGGTCGAGCAGGGTCCCGTCGCCCTCGTCGATCTCGTCCAATGACGTGAGCAGGTAGCGCCAGCAGCCCATGGCCTCCTGCAAGAAGCGCTGGCTCAGGGGCTGGTAGCCCAGCTTCGGATCCACAGCCTCGTCGTGGGTGAGCGCGTGGTAGCCGACCTGCTCGCCGGGGTAGCGCACGTCGGAGAAGAGCCGCCACAGGGTCATGTTGAAGACGCGCGTCTGATCGCACGCCAGCGCGAGCACCAGCAGGTCCGTGAGCAGCTTGTGGTTGGCCACCACCTGGGACACCAGCAGCGAGGGCTTGCCCTTGCTCGTCGACGGCGGCTGGGCGCAGGCGGCCAGGTCGGGCGGGGCGCTGAGCATCAGGTCGAGCTGCTTCTCGAGCTGCCGGACCGCGGTGAAGTACTGCTCGAGCCGGTGCTGGTCGTGGCTGCCGAGCTCGGACTTGAGCCGCTTGCTGTCCTCCATCACGGCGGAGAGCACGCTCTTGCGCACCATCACCTTCGGATCGGGCACGAAGCCCTCGCTCCCCACCTGGAAGCCCTCGCCGAACACACGTTGGTAGAGCTCGAGCGGCGAGCCCATGGTCGGGGTCGTCGCGCCCGTGCCGGCCGCGCTCCAGGAGCTCTTGCCCCCCTCTGCGTTGACGTCGAGGGTGCGAAAGCGGGCGTTGGCGCTCAGCACCGCCGCGATCTCCTGGTCGAAGGTGGCGCGGGGGACGTGGTGGTCGTTCACCGGCGCGTCACCCGTGAGCGTGACCATGGGCGGCGAGTAGTGCGGGAAGTTGTTGCGGCTGTTGAGCGGCGTGTCGAAGCCCGTCAGCACGCTGACCTTGTCGGCGAAGCCCTGGACACCCAAGGCCAGCTCCACCGGCAGGTCGTAGCCCGCGCCCTCTTTGGCCGGGACCCAGCGCTTGGGGTTGACGCCGCATCCCCAAAACCAGGTACCGAAGCGCGTCGGCGCCTTGCCGTCCTGCGCCAGCACCTCCCCGTTGCCGTCGAAGAGCGCGTCGAAGAGGGGCAGGGCCACCGTCACCGCGGCGCCCCCCAACATGCCCTTGAGCAGCCGTCGTCGGGTCCAGCTCATGGGCCCTTCCCCCCGCCGGTCGTCGCCCGGTCCGTGTCGCGCTGCCTGGGCCCCGCCGTCGCTTGGAATCCGTGGCTGAGGGCGATGTTCCGCATCAGCGCGACCAGGTCATAGCCGGCCCGCTCGAAGTCGGCGTTGAGGGCGTTGATCAGGGGCACCTCCGCCCCGACGATCTCCCGGCCGACGCTGTGCATGAAGAGCTTCTGCACCATGCACTTGGGCAGGTTGGGGTCGTTGCGCAGCGCGAGGTGAAAGCCACGCACGTCGACGAAGCTCGCGCCCATGAGCTCCCCGCTGGTGTCGATGGGCGCGCCCGACTCCGTGGTGCGGAAGCGGCCGATGGCGTCGAAGTTCTCCAGCGCGAGGCCGATGTTGTCCATGACCTTGTGGCAGCCGCTGCAGCTCGGGTTGACCCGGTGCTGCGCCAGCCGCTCCCGCGCCGTCGGGGCGTTGTTGCCGCCCGTCGCGACGCTGTCGAAGCTGACGTCGGGCGGCGGCGGCGGGATCTTGATGCAGAGCAGCCGGTCGAGCACGAAGACGCCGCGGAGCACCGGCGACGAGCGCACGGCGCGGGCGTTGAGCGCCAGGAAGCTGACCTGACTCAGCAGGCCGGCCCGGGCGCCGCCTTCGGGAAAGGTGAAGGGTTGCCAGTCCTTGGCCACGGGCACGTCGTAGATGGGGCCCAGGTTCCGCGTCATGAAGGTGTGGCGCGTGGTGAAGAGGTCCCGGTAGTCGCCGCGCCGCACCAGCAGGTGGTCCACGACGGTGCGCAACGTCTGCTCCTGGGCGTCTTCGAGCGCGGCCGCGGTGAACGCGGGAAAGAGCGTGTGGTCCTTGTCGACAGCCGGCAGCTCGCTCAGCCCGAGCAGGTCGGTGAACAGGGCGCGGACGCCCCGCTCGAGCTGGGTCGAGTCGGCCACGAGGCGGTCGACCTGCGCGGCGTAGCCCTCGGGCGTCGCCAGGCTGCCGTCGGCCGCGGCGTCGAGCAGCGCGGCGTCGGGGCCCCGTCCCCAGAAGAAGTAGCTCAGCCGCGACGCCAGTGACGTCGGCGTCAGCCGCACGCCTGCCGCAGAGACGGCGCCCGCCGCGGACTCGGCGCGCTCTTGGATGAAGAGGAACTCGGGGCTGATCAGCCACCCCACCAACACCGCCTCGAGCCCCGCCCAGAAGTCGTTGAGCGTCTCGGTCGCGCCGCGCGCGCGGGTGACGAAGCTCGCCGCCTCGCCCGGCAAGAGGGCGCGCCGCAGCAGCAGCGGCGCCACGGCCGCCACGAAGGTGCCGGCGCAGGCGTCGTCGGGCTCGGACGCGTCCGCCGGCTCGCACCCGGCCACCTCCGCCCGGCGGCCCGGCGCCAACACCGCCGCGGCCACCTGCCGCGCCGTGCGCAGGTAGCCCTCCATGCCGGCCGGCGTGACCGAGGCGACCGTGGCGCCCACCGTGAGCAGGCCCTCGACCACCACGTCCACCTCGGTGGGGGGCAGCACCTCGAGGTCCTGGCCGAACACCCCCCGCAGGGTGGCCACGTACTGCGCGCGCGTCAGCCGACGCATGGCCACCGGGCCCGGCGCGAAGTCCCGCACCGTCACCGCCGGGCCGAGCGGCGCGTCGACCTCTGCGCCCGTGGGGCGCTCACCGCAGGCCGCGACTGCGGCGAGGGTCACGAGCGCCAGCGCGCGCAGGCCAACACCCGCTTGGGAGACGCCCGCGCGCCCCTGGGTGGTGCGCCGAGTCATGGTGCTCCCGACGTGTCGGGCAGGCCCGTGATGAAGCCGGACACGGCCCGCGCCCGCAGCATGGTGGACATGGCGTCGCAGGTGGCGCCGTCGAGGCTGTGGTCGGCGTGCTTGTCGAGCACGCACTTCAGCTCCCCGGGGTTGGCCCCGATGGTCAGGATCGCCTTGCCGATGGCCTCGACCATGGAGTCCCGCTGCCACCACCCGGCGATGCGGGCGTCGACCGCGAGACCGCCCGTCGCCAGGGGCTCGAGGGTGGCGCGGACGCGCACGTCTTTGAGCGCGATGACGCGGTCCTGGGCCACCAGCAGGTTAATCTTGCCCATGGTGACGTCCCCGGGCCCCGCGTGGAGCACGCCGTCGACGATGCGCCCGGGCAGCGTGGAGCGAAACGCGGGATCAGGGTCGACCGCGACCGAGCTGCCGGCGAGGATCTCGCCGTTGGCGCCCTTGAGCGGCGCCTCCGCGGTGGTGACGATGCGGACCTCGACCGCGTCGTCGTTCTCCAGGTCGTCCACGCCGCTCATGCGGATGCCGATGCGGACCAGACCTTGCGACGGCGCCGAGCGCAGCACGACCTCGATGGTCTGCCCGGGGCGGGCGGGGCGGATCATGTCCATGACGTGCAGGAAGCCGTAGTCGACGCCGGGCACACCCGCGGGGCTGAGGTAGTCGCTGTGGGGGCAGGGGCCGCCGCCCTGCGAGTCGGCGCCGTCCAGGTCGAAGCCGTCGACCCGCAGCCCGGCCAGCTGCAGCGGCTGGTAAGTGGAGTTGTCCGTGCCTTTCTTCAACCCGCAGGGGTTGGCCACGGTCTCCGGCTGCGCCGCGATGCCCTCCGGGACGTCGAACCAGATGGAGGTCACGAGGAAGTCACGTGTGGTCGGCGTCGGGGCCAGGTCGGCCGGAGCGCCCGCCGTCGGCGCGTCGGCCGCCCCGTCCGCGTCGCGCTCTGTGTCGGGCTGCGCAGCGCAAGCCACCACCAGGGTCGCCAGAAGCGCGGCCGCGAGGGGCCTCCGGTGGCGCGCAGGCTGGTGGTGTGGGTCCGTCATCCCTGTGCTCCGCCCGTGCTCCGTCCGTGAGCGCGCTATTGAACCATGTTCAGGACACGGCGGCGAGCGAGCACGGTCGGCGCAGCCCCTGAATCAGGGCGCAGACGCCGTCTTTGAGCCAAGGATCTCAGCCTCTTCGCGGGTGGTCGGAGATCTCACGACCTCTGTCTGAGCCTCCACGCGGTCTCGGAGCGCGTGCCCCCCAGCGATGAAGCCGGCCAAGATGCGCTCGCCGTACACGCGGCTCACCAGGGGCGTGAGCCAGCCGTGCCACGCCTCCCAGGTCTCGTAGCGCGTGCCGGTCGCGGTGGCTGTCAGCAGGTGGCGGCGCTCGGTCTCGTGGAAGGGGCCGTAGCGCTCGCCGTAGGCCAGGCAGCGACCGGGCTCCCAGACGGTGAGCCGCTCGGTGATGGTGAGCTCGGTGGGCTTGAGCGTGTCGCCGTAGGGCGCCCAGGCGACGTCGAGCACCACCGGGTCGCCCAGCTCCCCTGCGCAGGTCAGCCCCCGGTTGAAGGGGTTCCAGTCGGGATACGCGGCGAAGTCGACCAGCACGTCCCACACCCGCTCGGGCGGCGCCGCGATGTCGACCGGCGGCGCCCGCAGCTCGCCGACCCAGGTGCCGCCGGACCAGGTGAACCCGGCCAGCAGCGCGGTCTTCGACCGGCTCATGTCCGCCTCCGCACCCGCGCCTTCAGGGGCTTCTTGGTGCCGATGAGGATGCCGTGAACGCTGGCGTCGCGGCTGTGCTTGGGCCCGGGCGTCACGTCGAAGTCGGTGAGCAGCCGGGCGAGCACGATGCGCATCTCGAAGCGCGTGAACGCGGCGCCCAGGCACTTTCGATGGCCGCCACCGAAGGGGACAAAGGCGCTCGACGGGTGCTCGTCGAGGAAGCGCTCGGGCCGAAAGACGTGCGGGTCTCCCCAGGCCTCCTCCGAGAAGTGGGCGCCGATGATGTTGGGCCCGAAGCGGGTCCCCGCCGGCAGCTCGACCCCGCCGATGGTCACGTCGACCACCGCGCGGCGGGGCACCAGCGGCGAGGGCGGGTAGAAGCGCAGCGACTCGGACACCACGGCGTCGAGATAGGCGCAGCGCGCCAGTCCCGCGAGGTCGGGCTCAGGCTCCATGAAGGGCGCGACCTCCTCGCGGACGCGCGCGACGACCTCCGGGTGGTCGAGCAGGGCGACCATGGCCCAGGTCAGGCCGATGCTGGTGGTGTCGTGCCCAGCGACGAAGAGCGTGAGCAGCTCCTGCACGATGTCGTGGTCGGGGACGGGCTCCCCGTCGGGCCCGGGGCGCTGGAGGAAGCGGTCCAGCACCGACGCGCCTTGGGCCCCGCTCTCGCGTCGCTCTCGTACCAGCTCGTGGAGCAGCACCGCGCACCGGGCGAGGGTCGACGTTCGGCTGCCGAGCGGCCCCCAGGCGCTGGGGGAGCCGCCGGCGCGCAGGGTCGCAGACTTCGCTGCGACGGCCTTGGCGGTGTGGCGCTGCAGCCAGGGGCCAACGGTGATGGCGGCGGCGAACATGGCCGGGGTCAGCGCGCCGTCGACATAGGAGAGCAGGTGCCCGCGCAGCTCGGCGAAGCGCCCCGCCTCCTCGACACCGACGATGGCCTCGAGCAGCGCGTCGAAGGTCACGTGCTGGAAGGCCGCGTGCAAGGGCACCAGCGCGTCGTCGGCGAAGCCCGAGAGCTCGTGCACCGTCGCGGCGTGGATCGAGCGGGCGTAGCCCTCCAGCGTCCGGCCCGAGAAGGGCGTGGACATCACCTTGCGCGCGTGGCGGTGCTCCTCGCCTTCGAGAAAGACGATGCTCCGCTCGTCGAGCAGAAAGCGCACGGTCTCGTTGGCGCTGCGCAGGTCCTTGCGCGGCAGGGCGAAGATCTGGCGGATGTGCTCGTGCTGGCTGAAGAGCACCATGGCGCCCTCGCCGAGCATGGTGAACGTGAAGGGGTCGCCGATCTCGAGCGGCGCCGACTTCAAGAACCCGTAGGGATCGCCCGAGAAGCGCAGCGTCTGGCTCAGCGCAGAGCCCTTGGGGCCGGGCGGGAGGGCGCTCATGACAAGACCCCGCGCTCGCGCCACCAGGCGAAGGTGTCCGCGACCGAGCGTGCCATCGGCCGCGGCGAGAAGCCCAGCCGCTGCCGGGCGTGGCTGCTGTCGACATCGAGCCGCGTGGCCAAGGTGTAGAGCGCGTCCGAGGTGAAGCCCCTGGGCAGCAAGCGACGCGCCCCCAAGGCGTTGGCGAGCCGCGGGATCGGGCGCAGCATGGCGTTGGGCAACCACATCACCGCTCCGCCGCCGCCCGCTTCACAGGCGAGCCGGTGAAAGTCCTTGGGCGTCAGCGTGTCGCTGCTCAGCAGGTGGTTGTCCCCCGGCGCGCCCCGGTCCAGGGCTGCGACGGCGGCGTCGGCCACGTCACGGACGTCGACCCAGCAGAAGCCGCCGGTGGGCAGGACAGGCAGCTCCTTGCGGTACATCTGCAGCATCGTGGCGCCCATGAGGCTGGGCCGATGGTCCCCCGGCCCCACGACCCCGACCGGGTTGACGATGGTCGCGTGCAGCCCCTGGGCCATGACCGCCCGGAGCGCCTGCTCGCCGCGCGCCTTGGAGCGGTCGTACGCCGGGTTCTCCGGCCCGAGCGCGCGCGCACCGGACTCCGTCAAGGGGGCGGCCAGCCGCCATGTGGCGTACGCGTGCACCGAGCTCACGTGCACGAAGCGGTCCACGCCCGCGGCGAGCGCGGCCTCTGCCGTGTTGCGCACGCCGTGCACGTTCACCGCCTGCATCATCGCCTCGTCGTCCGGCTCCACGGAGATGAAGGCCGCGAGGTGCACGACCGCGTCGACCCCCACCATGGCCCGGTCGAGCGTGGCGCGCTCCCGCACGTCGACAGCGACCCGCTCGACGTCCAGGCCGTCGAGGATGGTCGCGTCGCCGTGGACGCCGGCGCGCACCTGATGGCCAGCCGCCAGCAGCGCCCGCACCACGTGGGGCCCGATGTGACCGGTGCTCCCGGTGACCAGCGCGCGCATCAGACAAACCACGCGCGGCTGCGGATGTGCTCCGGCACGTCGTGCAGGTCGAGGGACTGCAGGTCCCTTTGAGTTCGTGCGTCGAGCCCCAGCGCCTTCAGCTCAGGGGCGTTCATGACGATGCCGCGGAGGATCTGCGGCGCCAGCCAGCGGGCGAATCGCATGCCGCCGGGGCCGACCAGCACGCGGTTGTAAGCGATGTGACCAATCTCGTCGACGATGACCTCCGACAGGCGCTCCTCGAGGGAGTCGCGCACCTCCGGGTGGTCGGGGAAGAGCGTCGGGAGCCGGTTGAGCACCCAGGTGAAGGCCTGAATCCCAGCGAGCTCAGAGGCCAGCAACACGGGGTAGAAGACGGCCTCGGGGCAGCGCAGCAGGCCGTGGACCAGGATGCGAATCGGCGCCGCCGGGATCCACGCCTCGCCCTCGCCCAGCCCGGGGAAGTGGTTCAGCGCGCCCACCAGCAGACGGGTGTGGTAGTGCTCCTCGGCCAGCAGCACCCGCTCCGTCTTCTCCTTGGCGCCGTCGCCCTCGAAGAGCTCCGGCTTGCCCTGGACCATGACCTCGACACCGTAGGCCTCGCCCGCGTTGATCTTGACGAAGGCCAGCAGCGCCTGGAGCTCGTCGCTGACCTCCGCGCGCTTGTCGTAGCTGCGGTACTGACGCTCAAAAAGGGCGGTGTCGATGGGCCCGTCGAACACCACGCCGCTGGTGTCGAGCCGGTCGCACTGCTGCTCGCGCACCTCGAGTCGGTCGCGGCCGATCAGCGCGCCGTCGCGCTGCAGGAGGTGCGCGGTGTAGTCGTGCAACAGCCCGTCGCCGCGGGTAGGGAGCGTGGCGTAGAACGAGGACGTCATGGCGGACTCCTGGAGACGGGGCGGGCGAAAACCACCTGCGCGCGGGCGTGCGAGGGTGCGACCAGTTGGGTCAGAGGGGTCTGTTCAGCCGCCGCGGGGCGATCGCGACCGCGAGGGTGCCACGGATGACGCAGCGCGTCGTCGGGAGATCCTTCGATGCACGAAGTTTCACGCCGGTGCGGCCACCGCGGCTGTGGCGCTCAGTCCGCGTCGCCTCGGCCTGATGAGGACCGACGCGCGTGGCGCCCCGCCAGACGCAGCAGCTCGGGCAGCTGGCGCGCCGCGTTGCGGTCGTACTCCCGGGTGGCTTCGTCGACCTGACCCCAGGGCACCAGGCTCGGGTGTACCCGCGCGGCGTTGTCCCGAGGGCCAGCGGTCCAGCCAGCCAGCAGGCGGTCTGCCACCCAGCGGCGATGCTCCATCTGCGCCAGCAGCTCCACCTCGTCGTCGCTGAGCGAGAGCTCGGGCCCGGGCCCGTCGACCACCTCGGCGCCGATCGCGCGCGCCTTCACCGCGATGTGGTCCGCTTGCTGGCAGTTGGCGTCGCGCAGGTCCGGGTCCAGCGAGCGCCAGGGCTGCATCGACGGGCCCGCGGGCGACGTCTCTGTCTCGCGACGGTGGCGCACGTAGGCCTCGTGCACCGCGCGCGCCTGGGTGTTCAGCCGGTCGTCCAGGAGCTCGCTCAGGTCCGCGGCCTGCGCGTGGGTGCCGAGGATGACGATGTCGGTCTCCGCCGGCATGTCGCCCAGCAGCAGACCGCCGAAGCGATCGCTGTCGCTGAGCCGCACCGCCAGGCGCGCGTCGGGCTGCCTGCTGAGCAGGTCCTTGAGCCGGAGCGCGGCGGACACCGCGGGCCCGTCGGCGTCAAAGCACACGGCGTAGGTGCGCAGCTCGTCCGCCACGCCGCGCTCGAGCTGCGCGCGGACGTCGGGGTCGAAGAGGTCGCCCGTGATCACCCGCACGTCGCAGGTCTCCTCCACGCTGGGGTAGCGCCAGTGCAGCCCGTGCCACACTCGGGCCGCGTCACGGTCGACGATGGTCACGCGGACCGGGCGACCGTTGGCGTAGTGCCCGAGCCGCAGCGCGGCCAGCGCCAGCCGCTGGCCCATGTGGCCGAAGCCGAGCACCACCAGGTGCACGCAGCGGGGGTCGTCCGGCCCGGTGAGCCCACGCTCCAAGGGGTGCGCGGAGAGGAAGCGCCGGGCGGCCATGGTGTAGGCGTCGAACACCTGCAGCGGCGCGCCTGGCACCTGCGCCAGGGCGGTCTGACGCGCCAGCACGTCGCTGAGGCCGGGGTCGCTGACCTGAACGAAGATCCGCAGCGGGTCGTCGCCCTCGCGGCCGAGCTCCCCAGCCGCACGCTGGGCCGCGAGCCCCACGGCGACGTTGGCCTCGTCGTCGCCACACAGGGCCACCAGCACGGCGGCTCGCTCGGCCCGGGCCAGCGCCAGCACGTCGGGATCCGAGGCGTCGCCGGCGACGATCCAGGCCCCCAGCGCACGCAGGGCCAGCAGCGCCGCGCCCGTGCCGTCCGCGTCGATGACCGCCACCTCGCGGCCCTCGGCCAGCGCCCCACGCGCGAGCGTCTCGCCCTGCTGCCCGGCGCCACACACGACCACGTGGCCTTGCGCCCGGCCCAGCCGGTACCCGTGCCAGCTGTCGGCGAAGAGGGTCAACGCCGCCGCGGCCGCGGAGAGCAGCGCCACCCCGGGGGCCAGGAACTGGGCGATCCAGAGCTGCGGGACGGTGACGCCGGGCGCGTTGCCTTCGAAGATGAAGAGCTGCAGCGTGGCGTAGACCAGGTCGTGCCACGCCACCGGCGACACCTTGTCGGCCTGCCACTGCAGCGCGTGCCCCCAGTACCCCAGGGCGAACACCAGCACGTAGAGCACACCGAGCACGCCGGCTTGCAGGCGTCGCACGCGTCGCTGTTTCGCGGTGACCATGGGCGAGTCCTCGTGGCGGCTGCGCTACTTCGCCGTCTTCATGCGCTGCCGCAGGTCCAGGTCGTCCTCACGCATGCGCTCCGCGTGGATGCGCTGCATCAGCCGCACGGCGCCGGGCTCTGTGGGGCCCAGCGCCGCGGCGACGCTCGCGATTCGCTTGAGCAGGCGCCGGCGCGGCTCTCCCTTCAGCGTCATGGCGTGGCGGTAGTCGTTCCACATGCGCCGCAGCTTGAGCAGCCGCCGCAGCGAGGCCGTGGCCGCGTTGCGCTCCGCCCGCAGGTAGCACGCGCTCACGCCGGGGCGGTCCTTGCCCGAGCGCCACAGCCCGCACGACGCGTCGATGGCCAGCGCCCTGTCGTCGCCCGCGGCGTAGGGTTTGGCCTGGGTCAGGGTCTCGCGCATCAGGGTCCGCTGCCACTCGGGCGCCTTGCTCTGGGCGAGCTTGCGCAGCGGCCGCAGCGTGGGCGCCAGCTCGCGTCGGATCTCCACCGAGCGCTGTAGCGACGCCCGACGCTCGCGCGCCCGCTCCCGGAGCTGCTGAATGCGGGTGCGGCTGTTGGCCAGCTGCTGGCCGCGGGACTTGAGCTGCGTCAGCACCCACTTGACCCTGCGCTTGAGCAGCTTCACGCGGAGCCGCAGCACGCGCAGCCGGTGATAGCGGGCCTTCTGGGAAGCGCTCGCCGACTTGGCGTCGAACACGCGGCGGCCCTTGCGGTTGAGCAAGCCTTCGAAGAGGGCGATGCGCTTGTCCGCCCGCTCGGCTGCGTAGCGCACCTGCGCGACGTCGCGCTGGGCGTCGGCGAAGCGGCCGAAGATGAGCGATGTCGAGTCGGTGTGGCGCACCACCGGCACCGCGGGCAGACCCCGCTCCACCATGGCGACGAGCAGCTCGAGGTTGTCGAACTGCTGGTCGTTGGCGCTGGCCAGGTCGCGCTCCACCAGCTGGTTGCTCTGGCGCAGCTGCTTCGCCAGCTCGTCGGCCTTCTTCCGCTGGGCGTCCGCCTCGGCCTTGGCCTTCAGCGCTTGGCGTTCCTGCTCTCGCGCCAGGTCCCGTTCGCGCGCCGCCTCCTTGCGCGCCGCGACCGCGTCGGCGGCGTTCTTGTCGGACGCGGCCTTCTGGTTCGCCAGCTTGCTGCTGTGCTGCTCGGCGACGTCGCGCGCCTCGTGGGCCTGCCACCAGCCCAGGCCGGACACCCCCGCGGCGACGACCAGGCCGACCATGGCGAGCTGCGTGCGCCGCGCCTTGGCCTTGCGTTGGGCCTTCCACAGCGCCTGGCTGCGGGCGAGGAAGTCCTTCTCGTCGCCGTCGAGGTCGGAGAGCTCGGCGAAGGCCGCGACCCGCCCAGGGCTGAGCAGGTCGTGGTCGTGCTCGCCCCCCTCGCGCCAGGCCGCCAGGGCCACCTGCAGCTGCGCGTGCTGGCGCAGGACGTGTCGGTTGTCTTCGAGCCAGCCCACCAGGCGCGGCCAGTTGCGCACCAGCGCCTCGTGGGTGATCTCAACGACGGCGTCGCGCTGAATCGGGCGCGACGAGAGCAGGCGGGCGGCGATGAAGCGGTCGACCACACGGTCGACGCGGCTCGGATCTTCGAGGCTGCGCAGCTCACTGCGGAGCGCGCGGCGCCGCGTGAACTCGAAGCTCGCGCTGCTCTGCACCAGCCGCGCGAAGATCCGGCGTGCGCACTGCTGCTCCTCGGGGATGAGGGCTGAGAACACGGCCTCGGCGGCCTTCTCCAACGCGCGCCGGGCCCCTCCTGTCTCGGTGAAGGCGCGCATGGGGATCAGGTTGCGCGTGCGGCGCTGCCACAGGGCGCGGAGCGTGAACTGCAGCAGGGGCAGGGCGGCGAACTCCCCCTGCACCTCGTCGACCAGCTGCTCGACCACGCCGGCCTCGAACTTCAGCCCGACGGCGTTGGCGGGCCGCTCCACCGCCGCGCGCAGCTCGGCCGCGGACAGCGGCGGCAGCCGCAGCGTGCCCTCCCGCGCCGCGCTGTGCAGATCCGGCAGCGCCGCCAGCCGCTCCTCGAAGTCGCTGCGCAGGGTGAAGAGCACGGTCGTGTTGGCCTGCTGGTCGCGGCTCATGTCGAGCAGCGCTGAGGCGAAGGCCCGCTGCTGCTCCACCGCGGGGCACAGGGTGAAGAGCTCCTCGAGCTGGTCGACGATGAGCAGCGTGTGGCCCGCCTCGACGCGCGCCAGGTGCACCGCCTGCTCGCTGCTGTTGGCGAAGGCGAGCGCGTCGGTGTCGGGCTGCCGGCTGCCCATGGTGGTGGCCAGGGCCTGCAGCGGTCGCTTGGTGGGCACCATGCGGTGCACGCGCAGCTCCGCGCCCAGCCCCGCGTTCGCCGCGTCGCCCTCGCGCGCCGCCGCCCGGTCGACCGCCTTGCGCAGCGCCGGCAGCACGCCGGCCTGCACGAGGGACGACTTGCCGCTGCCGCTCGGCCCGATGACCGCGAGCAGCCGGCGGCCGTCCTCCATGCGCCGGCGCACCAGCTCGGCGACCTCGCCCTCGCGCCCGAAGAAGCGCTCGGCGTCGCCCTCGTCGAAGGCGGCGAGCCCCACGTAGGGGCACGCGCCCTCCGGCAGCTCGGGCGCCCGGGTCAGGTCGAAGTCTGCCAAGGTCTCGACGGGCGGCTCCCAGTCTTCCCGGATGAAGGTGGTGACCCAGTAGTCGATGACCCGCTGGGCCACCTCGCGCTCGTCGTCGTCGTGCAGCACGCACCCGGTCTCCGCCGCCGCGCGCAGGAAGTCCCGCAGCAGCTCCTCGAGCGCCTGGGGCCCCCGCGCGCGCCGCACGGCCGTCACCAGCTGCACGTGCACCTTGCGCAGCGCGGGCAGCGACGCGTAGAGCGCCGGGATCTTCAGGTCAGCCACCGTGGTCGTCATGACCTACTCCTTCAGCCAGGCGAGCAGGCCGTCGATGGGCCCCGCCAGGGCGCGCAGCTCGTCGCAGACGCGGCGCAGGTGCACGTCGACCTTGTAAAAGTGGACCGCCACGCGGGTCCGCAGCCGCCGGAGCAGCGCCGGCGCTTTGCGGGTGTCGCCGCTCCGCAAGGCCGCCTGGAGCAGCTCGGCGCGCTGGCGCACAGCGGCGTGGGCTCGGTCGTTGGGGTCCGTACAGCAGAGATCCACCAGGTCGTTCATGCCCAGGGAGTCCCAGAAGTCCGCCGCCTCTTCCGGCTCGGCGTCGAGCATGTCCTCGAGTCCGCCCACGGTGATCTGCAGGTCCAGCTGCTGCCAGCGGTCGTGCTCCAGGCTCACGGCGGTGAGCTGCTCGGTCACGGCGCTCAGCCGGGCGCGGCTCGCCTCCAGGTCGCCCACGCCCCCCGCCTCCACACCCGCCAAGGACGCGGCGATGCGGTCCAGGCTCGCGGTCAGCGGGTCGAGGGGCAGCTGGCTGGCCGCGGCGAGCAGGCGCTGGTTCACCGCGGGCAGGCGCGTGCGCAGCACCTGGCCCAGCACCCGCATGCTCGGCAGCCGGCGTCGATCGGCGAGCTGCTCGACCTCGCGCTGGAGCCGGTGGGCGGCCTTGTTGAACTGGGTGATCCAGACCCGGTCCGCCGCCTCCACCGCGTCTCGGGCGAGCCACTCGACCATGGCGTCCGCCGTGTCCACCAGCTCCAGCGAGGCCTCCCACACCGCCTCGCCCGTCAGCTCCGGGTCCAGCATGGTCGCCAGCTCGGACTCGATGGGCTCGAAGCAGCGGATGCGCGCCGTGTGCAGCAGGTCGTGCAGGTCCTTCAGGTCCGCGACCCGGGCGATGCGCTGCCGCGCCGCGTCGAACTGGTCCGAGAAGCTCACCGCCTGCGCCCGCACCTCGGGTCGCGCCAGCACCCGCGCGAGGCGGGCGGCGGCGTCGTTGGCGGCGCTGACCGGGGTCGTCGTCTGGTTGAGGTCGAAGCGCGCCGTGCGAGACCGGGCCAGCCGCGCCACAGTCTCCGCGGCGCGCGCGAGCACCTCGACGCGGATCGGCTCTGCGAGGGTGTCCAGGGGGTGCTGCGGGTCGTTGAGCCCCTGAAAGTCGGTCAGCAGCGCCTCGCGCACCCGTCCGTCGCGCGGGTGAAAGAAGCGCACCGGGATCTCGCTCGCGTCGGAAGTGCTCAGGTGCAGGCAGAGCAGGGCCAGCGCGCCGCTGGGCCGCTCCGTGGCGGTGAGCAGCGGCGGCAGCTCCTTGTCGCGGATGAAGGCCGACGCCAGCGCGGCGGGTGACACCAGCACCACCGCCACCTGGGCGCTGTCGATGGCGGCGTCGATGCGCTCACTCCAGCGCTCGCCCGCGTCGATGTCGCGGTCCGACCACACGAGGTCGCGCTCGATGCCGGTGGCGTCCAGGGCCGACAGGAACGCGCTCAGGGCGCCCTGGTCCTGGTGGCTGTAGCTGACAAAGACGACGGGATCGGCCACGGCACGCTCGGGGGGTGAGGGCGTGGGGCCACAAGACTCAGACGCGAACCCACGTGACCGCGACGGTGCCACAGGTCACGATTTGCGCCAGATTCCGGCCTGCTCGCGGGGCGCTAGAACTTCACGCTGCACGCGTTGTAGCCCCAGGTCTTGCCGACGAAGGGGTCTTTGAAGCTGAAGTTCAGCGGCAGGTAGAAGGGCTTGCCGCAGAAGTTGATGGTGCGGTTCGCCGAGACGCCGACGCACTTGTTCTTCACCTTCAAGATCCCCCAGTCCTGCGTGCCGCACCACTTGTGCGACATCGACGAGCCGTTGACGTCGAGCACCATCTTGCCGCCGATGCTCTTCTTGCTGACCGACCACTTCACGCTCACCGGCTTGCTGCCGCAGAGCCCAGGGCAGCTCTTTTTGCACGTCTTGGTGGGGTTGTCCCAGGTGGGGCAGGGGTACGAACAGGAGCAGCAGCTCGAGCACCACGAGGGCTTGCCGACCGAGAAGCTGGGCTTGACCGAGTAGATGATCGAGATGTTCTGCGCCGTCTCTGAGTGGAACTTGGCGATCTTCTGAGCCGAGTTCACCGTCGCCATGCCCTTGTACGAGAAGCCCAGGAAGCCAAAGCTGATGTAGCTGCTAGCCGCGATGGACTTCGTGTTCCAGGCGACCACGGCCTTGCCGGACACCGAGGGCAGCGCCGAGACGTACCAGCTCCACGGCACGCTGGCCGAGGTGGTGAAGCTCCAGCTTCCCGGCTTGGTCAGGCAGCGGTACGGGAAGCTCTTGCCGAAGAGCGCGCCCTTGAAGCACACCTGCTTGGACTTGCTGTCGAAGTACCAATCACCGCTCGTGAGCTTGAACCCGCTTGGCAGCGCCACGTTGCCGCCCCCGGTCAGCGAGACGCTGAGCGCGGTCGAGCCGCCGGTCGCCGCGCCCTTGAAGGCGAGCTTGGAGACACCCGCGAGGGACCAGCTCGCGCTGCCGCTCCATGAGAACTGGCCGCTCTTGAGGCCTTTGCAGCCGGTGGTCGTGTCGGCGCCGCTGTAGACGCAGCCGCGGTAGGTCCACGTGCCATGCAGGCCGAGCGACGTGGTGCCGATGCTCACCTTGCTCAGGAAGTAGGTGTTGCCGTAGCGGCTCACGGCGCCGTCGAAGCTGCCGTAGAAGGGCGCGTAGAGGCTGCCCTTGAAGCGCACGCCGGCCTTGTCGCTGAACGAGGCGGTGCCGTAGCCCAGCTTGGCCTTGCCGACGTAGAGGTGCTGCTTGCCGCTGAACGCGTAGCTGCCCGCGCTCGAGATGCCGGCGCTCACGGTCACGGTGGTGGCCGGGATCTTGAGCTTGCCGCTCGCGCCCGCGCTCGACTTGTTACCGGTCCAGCGCGCCCACAAGCTGCCGCTCGACAGGGTGTAGGGCCCACCCGGCGCGGGCACCTTCAGCGTGCCGCTGCCCTTGAGGTACAGGTTCGACGGGCGGCCGTAGCTGTCGGCGGAGAAGGTGCCGACCACGTTCACGCCGGTGCCAAAGCCATTGAGCTTGCCCTTGACCTCGGCCTTGCTGAGCCCGGCGAGCGAGGGCCAGGTGTGCACCACCGTGGCCGTGCCGCTGAGCGACAGGTGCTTGTGGAAACCACCGGACACGCTGCCCGTGAGGGTGACCCCGTCGTAGCTGCTGTTGCCGTGGATGCCGCCGAAGGTGAACGCGCCGGTGAGCGTGCTCTTGGCGAGGCCGAGGTCGATGACCCCGCGCAGGCCAAAGCCGCTCGTGCTCTTGCACTCGGCCGGCGCCGACGCCTTGCTCTTGGGCTTGCACACCCAGAAGCGCCCGCCGGCCAGCTTGAACCCGCGCGGCTTGAGCGCGGCGTCGCCGACCAGGGCGTAGTAGGGCGTCTTGCCGACGAAGGAGAACTCGCCGGCGACCGTGCCCGTGGCCCAGCTGCCCGTCTTGCTCGTGTCGAGCGCGGCGGTGAGGCGGGCGAGCGGGCCCTTGCTGTCGTAGCGCAGCAGCGCGCTGGTCTTGAGGTTGAGCAGCCAGGCGTTGCCGGGCCCGAAGCTGCTGCTGCCGAGCAGGCTGAAGTCCTTGGGCGTCTTGAAGTGGCCCTTCAGGTTCGCGTCGAAGAGCTGGGGGATCTGCAAGCGCGCCTTGTCGACGCGCAGGCCCTCGGCGCTCGTGAGCACCACGGCCACGTCCGCGAGCGGCACGCCCAGCAGGGTCGCCGCCGAGGCGCTGCCGGCGAACTTGGCGTAGGGCTTGCTGCCGAAGCACGCCTCCACGTTGCCCGCGAAGGTCGCGAACTGCGGCACCGCCACCTGCGTGCTGCCCGAGCCGCACAGGCGCGCGGGCGCCCAGTCGTAGGTGACCTTGACCTTGGCGGCCGCGCCGAGCTGCACGCCGTGCACGCTGCCGAGATCCAGCCCGGCCTCGGCCGAGACGCCCTGGGTGTTGGCCCGCAGGAAGGCGCCGGCGATCTTCTTGCCGAAGACCTCCAGCCCGCCGTCGATGGCCACCTCTGGCGCCGCGTCGAGGGTCGAGAAGCGGAAGCGGCCGGTGAGCCCCAGGTCGCCCTGGACCCCGGTGGGGATGCTGAGCTTGCCCTTGTCGCCGAGCTTCGCGAGGAAGAACGCGTCGGTGTCGGCGATGCTGGCGCAGCCGGTGGTGAACACCGCGTCGTAGGCCGCCACGCCGGTCTGGCCGGCCTTGGGCACCTTCTTCAGGCAGCCCAGCCGCGCGGTGACCCCGGCGATGGGGTGAAGCTTGCCCTGGGCGTCGTCGAAGGCCAGCAGGGCGCTCGCGTCGAGGTTGGGCGCCGGCTTGGCCAGCGCGTCGGCCTCGAAGAAGAGGCCGTCGTCGAAGTCGCCGGCCACGTTGTTGGGCCCGTCGCCCGTCGCCACAAAGACGCCCACCTTCGGGATCGGCAGCAGCGGCAGGTGCCGGGTGTACAGGCGCGCCGCGGCCTTGCCCGCGCCGAGCTGCACCTCGGCGGCCGTCTGGAGCACCGGCGTGCCGATGACCTTGGCCAGCGGCCCCGGCAGCGACACGGCCATGCCGCCCCGCAGCCACACCCCGGCGGCCTTCGGGTCGCTCACGGGCAGGCTCAGGCGGAAGAAGAGGTCCTGGTCGGCGGTGTCGACCACCACCTTGGCGCCCCCGGTCAGACGGCCGTGGTGGGCCTGGGCGCCCTGCGCCGGCGTGCGGGTGTCATGCGCGAACACGCCCGCCTTGTCGGCCCAGGCCTTGTCGTCGTAGTCGAGCTCGTAGCGCGCGAGCAGCGCCGGGTCGGTGTGGTAGCCCTTGGGCAGGCCGCGCTTCCACGCCGTGAGCTGCGCCGGGGAGCGCTGCCCCTTCCACAGCCGCACGTCGTCGAGGCCGTCGAGGCCCGCGCCGAAGGTCTGCGTGCCGCCCGTGGTGGGCCCCTGGGTCAGCGGCAGATCGTCTGCCGTGCCCGCCTCGCCGTCTTTGCCCCAGGCCGTGTCGGTGACCCCGACCGCGCCGCCGTTGACCAGCAGGCGGTACTGCCCCGCGCGGTGCACCACAGCCACGTGGGTCCAGGTCTTGGCGGGCAGCACGCCCACCTGCGAGGCGACCACGCGCAGCGGGTGCTTGGCGACGCCCGGGTTCTTCACCAGCAGGCGCAGGCGGCCGAGCTTGGCCTTGCAGTCGAGCGGCTTGCCGTCGAGATCCACGGGCGTGTCCGCGTTGGGCGCGCACGGCGAGGCCAGCTCGTCGACCCGCAGCTCCAGCCCCGCCTCGCTCGCGCCGCTGCCCGCGACCTGCCGCAGCACCACAGCGCCGGCCTGCCCGGCCTGCAGCTGGTCGTCGCGCACCCACAGCTCGGCCGTGTCCCAGCCCTTGGCCGGGCTCGCCACCGTCAGCGCGCCGCCGCCCAGCGCGGCCACGCGGCGGTAGGGGTTGGCGGCGAACGAGGCCGTGTCGCTGATGTTCAGCGGCGACAGGCGGCCGGTGAGCTGCATGCCGTCGAGGTCCAGGTAGCCGTCGAGCTTGACGCTCTTGGTCTTGCCGCCGTCG
The DNA here is from genome assembly GCA_030425545.1 of bacterium. Classification (GTDB taxonomy): domain Bacteria; phylum Myxococcota_A; class UBA9042; order UBA9042; family UBA9042; genus UBA9042. Next base: position 14,231 of record JAUIAC010000013.1, on the reverse strand, counting down.
GGGAAGGGCGTGCCCGTTACCGGCTCTTTGGCCGGCAGGGTCATCTCCGCGTCGAGCTTGGCGCGAAAGCCAAAGGGCCAGTCGATGTCGAAGCGGTTCTGCTCGTGGGTCGACACGTATACCAGCCCGCGCTTGAGCGTCGCGGAAAACGGCGACACGTCGATGGTGGGCATGCCCTTGTCGAGCGGCAGGTGCTTGCCGAGGGGGGCGAAGAGCGCGCCGGCCGAGGTGTAGGTCTTGTTGACCGGGTCGTAGACCTTGAGCGGCGAGTCCTTGGCCAGGGCCACGTCTTTGAGGGTCGACAGGAAGCCGAGCAGCAGGTTGGCGCCCTGCACCAGGTCCTTCGTGCCGATGTTCTGGCGGTCGATGCGCACCAGCACGGGCGGCAGGCTCAGGCAGGCCGGCCCGGCGCAGAAGCCCGAAGTGCTGGGCGCCTGGTCGAAGTAAAAGGTCTGGCCCACGTTGACCACGTTGTCGGGCAGCTTGGCCATGGGCTGGCCCTGGGCGTCGACGCCGACCGGGTTGTTCTGCTTGTCGCGGGTGATCTTGGGGAAGGGCGCGTAGAGCTTGTCTTTGAGCAGCAGCCCGTTGCCGGTGTAGCCAAACGCGGTCGGGTACGGGGGCACGGCCACCTGCAGCTTGAGCGACAGGCCCATGTCCATGACCGCGACGTTGGGCAGCCAGAAGGGCTCGACCCACAGGCCCTTGAGCGCGAGGGTGCCGCCGATGGAGGCGGTGGAGTCGACCTCGAAGAAGCCCGACGCGGTCAGGGTCTCCGGGTTCTTCTTCCCGTCTTTGTTCTTGGGCGTGATGGTCGCCTTGCCGCCCACGGCGACAAAGACCGTGGCGCCGTCGACGTCGACCTTGGCCTCCACCTGCTTGAAGCCAGCGTCGTAGATGCCGGGCACGCCGTGCTCGGGCTTGATGAGCGGCCAGTCGATGCCGAGGATCGCGTGCACGCCGAACTTGGTGCTCGAGGCGATGGTCACGTCGAGCTGGCCGTAGGCGCTCTTGAACAGGTGCTTGACCGCGCCGATCTCCGCCGCCGCGCGCACGGTGACGCCCTTGGGCACGTCGAAGGTCGCGCCAGTGGCCGACAGGTCGGGCAGGGCCGCGAGGTCCGGCACCACGGCGGCGTCCAGCGTCAGGTCGGTGACCTTGGCGGTCGAGCCGAGGAAGAGCACCGGCGCCACCTTGGCGCCCGCGGGGCCGGGCTTGCCGAGCTCGATGGTGTGCGGGCCGGCGGTGATGCTGAGCTTTTGCAGCTGCGCGATGGCCGTGAACACGGGGCCGCCGCCCTTGCCGCCGCTGTCCTGACCGGCGCCCTTTTTGGGCCAGGCGCCGCGCAGCAGCGTCGACACGGTGGCCTTGGCGTTGGCGAGCAGGCTGATGTCGGCCGCGGTCTGCAGCACGGCCTCGAAGGCCGGCGCGTCGGGCGCCGTCTTGGCGTCCCACAGCACGCGGAAGCCCGCGCGCGCGCCCTTGGCGGTGATGGCGAGGTTGCCCTTGCCGACCACGTCGTCAAAGGGCGCCCAGGTGGGGAAGCTGCAGCTGCCGCTGTTGCACACCGGCAGCGCGCGCCCGGCAAAGCGCACGCCGCTCTGGTCGACCGCGCCCTCGGCCCAGAGATCCGCCTTCACCGGCCCGAGGTCGAGCCCGCCCTCACCGGCGACGCCGGCGTGGAAGGTGCCGTCGGTGGCGATGGCGGCGGTGAGCTCGAGCTGGTTCAGGGTGAGCAGGTCGCCGCCCGCCGGGTTGGGCACCAGGGTCAGCGCGCCGCCGCCCGTGGTCACCTTGCCGCGCACGTGCAGGCGCGCCACGCCGTCGGCCACCAGCACGCCGCCGGCCAGGTCGCTCAGACCGAGCCCCTTGAGCTTGGCGGGCGCCTTGGCGATGCCGGCGAAGGGGGTCCAGGTCTGGGTGCACGCGGCGCTCATGGCGCAGGAGGCCGACCAGGCGCAGGCGCCGCCCGCGCCCTTGCACAGCGGCGCGGTGGCGACGGTGAGCCCGTAGGTGAGCTGCGTGTCCCAGGTGCCGCCCGCGGCGCTGCAGCTGGCCTTGTCGGCGCTGTCGGTGTCGACGCAGCGCTTGCCGAGCCACACGTAGCGCGCGTCTTTGTGCTTGCGCGGGTCGTCGAGGGTCGCGAGGAACTGGCTCTCGAGGTGGGCGCAGGCCGCGGCGTCCACAGGCTTGCCGGCCGTCTTGGCGGCGCATGTGCCCGCGCCAGCGCCGACCGTACCGGTGGCGGTCAGCACCACGGCGGCCGGGTCGCCGGCCTTGCCCACGCGGAAGGTCGCGCTCAGCGCGAGATCGCTGAAGGCCTTGCCCACAAAGCAGGTCTGCGCCGCGGCCTTCAGGAAGGTCACGCCCTGGAGCGGCAGCCACTTGCTCGGGTCGCCGGTGACCTGGCCCGACACGCACAGGCTGCCCTTGCCGCCCGCGCCGTCTTTGTCGTAGCTGCCTGCGAGGGTGAGCGTGCCGACGGCGTCGAGGCTGACCTCGGCGCTCACCGTGACCGGCCCGTCCAGGCTGAGCGACTTCTTGCCGCCGCTGTCGCTGATCTTCACGCAGCCCTTGGCCTGGAGCGTGGCGTCGCCGCCCAGGGCGCCCTGGACCCCGGGCACCGCGTGGCCTGTGGCGCCCTGCAAGCACAGCTGCTTGCTGCCCACCACGAAGGTGCCGTCGAGGGCGACCGTGCCGAGCGGCCCCACGCCCGCGGCGAGCGAGAAGGTCACTGTGTGCTCGTTCTGCTCGCCAACCCGCGCGCTGCAGAGCGTGGCCGTCAGGTCGAGGTCGCCGCTCGGCGCCTTCACCGGCACCGTCACGCTCAGGCAGGCCTTCTTGGCCGCCTCCTGGAAGAGCCCGGTGAAGGTCAGCTCCGGCAGCGGCGCCACCAGCCCCGAGAACGCCAGCTTGACGGCCCACTTGCCGCCCGCGACACGCTCGGCGTCGACGCTGTAGCTGGTGACCTCGGCCACGTCGCCCAGCTTCACCGGCGCGCTGCTGCCGAGCAGCTGGGTGGTGCTCTGGCCGTCTTTGGGGCGTGAGATCTTGCCCGAGAGCTGGCTCGCCAGCACGCCCACGGTGCCGCCCACGAGCTGGGCGTCCTTCGGCTTGGTGAAGGTCAGCGCGAGCTCACTGGCGCCGTCCGCCGCCGCCCCTGCCGCGTCGGTCTTGCCGCCGGACTTGGCGGCCTTCGGCACGACGGTGCCCGTCGCGGTGAAGGGCAGCTGCTGGCCCAGGTAGTCCAGCTCGCCGGTGGCGGTCACGGTGACCACGCCGTCTTTGCCCCAGACCAGGGTCACGTCGCCCAGGTCCTGCCCGAGGAGCTTGATCTTGTCGGCCTTGGCGGTGGTCTTGCCGTCCTTGCCCACCTCGACGGTGCCGGTCACGTCCGCGCTCTCGCCGTCGAGGGTCAGCTTGCCCTTGAAGGTGGTCTTCACCTCGCCCTTGGCGTCTTTGCACACCTGCAGCGTCGCACCGCTGACCTGCACCGGCCCCTTGGCCTCCGCCTCACCCTCGAGGCAGAAGGTGGTGCCCTCTTCGCCCTTCTTCTTCACCACCTTGCCCTTGACGGTGGTGTCGCCGAAGGCCCCGGTCTCGACCGTGGTCTCCGCGTCGGCCTCGTATTCGTCGCCGCTGGTGTCGCCGGTGACCTTGGTGTCCTTGAAGCCGGTGTGGCCGGACTTGCCCTCGCCCCAGAAGGTGTCGTCGCACACCGCGCCGTCGGTGTTGCCGTCGCAGTCGTCGTCCGCGCCGTTGCAGACCTCGTCGCCGGTGGGCTCACAGGGCGTGGCCGCGACATCGGCCACGGCGCCGTCGGAGAGCGTCCCACCGTCGTCGACCGCGACGTCCGTCGTGGCGCCGCCGCTGTCTTCGGCGCTGTCGCCGGCGCAGCCAGCGAAGCCGCCCGTGAGCGCGAGCAGGGCGAGCCAGGCGAGCGCACGAGCGGGGGCGCGTGGCGTCCTGAGGGAGCGTCGAGGGGCGATAGGCATGGGGATCCTCACGGGTGACCGAGCGAAGACCGTGGCAGCGTTGCGTGCCGAGACAGGTCGGGGACAACCCGGCGTGCGAGCACCGGCGAACCTGTGTCATGGTTGCTCGCCTTGTGCATGGTTTTGTTGGTGAAAGCAACGAGAACACGCGAGCGTTCGAGTCCGCCTGGGGTGGTTGAACCCCGTACAGATTCGCCATGAGGCCGCTGGGGCCGGGCGTCTGGCGCAGGCCCAAAGGGGCGGACATCACGAGGGAGTCAGCCGGTCGTTCGCCGGCAGACAGCGTGGACGCGAAGGGGCCCGGCAGGTGCTTCGAGCAGGTCCGGCGTCGGGGTCAACCGACGGGATCGAAGGCCGCCGCGACGGCCTCGAGGACGCGGGCCTCGCTGCTGCGGAGGCGATAGTCGTCGGTCTGATCGACCCAGCGGATGACGCCCTGCTCGTCGACCAGCAGCGAGGTCGGGATCGCCATGGTCTTGAACGAGGGCAGCAACGCCAGCGGCATGCCGAAGAGCGTGAACGAGCCGGTCGAGAACTCGACCGCCTTGTGGTGCTCGACACCGTACTGCCGAATCACCTTGAGCTCCGGGTCGGCGAGCAGACCAAGGGTGAGCCCGTCGCGCTGTCGGTGCGCCGCGGCGGCCTGCACCGAGTCCTTGCTCAAGGCGACGACGCGCACGCCGTAGCGCGCCAGGTCGGGTCCCATCTCCTCAAAGCGCCGCAACTCGGCGCTGCAGTAGGGTCACCAGCTGCCACGGAAGAACTTGAGCAGCGTGCGCTTGCCCAGCAGCTCGTCGGTGTGGAAGGCGGCGCCGGTGTCCCGCGGCGCGGTGAAGGCGAGCACCCGGTCGCCCACCGCGACGCGCAGGTCGCCCACCGGGGTCGCCCGTTGGGTCAGCAGCCACAGGAAGAGGGCGGCGAAGAGCGCGGCGGACCCGGCCAACACGGGGACAGCGACGCCGGGCGGGAAGCCAGCGACCACGAGCGCGAGCGCGGCCAGCACCAGCCCCGCGCCCTGGGCGGCGATGGAGCCCACAGGCCGGGCGGGGACGTTGCCCGAAGGCACCCGGCGAAAGTAGTTCACCCAGGTCGCCGTCACGAGCAGCAGGCTCAGCGTGGCGAGGGCGAGGTCGGGTCGGGTCATGGTTGCGCTCCAGGTGGCGACGGCAGCGGTGCCTTTGCTTGAGGACCAGGGTCGGTCGTCCGCCCCCTTTGTGACAACGGCAGGGGCGAATCCGTCGCGGACGGCGCACTTCGCTGGCGGCGCGTTGCGCTGGACTGGGCACGGGCGGGTCAGCCCAGCGGACGGCTACAGCAGGTCGAAGACGCAGCGCAGGCCGACCGCGCCTTGGTGACCGAAGGCGGCGTGGCTCAGCAGGAACCACTCGTAGCGGGCGAAGGCCTGCAGATGCCAGGGCCGCGGGCCGCGGCCGACGTGGGCGTTGACCGTCGCTTCGAGCCCCAGCGCCACGCTCCGGGGGCTCGCCGTATGCACGCTCAGCGTGGGGCCGAGCGTCAGCTTGGACAGGCCGACGCCGGTCCCGAGCCGCACCTGCCACGCCTCGCTCCGAGGCAGGCGGGCCATGGCCAACCACAGCCCGAACTTCGGGCTCGGCAGGAGCGTGTCGTCGGTGAGCAAGCGCGCCTTCAACCGGGCCGACAGACGTCCCCAGATCTCCCGCGCGATGGCTTCATAGTCCGCCTCGCGGAGCTGCTTGACCGCCGACTTTCCCGCCGCCGCGCCCACCTGAGCGCCGGCCTTCACGCCGGCCTCGAGCCCCTCTTTTCGCGCGCGCTTGACGCCGGCTCGCACCACGTCGAAGACCGAGCTCGCCACCTTGCCCTTGAGCCGACCGCGGATCTGCGTGCGCAGCGTGGTGTTGAGCTCGTGCTCGAGCAGCTCGACGGCGAGCCCCTTCATCTGGTCCAGGCTCAACATCGGGTTGCTGAACACCACGCCCGTGAGTCCAAAGGACAAGGGCGTGTCGACCCCCTGTGGCACGCCCGTGCCGAGCGCGACGCCGACGTGCGGTCCGAGGCTCACGGCCCGGCGGGTCGTCGCGACCGCGAGCCGGGTCAGGTCCTTCAGCGGGACGCGCTGGACCACCTCGGCGATGACGCGCTGGACCAGCTGGGTGTCCAGCCCCGTGACGGCCTGCGCAGGGCGGCTGTGGGCGACCAGGGTCAAGGCCAGCGCCGCGACCGCCAGCACAAAGCGCAGGGTCGCCCCCACACGTGCCCGCTGCGCCCGTCGCGCAACGGCAGGTCGAGACCGAATCCCCATGGCGTCTCCGGTGGTCCACGGCTGGCGCGCCAGCAATTCGGCCTCGCTTGAGGCCCTACTTCAGCGCCGCAGCGGCCCCACGCAAGGTGGCGTAGCCCTCGCTGTCGCCGCTCAGCGCCGTGTCGAGCGTGCCGCCCTCGGGCAGGTGCACCGCTAGGGTGCCGTCGGAGTGGTAGAGGTAGAAGTCGTCCTTGTGGCCGCCCATGGCGTCCCACACCCGCAGCGCGTCGGTGTCTTGCACCATGGCGAAGTCGCCCATCTTGGCGAGGTCGGCCTGGTAGTCAGCCGCGTCGCGGGCGTTGACCGCGACGAAGTCGACGTCGATCCCGGCGGCGGAGAGCTCCTTGCTCATGTCGTTCATGCGCCCAGCCTGGGCGCGGCAGTAGCTTCACCAGCCCGCCAGCAGGGCGACCACCCGGGGTTTGCCGCTGCCCTTGGCCAGATCGACCGGCTGGCCCGTGGTGGCGCTGGTGGGGTTGAAGTCGTCGAGCGTGAACGCCGGGCCGGTGGCGCCCGGGCAGGTCTTGTCGTGGCCGTTGCAGCCCGCGCCGGCGAGCACGGTGACGCCCTTGGCCTTCCAGCCCACGACCGGGTCGGCGCTGGTGCTCTCGGTGCCGCACGCGGCCGCGAGCAGCAGCGCGCAGACGACCGCTGCGAGGCCCAGGGGTTTGAGTCCCAGGCGTTTGAGGCCACGGGGTGTGAGGCCACGGGGTGTGAAACGGGGTCGCATGGCACCTCCACGCCGCGGGGACAGTCGAGCCGCGGCGGCCGAAAGGTAGCGCTTTCCACCCCCCCGTGCATCCACCGCGCGTCGCGGACGACAGACCCGGCGCCGCGCCACAAGCGCCGTCCTCGGCGCCGCGGTCGCGGCCCTCGAGCGGTCACGGCTCCGTCCGCTCGCCGGGTCGCCTGACGGACCTCGCTGTCGTAGTCTCGCGGGGCCCAGCCGCTGGGCCGCCCGCCCCCAGCCCGGAGCCCGCCATGGCCAAGCTCATCGTCAACGACGTGACCCTGCGCGACGGCATGCACGCCCTGTCGCACCAGTACACCGTGGCGCAGATGGTCGGCATCGCGCGCCGGCTCGACGAGGCCAAGGTCGACCTCATCGAGGTCAGCCACGGCGACGGGCTCAACGGCAACTCGGTGAACTACGGCTTCTCGCGGCACACCGAGGCGGAGTACCTCACGGCGGTGAAGGCGGTGCTCTCGCACGCTCGGCTCGCCGCGCTGCTGCTGCCCGGCATCGGCACCATCGACGACATGGACATGGCCAAGGACTGCGGCGTCGACACCATCCGCGTGGCGACCCACTGCACCGAGGCCGACATCTCGCGGCAGCACATCGAGGCGGGGCGCGCGCGCGACCTGGACGTGGTCGGCTTCTTGATGATGGCGCACATGATCCCGACCGCCGAGCTCGTCGCGCAGGCGAAGCTCATGGAGCAGTACGGCGCCCACTGTGTGTACGTCGTCGACTCCGCGGGCGCGATGCTCATGCACGACGCGAGCGAGAAGGTGGGCGCGCTGCGGCAGGCGCTCGACTGCCAGATCGGCTTCCACAACCACAACAACCTGAGCCTCGGCGTGGCCAACACGGTGCTGGCGATTCAGGCGGGCGCGGACCGGGTCGACGCGTCGCTCGCCGGCATGGGGGCGGGGGCCGGCAACACGCCGCTCGAGGCCCTCATCGCCGTCACCGACCGCATGGGCATCGACTCGGGCGTGGCGCTCTATCCGCTCATGGACGCGGCCGACGAGCTGGTCCGCCCGATTCAGGTGCGCCCGGTCCAGACCGACGGACGCGCGCTGATGTTGGGCTACGCAGGGGTCTACTCGTCCTTTCTGCTGCACACCGAGCGGGCGGCGGAGCGCTACGGGGTCGACTCGCGCGACATCCTGGTGGAGCTCGGGCGGCGCCGCATGGTCGGCGGTCAGGAAGACATGATCGTCGACGTCGCCCTCGACCTCGCCCAGCGCCGATGACCACGCCACCGCAGCCCGCCACCGCACCCCAGCCGCTCTGGGCGCGCCGCTCGGTCCTCGGCCTCGCGGGCGTCCTGCTCGCCGCGGCGGTGTGGCTGCTCCTGCCCACGGTTCCGGGGCGTCCGCTGGTGCCAGCCATGGCCGGCGTCGCGGTGTGGATGGCCACGTGGTGGGTGTTCGAGGTGGTGCCGATCCCAGTCACGGCGATGCTGCCGCTGGTGCTCCTGCCCCTCGCGGGCATCGCCCCACTCAAGGCGGTGTCGGTGAGCTACGGCAAGCCGATCCTCTTCCTCTTCCTCGGTGGCTTCATGCTCGCGTTGGGGCTGGAGCGCAGCGGGCTCCACCGGCGCATCGCGCTCGCCATCGTGCGGGCCATCGGCTCCCAGGCGTCGCGGCTGCTGCTCGGCTTCATGCTCGCCAGCGGGCTGCTCAGCATGTGGATCAGCAACACGGCCAGCGTCATGGTCATGCTCCCCATCGGCCTGAGCGTCATCCACGAGGCGCGCTCCCGGGGCAAGGACCTGGGCGGCTTCGAGACCGCGCTCATGCTCGGCATCGCTTACAGCGCCAACATCGGCGGCATGGCCACGCCGGTGGGGACCCCGCCCAACCTCGTGTTCTTGGAGGTCTTCCGCAAGGCCTTCCCGGCGGCACCGGAGGTCGGCTTCGCGCAGTGGATGACCCTGGGCCTGCCGGTGGCGCTGCTCTTCCTCGGGGTGGCGTGGCTCTTGCTCTCGCGGGTGGTGTTTCGGCTGCCCAGCGGCGACCTGCTCGGCACCGAGGCGGGCGAGGCGTGGCAGGCGGGCGAGGGCGCGAGAGGGGGCGCGGACCAGCCGACGGCGCTGCAGTCGCTCGGTCCTGTGCGCCGCGACGAGTGGCTCGCGGGCACCATCTTCGCGGTGGCGGCCCTGCTCTGGGTCACCGGCTCGGACCTGCGGTTGGGCGCCGTGACCCTGCCGGGCTGGCGGGGCGCGCTGGGGCTGAAGTCGCTCGGCGACGGCTCGGTGGCGGTGGCCTGCGCCATGCTGCTCTTCATCGTGCCCTCGCGCGATCGGCCGGGCGAGACGCTGCTCGACTGGGACACCGCGCAGCAGCGCACGCCGTGGGCGCTGCTGCTGCTCTTCGGCGGGGGCTTCGCGCTGGCCGGCGGCTTCAAGTCCTCCGGGCTCTCGCTGGCCATCGGCGAGAGCGTGCGGGGGCTCGCTGGCGTGGCCCCGGTGGTGCTCATCGCGGCGGTGTGCGTGGCGCTGACCTTCCTCACCGAGCTGACGTCCAACACGGCGACCACCACGCTGGTGCTGCCGATCCTGGCTCACGCCGCGCCGGCGCTGGGCATCGATCCGCGCGCGCTGATGATCCCGGCGACGCTGTCGGCCAGCTGCGCGTTCATGATGCCGGTGAGCTCCCCGACGCAGGCCATCGTCTTCGGGTCGGGGCACGTGCGCATCCGCGACATGGTGCGCGCGGGCGTGTGGCTCAACGTGGCGGGGGTGGTGCTGGTGGTCGTCGTCTTCTGGCTGCTGGCGGGCCCGGCCATGGGCATCGATCTCGGCGCGGTCCCGGCGTGGGCGCAGCTGAGATAGCCCTGGCGGCCCGGCTACAGGACGTAGCGGTGCAGGGCCGCGGGCAGGCTGCCGTTGGTCAGCGCGAGCCGGTCGCTCCAGCGGAGGCCGAAGTGCCGCTCGAAGTGCTCGTTGCCCACCAGCAGGTGAGCCTCGCAGCCCTGAAATCCGGCCCAGTGGCGACCGAGGGCCTCGTAGAGCAGGCCCACGTCGGGCCCCCCGATGCGCTCGCCGTAGGGCAGGTTGCTCACCAGGACCGTGCCCGGCCTGGGCGCCGGCATGTGGCAGGCGTCCGCGCGCCGAAGCTGCACCCACCGAGCCACCCCCGCGCGCTTCAGGTTGTTGCGCGCGATGTCGAGCATGCGCGGGTCCAGATCCTGGCCGACCACGTCCAGCTGGATGCCCTGGCGCGCCGACTGGGCCGCGTGGGTCACCGCCTCGGCCTGGGCGTCACGCAGCAGCCCACCGAGCTCACTGCCCTGGCGCCGCCACCGGGTCGCCGCAAAGTCGCGGCTGCGGCCAGGGGCGAGCTCCAAGGCCATGCTCACAGCCTCGATGAGCAGCGTGCCCGAGCCGCACATGGGGTCCATGAACGGGCGCTCGCGCTGCCAGGGCCACCCCGTGGCACGCACGATGGCGGCGGCCAGGGTCTCGCGCAGCGGCGCGTCGCCCGCGTCTTGGCGATAGCCGCGCCGGTGTAGGGCGGCGCCCGCCGGGTCGAGCCACAGCGAGCAGCCGTCCCCGGAGAAGCGCGCCACGATGCGGAGGTCGGGGCGGTCGAGGTCCACGGAGGGGCGCTCGCCGGTGGCCTCGCGCAGCTGGTCGCAGAGCGCGTCCTTGATCCGCTGGCTGGCGAACACATGGTTGGTCAGAGCGCCGCCGCGGCGCGCGCGCTGGGGGTTGGGCAGGCGCCCGGTCGCCGCGACGGCGATGCGCTGGCGCGGCTCGAGCCAGTCGCCCCAGGGCACCGCGCGGGCCCCGTCGTAGAGCGACTCCGCGCCGTCGCAGGGGAACTGGTGCAGGAACACGAGCACCCGCTGGGCCACGCGCAGGTGCACCAGCGCGCGGGCGACGCCGGCCCAGTCGAGGTCCAGCTCCACGCCGTGGGCCTTGACCTTGCGGGGGCGCAGGCCCAGGTCGCCGCACTCGCTGGCGAGCAGGCGCTGGGTTCCGGCGCTGGCGGTGGCGAGGACTCGCATGGCGGCTCCGTGGGCTGGGGCGGCGCGGCAGGACGCCCACCCGGCGGCCGAGCCTGCGCTATGGGCCGGCTGGCGACAACTGCTGGCCGCTGCGGAGCGCGGCGTAGGGCTGGCTGTGCTTCGACTTGCCGCCCCAGGCCTGGACGCGGTAGCCGGCGCCCTTGGCGAAGGTGCGCACCCGCACCTCGCCGTCGGCCACGATCAGGTCGTCGCTGGCGTCCATGCCGCCGACGGTGGTCTTGGTGACCCAGAAGTGGCCCGCGCCCAGGCGCCCGCCGCTGGCGAAGCGCGCGACCACGGCGTCGTTGGGTGAGCCGAGGTAGGCGCTGTTGATGCCGGCGACCACGTTGCGTCCGAGGCCGTCCTTGGGCGCGACCGCCGCGACGAAGGTGGCGTTGCTGCTGGTCTTGCGCGCGTGGTGGTGGGCGTGCACCACGTCGACCCCGAGCGCCTTGCCGCCGGGCCCCGCCCAGAAGCGGGGGCCGCTGGTCTGCGCGAGGGCGCTCTCCACGTCGGGCTCGCCCGGCTTGCCGGAGCCCGTCAGGTCGCCGCCGAAGTGGTAGCGAAAGGCGCCGTAGGACACGAGGCCCACCAGCGAGCGACCGTTCTCTTCGTTGCCCTCGTCGTGGCCGAAGCTGAGCGCGGTCTCCGCGTCGCCAGGCCCGGTGCAGCGGGCGTTGGCCGCGACGAGCGTGAGCCGCGCACCGCCGCCCAGGTCGAGCCAGCTCGGCGCGCCCAGCTTGCCCCCCGGGCCCGGCGTGGCGTCGTCGCTGGGGTCGTCGAGCTTGCCCCGGCGCAGCCCCGCGCAGGCCACGGCCGGGTAGGCGCCCTTGAGCTTGCCCTGGTCGCAGGGGGGCACCGACGCGGCCGTGCAGAGCGGGAAGCGGCGCGCCGCCGGGAGCTTGGCCACCACCTGGCACAGCTCCTCCCAGCGGTTCAGGTTGGCGCCCTCACCCAGGTCCACGTGCCCGCGAAAGACCACCCCTCGGGTCACCGAGAGCGCGCCCTTGCCGCTGAGCAGGCTCTCCGCAGCGCCGATGTGGTCGCCGTGAAAGTGCGTCAGCACGACCCACTCCACCTCACGCTTGCCGCGCTGCCGCGGGTAGCCGCGCGCGGGGGTCAACCACTGGGTGTTGAGGGCCTCCACCGCCTCACGGACCTCGTCGTCGTGCTTGGTGTTGCCGATGTCGAGCAGGGTCAGCTCGCCGGTGGGCCCCACCAGGATCGCCGCCTCCCCCAGCTTGGGCACCAGGCCCACGGGCAGGTCCAGCTGGTGGATGGAGAGCTCACCGGGCACGGGCGGCATCGCGCTGGTGGGCTTGGGATCCGGGCTCAAGGGCCCCACCGCCGCGTCCGCAGCCGAGGCGTCTCCGACCGGGCGCCCCCCGCCGTCGCTCCCCGCGCCGTCGCTCCCCGCGCCGTCGCTCCCCATGCCGGTGCTCGGGTGGCCGTCGCCAGCCTCCGCGTCGCCTGCATCTCCCTCGCTTGTCGAGGCGTCCGCCGCCGCCCGACGGGCGTCGCTGTCGCCGCCGCAGCTCCACAGCACCGCAGCGCAGCAGAGGGCGAGCGGCCACGCGGCGCGCGCCGCAGAGCGCCCAACGAGCCGAGCGGCGCCGGTCATGGCAGCAGCCCGGCGAAGGTGCGTGGGTCGTCGGTGAAGAGCCCGTCGATGCCCAGCTTCAGCAGCGCCTTCATGCGCTCCGCCTTGTTCACGGTCCACGGCTGCACCTTCAGCCCCACCGCGTGTGCCCGAGTCATGAAGGCCGCGTCCACCATGTCCTCCGGTGGCTGCACGAAGCGGCAGGGCGCCACGTAGTCAGCGACCTCTGAGTCGTCCATGGCGCGAAAGAGCAGCAGCTCGCCCATGGCCATGGCCGTCAGCGCGGTGGGCGCCCGCTCCCGCAGCTTCGCCGTGGTGGCGTCGGCGAAGCTCGAGAAGATGGTCCGGCCCATGGCGCCCTTGAGCGTGAAGAGGGCCACCAGGTCGTCGACGATGCTCGGGTCGTACTGCTTGATCTCCACCGAGATGAGCGCGTTGGGAAAGGCGTCCAGGGTCTCGTCGACCCGCGCGATGGTGTGCCCCTTGCCGCGAAAGGGGTGCGTCTTGCCGCCGTCCTTGGACCACGAGTACCCCGCGTCGAGCTGCTTCAGCTGCGCCCAGGTCAGGTCCTTGACCGCCCCTTTGCCGTCCGTGGTGCGGTCGACGGTGACGTCGTGAATCGACACCAGCACGCCGTCCTTGCTGCGGTGCACGTCCAGCTCGATGAGGTCCGCGCCCGCCTCGAGCGCGTTGGTGTAGGCGGCGAGGGTGTGTTCGGGCCGCTCGGTCTTGCCGCCGCGGTGGGCGATGTTGAGCACGCCCTCGGCCAGCAGCCTCGGGTCCGGCTGCCACGCCGCGGCGCTGTCGACTCCGGCCCCGTCGGCCCCGGCCCCGTCCGCCCCGTTGGGGGCGTCCGCTGCGCTGGCGTCTCCGCTCGCGGCGTCAGCCTCGGCTGCGCCCGTCGAGTCGGCGTCCGCAGAGCACCCGATGAGCGCCACGGCACACAGCCCGAGCGCGAGCGCCCACGCGGCCGCCGTGCGGGGGAGGGGGCGAGGGCGGCGTACACGTGGGCCTTCGCGTGTGCTCGGGGGCGTGGCAGGCAGCATGACGAGCTCCAGCGCGCGGGAGCTGTCGCCGCGCGCCCAGGAGGATGCCCGTTTCTCGCGTTCTCGGGGAGGCAGGGAGCGGCAGCGCCACGCTGACCCGGCGCCGTGACGCGCCCCGTCCGCGGACGGCGCCGCGTGTCGCCGCTCCGCGACGCTGTGGACCACGGCCTGGGCCCATGGCTGAGCCGCGAGGAATCCGCTATCAATGGGCCATGGTCTCCCCACCGCACCGCACCGAACGCACTCCGCGCAGCGTCGTCGTGCTGACCCTCGCGCTCGGCGCGGCGACGCTGCTGCTGAGCGGCTGTGGCACGACGCTCCACCCTCCAGCGCGGCTGAGCTTTGGCGGGCTCGCGCAGGCCGCGGCCAAGGACGAGGCCACGGCGAGCGCGACGGTGACGGCCCTGAACGTGTCGGAGACGGACGGCGCCGCCGCGGACGCCACCAGTGGGCTGTTGGGCGGCGAGGGCAGCGTGATGGCGGTGCTCTCGCCGCGCTATCGTCTCGGCCTCAGCGTCGCACCGCTGCAGGCTGGCCCGGAGGGGCTCTTTCGCCTGGGGAC
>JAUIAC010000334.1 GCA_030425545.1 bacterium | reverse complement strand
GGCTCGTGTTCAGGACGCCTGCGCCTCGCATCCGACCGAGGTTTGTGGTCTGCTGCCGGCCGTGAACGCTGGACTGCCCACGCCCCGAACGCGCTCGACCCGCAGCACGCACCGCCCGCGCACCACGCGCAGGCTGTGGTGCGTGGTGGTGTTGTGCGGGTGGCTCGTGTGGGCCGCGGCCGGGTGCAGCGCAGACGCCACGGACGCGCAGGGCGTGGACGCGGCGGCAGACGGCGGCACGGCGAGTGACTCGGCCGGATCCAGCGACGCCGATGGCGACATGGCAGGCGACGTGGCGGGCGACGCGGCGGGCGACGGGTTTGACAGCCCGGACGCTCAGGGCCGCGGCGGGGACGCTGTCAGCGGGTCGGACACCAACGGCGGCCAGCTGGTGTGTCCCGGCCAGCCCGGGTGTCCCTGCGAGGCCTCCGACGAGTGCGACGACGGCGACCCGTGCACTGTCGACGGGCCCTGTGACGGCGGCGCCTGCCAGGGCAAGTCTCCCGCGGTGTGCGACGACGGTAAGCCCTGCACGGTGGACTCGTGTGAGGCGGCCACCGGCTGCGTGCACGCCATGGTGGGAGGCCCCTGCGAAGACGGCGACCCCTGCACCGCCGGCGACACCTGCACCGACAAGGGCTGCGTCGCCGGCACCGACCAGCCCTGCGACGACGGCAACGTCTGCACCGACGACAGCTGCACCCCCGGCGTGGGCTGCACGTTCAAGCACAACACCGCCGAGTGCGTGCCCGAGAACGCGTGCGCCCAGGCGGGCGTGTGCAGCTTCTCGTACTGCGTCCCGGGCAAGCTCAAGCCCTGCAGCGACAGCAAGGCGTGTACCTACAGTGTGTGTGACCCGACCACGGGCTGCGCCCATGTGAACCTGCCCGCGGAGACGACGTGCACCGGCGGAGCGGTGCGCGACGGGCGCTGCTACAAGGCCTTCTCGCTCACGCAGGGGCTCGGCTGGGTGCAGGCGCGGGCGTCTTGCAAGGCCTGGGGCGGCGAGCTGGCGACGGTCCACAGCCGGCAGGCCAACGACCTGGCTCGGGCGCAGGCCGACGCGGTGTGCGGCAAGGGCAAGACCGCCTGGATCGGGCTCAACGACCGCATGCGCGAAGGCATCTGGCGGTGGGGCGACTCGTCGACCATCGACTACCAGAACTGGGGCAGCGGCGAGCCCAACAACGCGGGCAATGAGGACGCCATCTCGCTCCGAGCGGACGGCATGTGGAACGACGTCAGCGACGACGCCACCAAGAGCAAGGCTGGCTGCTGGGTGTGCTCGCGACGGCTACCGGTGGCCTGCAAGGGCGGCAGCGGCAGCACCTGCCTCGCGGGCGCCACGTGCGCCGCCGGCAGCTGCGACACATCGACCGCGGGGCCTGACACGTGTGACGACCAGAACGCGTGCACCGCCGACAGCTGCGCCAAGGGGAGCTGTGGCCACGTGCCGCTCCCCAAGGGCGCGACATGCACCCTGGGCGCGTGCGTGGGCGCCGTCTGCCGCGCGCCCAGCACCGCGCCCTCGTCGACCACCCTGCCGCCGAGCTGCAAGGCGGTGCTCGACGCCGACAGCGGCGCGACCAGCGGCGTCTACTGGCTCCAACCGGCCGGGCTCGCCGCGCCCGTGAGCGCGCACTGCGACATGGGACCAGGCGGCGACCCGCAGGCGCCGGGCGGCTGGACGCTGGTGCTCAAGACCCAGGGCAAGGCCGCCGACTTCGGCTACGACGGCAAGCGCTGGGCGAGCAAACCCACGCTCCCGGTCGCCAACCCGGGCCCCGAGCCCGGCGAGGCGCTGCTGCCGACCTACTGGACCGTTCCGGTGACCGAGGTGCGCGTGGTCATGACGCGCAAGCAGCAGACCCGCGAGGTAGTGCTCGCGGCGAAGGGCGCGTCCCTGCACGCCCTGGTGAACGGCAAGCAGGCGACGACCACCGACGCCGGGCTACCCAAGTGGGGCAAGCTGCTCAGCGACGCCAGCCTGCAGAAGAGCTGCCACGCGGAGGGCATCGCGCTCTCGGGCAAGCTGGCGCGCGTGCGCATCGGCATCGTCGGCAACAACGAGAACAACTGCAGCTCGCCCGACTCGTGGATCGGCGTCGGCGGCACCGACAGCATCTGCGGCGGGAAGAAGGGCGTGTTCTCGGGCAACCTGGCCTGCTACGGCGCCAACCGCGGCAACAAGACCGTGGCCGCGCCGACCTGGGTGTACGTGCGCTGAGCGCGCGCCGCGCTGAGAGCGGCGCTTGCGGGTCTGCGGCTTGCGCCTGGGCGGTGGGTGGACCGCGCACGCCGCGCGCTTCGTCGCTCGCTCAGGCGGCTCGCTCGGCTCCGTGCGCCCTGCGACGGATCCAGAGCGTCAGCACGGCCGCCAGGGCCGCCCACAGCAGCCCGCTGGCGCGCCCACGCGGCGCCGCCGTGCAGCCGCCCTCGTCTCCCGCGCCTCCGCCGGTGACAGCGACGTCCGAGGCCGCGGTGTCCGTCGCGGCGTCGGCCTCCGCCCCGTCGGTCACGTCTGCGCTGGCGTCGAGCGAGCCCGCGTCCACGTCCGGCTCGTCGCAGCCCTCGTCGGTCACGCCGTCACAGTCGTCGTCAGCGCCGTTGCACGTCTCGTCCGGCGCGACGCAGGGCTCCCAGGTGCAGGTCGACGCACACGCCGTGGTCCCCGTGCTGCCGCAGGGCGTCGTGCAGGCCGCGCTGGCGGTGTCCTCGCTGGCGCACTGCCACCCGCTCCCCTGGGTCCGAACCACCACGCGTCCGTGACCGAAGGTGTGGTTCGGATCCGCGATGCCCATGGGCTCCGCGTCGTTGATCAGAGACTGAACGACCGCGTCCGCCGACACCGTCGTCACCGCCTTGTAGAGCGCCAGCGCCCCAGCCGCGTGGGGGCACGCGCAGCTGGTCCCGCCGAAGTTCCCCACGGACGTGGACACGCTGGTCGGCGCCATGACCTCAGGCTTCAGCCGCCCGTCGGGCGTCGGACCAAAGGAGCTGTAGCCCTCCTGCGGGCCCTTGTCGTAGCGGCTGTGGTGGATGGCTCCGACCGTCAGCACGCCCTTGCACGACGCCGGATCGTAGACGTTGCCGTTCTTGTGCCAGACCGAGAAGCTCGACGCGCCGGAGCCGAGGTTGATCAGCCGAAAGCCCATGCCCTTCGGCACCGGCGTCTTCGCCAGCACCACCGCGGCAAACACCGCCGACCCAGGCTTCTGGAGGATGATCTGCTCCACAGGGGCCGTGTAGGGGCCCTGCTTCTTGTTCGACTGGCCCACCTGCTTGAGGAAGCCGTCCTTGGTCAGCTGAAACAGGTAGAGGTCCAGGTCGACCTTGCGGCTCTTGTAGTCGTCCCAGTCGAGCGTGAGCTTGATGGTGCCGCCGCCCCAGTTCTGCTTGAAGCGCAGCGTCGGGTCGCCTTGTTCGAAGTCGTGCTTCTTGTCCTCGTCCTGGTCGCGCCAGCGCCCCATGTGGAACTGCCCCTTGCCGCTGTTGCCCGACGCGTTCACCCAGGCCACCCCCTGCGCGCGGGTCGCGTCGGTGACCTGGCAGGCGAGCCCCTCGTGCCGACCGAAGCTCATGCCGAGCCAGATGACGGAGTGGCTGACGATGTCGATCTTGTTCGGGTTGCCCATCTTCATCTCAGCCTGAAACTGCTGCAGCACGGCGTAGGAGTTGGCGGAGATGGGGCGGATGGTCGCGCCGGGCGCCATGTCGGCCACGACCTCGACGCACATGGTGCCGTGGGTGCCGCCGCTGAGGGGGTACGTGCCCTCTGTGTGAGGCGCCTCGCCCTGCGCGATGGCCTTGTCGAGCTTCTCGAAGCCACCGTCGATGACCGCGACCTTGACCCCTGCGCCGGTGTTGCCGACGCACGCCAGCTCCTCCGGTGACGCGATGATCTTGGCGCGCCCCTGGCTCAAGACCTCGCCGGCCCCGCCCCCCGCGACGCCCTTGGGATCGCCGTCCGCCAGCAGGTGCGGGCGCCATGGGAGCTGGACAAAGGCCACCTGGGCCGCGTGGTCGCGGACCAACCGGTCCACCTGGTCGAGCGGCAGCCACACGTTCATCACCGTCGTGGCGCGCACGCCTGCGGCGCCACCGAGCTGGCGCAGCGCGTCGTCCGTCAGCGCTGTCGTCGCGACCCCGGGGCGCATCCAGACCTGAAGCTCGAGCAGGTCCCCGCGCCACACCGCCTCGTCGTTGGTCGCCAGCCGTTGGACCGTGGCGGTGTCACCGCGGGCGTCGGCGTCGATCATCGCTCGCAGCGCGCTGCACAGCCCGGCCTGGGCTGGCGTCGCCGTCGCAGCGTGCGGCCAGACCGCGCCAAGCCACACCAACGCGAGTGTGCAGAACCACAACCACGGCGACACGGACGGCCCCCGTCGGCCGGATCCGACGCCCGGACGGCGGGGCCCCCGAGCCAGCGACGTCGACACAGAGGGCCGGTATCGGGACGAGGCGGGCGGGACGGACATGGGGACTCCGAACTGTGGCGGCGCCGGCCGGGGAGCGTGAGGGGAGCGCGTGGGCACCCGGCGTGGGCCCGCCGCGTGGAGCCTAGCGGATCGTCCGGCTCCGCGTCTTGTGAAGACGCGCGTACACTGACGCGAGCCTCGAGCTGCGCGCCGCCCTCGCGAGCGCGCGGCCTCGGGCACACCCCGTGGGAGCGGCCCACATCTGGAGGCGCCATGAGCGCGTGGTTGGACGACTGGGGCGGGGTGTTGGTGGCCGTGACCTCGGTCGCGCTGGCGGCCGTGGTGAGCGCCCACGCCGTGCTGACGCGGCGCGACGGGCGCAACGCCATCGGCTGGGTGGGCCTGGTGTGGCTGGTGCCCGTGCTCGGATCGATCCTGTACGTGTCCCTCGGCATCAACCGCATCCGTCGTCGCGCGACCGCCATGCGCAAGAAGCGCGGCTCGTTGACCGACGCGCCGCTGCCGGCCGCGGCGCTGGGCGTCGAAGACCCTACCGAGGCCTGGGGGCAGGCGCCGGCCGCGCTCCCAGGCACGGCCCTGCAGGCCCTCGTCACGCTCGGCGACAACCTCACGGACACGACGCTCTTGGCTGGCAACGAGGTGGTGCCCTTGCTCAACGGCGACAGGGCCTACCCCGAGATGCTGGAGGCCATCGAGCGAGCCCGCGACACCGTGACGCTCACGTCGTACATCTTCGACCACGACGTGGTGGGGCTCCGCTTCGTCGCCGCGCTCACCGCGGCCCACCAGCGCGGCGTGGCCGTGCGGGTGCTCGTGGACGCGGTGGGCGCGCGCTACTCCTGGCCGAAGCGCTCGGTGGTGGATCTCCTGGCAGACGCCGGCGTCCCGGCGCGGCGCTTCAACCCGAACCGGTCGCCGATTCGGTTGCGCTATCTGAACCTGAGGAGCCACCGGAAGATCCTGGTGGTCGACGGCCGCATCGGCTTCACCGGCGGGCTGAACATCCGGGTGGACTGCGATCTCTCGGCGCAGCCCGAACACCCGACGCGCGACCTGCACTTTCGCCTCCGCGGCCCGGTGGTGTCCCAGCTGCAGCTGGCCTTCGCCGAGGACTGGTGGTTCACGACAGGGCAGCGTCTGGGGGAGGCCTGGTGGCAGCCCCAGCAGGCCGTGGGGCAGGCGCGTGCCCGGGCGATCGTGGACGGGCCCGACGAAGACATGGACAAGCTGCGGCGCATCATCCTGGGCGCGCTGAGCGTGGCCGAGCGGCGCGTGTGCATCGCGACGCCCTACTTTCTCCCCGACCCGGACATCGTCGCGGCCCTGGATGTCGCCGCGCTTCGGGGGGTGTCGGTGGAGGTGCTGCTCCCGGCGACCAGCAACCTGCAGCTGGTCGGCTGGGCGATGACGCACCAGCTTCGCACTGTGCTCGAGCGCGGCTGCCGCGTGTGGCTCTCCCCCGAGCCCTTCGATCACACCAAGCTGATGGTCGTCGACGACCAATGGACCCTGCTGGGCTCCGGCAACTGGGACCCGCGGAGCCTGCGGCTCAACTTCGAGTTCAACGTCGAGGTGCACGACGCGGCGCTCGCCGGGGCCGTGGCCCGGATCTTCGACGACAAGCGGGCGCAGAGCGAGCAGCTCGAGCTCCAGCAGCTCGCCGCCCTGCCCTTGTGGGTGCAGGTCCGCAACGGCGTGGCGGCGCTGCTCACCCCCTATCTGTGACGCGCGCGTGCGCCGGCGGCGCCGATCGGGTCAGCCCTGGCCGAGGCGCTCCGACACCCGGCTGAGCACGACGGCCGCGGCGGCGTTGACCGACAGGCTGTCGACCGCGTCGCGCATGGCGATGCACACCCGTCGGTCACACGCGTGGCTCACCGCGTCCGGCAGCCCGTGCGCCTCGCCCCCCATCCACACCGCGGACCCGGCAGGCAGGGCACCGGCGAGCCGCTCGCCGCCCCGGGCCACGGTCGCCACGTTGTGCCAGCCCGCGTCCGCCAGCCGTGCCGCGAGCCCTCGCCCCTGGGTCGCCAGCGCCACCTCCCGCGGGACGCCCGCGCCACGCTCGAGGGGGATGTGGACCCAAGGCAAGCGAA
>JAUIAC010000333.1 GCA_030425545.1 bacterium | reverse complement strand
GGCAAGCTGCAGGTGTCGCACGTGGGCGTGAACTGGTGGCGCATCGCGCCGCGGCCCATCGACGACTTCTCGTTCGCGGGCACCTTCACGCTGAGCGCCAGCCCCAGCGACCACAGCCTGCGCCTGCACATCGACCCGCTCGACCTGGGCGGCGCCAAGCTCGCCTTTCAGCTCGAGGCGCTCTCCCTGGCCAAGCGCCCCACCGTGCACCTGCGTGTGCACGGCCCCAAGCAGGACTGTGGCAAGGTCGCCGCGGCGATCCCGCCCTCGCTCACGCCGATCATCGGCACCATCGAGGCCGAGGGCGAGATCGGCGGCACCTTCGACCTCACGCTGCCGCTGGACAACCCCTACAAGGGCAAGCTCAAGGCCACCCTCGACGACGAGGGCTGTGTGGTGACCCAGTTCGGCGAGCTCGACGTCGAGGGGCTGGGCAAGGCCTTCAAGCGCCCGGTCAACGAGAGCGGCACCCTCCTGGAAGACCAGCTCATCGGCCCGCGCAGCGACGCCTGGGTGCCGCTCAAGGAGCTCCCGCCGTGGGTGCCCTACGCCATGATCGCGACGGAAGACGCGGCCTTCTACCACCACCGCGGCGTGCGGGTGGGGCTCACGTCGCGGGCGATCAAGATGTGCTTGGACTACGGGCGCTTCGTCTACGGCGGGTCGACCATCACCCAGCAGCTGGTGAAGAACCTCTTCCTGACCCGCGACAAGAACCTCGCGCGCAAGTTCGAGGAGCTGCTCATCGTGTGGCACATGGAGCGGGCGCTCTACAGCAAGGAGCGGCTGGAGAAGGCGGAGGACGACGAGCGGCCGATCAAGGACCGCATCCTCGAGCTCTACGTCAACGGCATCGAGTTCGCGCCCCACCTCTACGGCATCCAGCGCGGCGCCAAGCTCTACTTCGACAAGGACGCCCGCAAGCTGACGCCCCTGGAGACCGCCTTCCTGGCCGCCAACAAGCCCTGCCCCAAGTGTGGCCACAAGCGATTCGAGACCAAGAAGTGGACCGCCTGGTGGCAGGAGCGAATGGTCAACATCATGAACAAGATGCGCACCGAGGGGATCATCACCGAGGCGCAGTTCGCTGCCGAGGCACCCTACGTGCCCAGGTTCGTGGGCTGGCCGCAGGCGGAGCAGCCGAGCGCGGCGGGCGGCGGTAGCGTCGGCGGCGAAGAAGAGTAGGACACAGCAGCGCCGATCAGCGGCACAGGGGGGAGCGATGGCGTTCACGTTTCACAAGGCGCTCGGTCACGTCATCTTCAAGACGCGCGGCTGGACCTTCGAGCCGCTGCCACCCTACTGGCAGAAGAAACAGGTCATCATCGGCTTCCCGCACACCAAGCTCGTGGACACGGCCATGGCCTTCGCCGGCTTCGCCATGGTCGAGCAGAAGGGCCACGTCATCGTGAAGAAGGAGGCCTTCAAGGGGCCGCTCGGGACATGGTTGCGCTGGCTGGGCGCGGTGCCCATCGACCGCGACTCGGCCACGGGGCTGGTGGGGCAGCTGGTGGCGGAGTTCGAGAAGCGCGAGACCTTTCACCTGGCGCTGGTCCCCGAGGGCACCCGCAAGGGCGCGCGGCGGCTGAAGACCGGCTTCTGGCACATCGCGCGCGGCGCCGGGGTGCCGATCGTGTGCTGGTACCTCGACAACGACGCCAAGCGCACCCGCTGGCTGGGCAGCTTCGAGCCCTCCGACGACCTCGAGGCCGACCTGCAGAAGGTCCGCGACATCTACGCCGCCGCCGGTCACCACATCTCCGCAGCGTAGGGAGGATCACGCGATGCTCAGCACGATGCTCAAGACCTCACTGGGTCGTTTCCGGGCCGTAGCCCTGCTGGAGGGCGTGTCGTACCTGCTGCTCTTCGGCGTCACCATGCCGCTGAAGTACATGGCCGACATGCCGGGGCCGAACAAGGTCGTCGGCATGACCCACGGCGTGCTCTCGGTGGTCTACGTCGCCATGCTCATCGACGTCACGCTGGCGAACAAGTGGTCGCTCAGCCGCGCCTTCGTCGCCCTGGTGGCGAGCCTGGTGCCCTTCGGCGCCTTTGTGCTCGAGTGGTGGCTGCGGAAGGAAGAGGCCAGCGCGGCGCTCCAGCGCGCCGAGGCTCAGTAGGCCCACGACGCGGTCAGCACGTAGGGCCAGGGGCCAAAGTCCTTCTTCGCGTCCTTGCCGCGCACCTCGATGACAAAGTAACCGGCGCCTGCGGGGCACTTGTTGGTGCTGTGACAGTTGACCGACTCGCCCTTGCCCGCGCCCGTGTTGGTGCTCGAGCGGGTCGCGAGGTAGGTGCCGTCGCTCTTGAACACGTGCACGTAGAGGTCCAGGTCCCGCACCATGGGCTTGAGCGACACCGCGATGATCGAGCCGTAGAGCACGTAGTTGTCGCGGTCGCCCTGCTCGCCGATGACGGCGCGCAGCTTGTGCGACCAGCCGCCGCCGCTGGAGTAGGTCTCGCGCATGGCCGAGATGCGGAGCGCGCGCGAGTCCTTGAGCGGGTCCTTGCTGGTCTTCGGGTCGAAGGGCTTGTTGCGGATGTCGTTGGGCTCGAAGGGGTCGTAGTTCTGCGTTGGGTAGAGGCCACCGCCGAGGCCGTGGACCGTGCCGGGGTGCAGCACGCGGGCGTCGTTGTAGGTGCCCGCGCCCAGCGTGTAGCAGTTGACCGCGTTGTTCTTGCCCGAGGCGAAGACGATGTCGAGGCGGCCGTCGCGGTTCAGGTCCGTCACCAGCGCCGTTCCGGCCGGGATGCTGAGCGGGTAACCGTCCATGGGCTTGCCGTCCTTGACCACGGCCAGGCCCGTGCCGACGTTGTAGATGGTCTCGTAGGTGCCGTCGCCGTCGACGTCGACCACCGGGCCGGCGACCGCGCTGAGCTTGCCCGACGTGTCCAAGAGGCCGCCCGCCTTGAGCGGCGCCACCTGCGGAAAGGAGCTGACCCCGGCCTTGCCCGAGAGCGGGTGGGCCGTGCCGTCCTTCTTCCACAGGTTGCTGCTGCTGCTGGAGAAGGGCTGAAAGAGCTCCGCCACGCCGTCGCCGTCGAGGTCCGCCCACAGCGGCCAGCGGCCTTCGCCAGCGTAGCTCTTGGGGAAGTTGGCCACCTGGAACCAGGGCTTGGCCTTGTCTTTCCAGGTCGGATCGTTGACCAGCGCGCCGGTGGCGTCGAAGGCGTAGAGCCGCCCCTTGCAGGTGGTGGGGTTCGGGATGCAGCCCCAGGTGCCGCTGCCGAGGAAGAGCTCGGCCACGCCGTCGCCTGCGCGGTCGTAGATGGCCACCGGCGCCAGGCTGAACACCTCGCCAGCCAGGGGCGCCAGGGTCACGCTCGACTTCACCTTCATCGAGCCGTCGAGGAGCAGCAGCCGGTAGGGCGAGCCGCCGGTCGAGACGATGTCCAGCGCGCCGTCGTGGTTGACGTCGAAGACCGACGCGCCGTACCAGCCCGCCGCCGTGCCGATGTCGAACTGGGCCAACACCTTGCCGTCGCCGCCGCCGTAGACCGTCACGTGCTTGTCGTGCCCCGGGCTGACGAGATCCGCGGTGGCGTCGCCGTTCATGTCCGCGAGCGCTGGGTAGCCGTAGCTCACGGGGGAGCTCTGCTTCCACAGCTCGCTGCCGTTGGCCTTGAGCACGCGCACGGTGCCCTGGAATCGCGCGACGACCTCGAGCGCGTTGTCGCCGTCGAGCTGCGCCACCACGGGGAAGCCGCTGGCGCCACCCACGAACACGGGCCAGCTGCCCTCGCACTTGGTCGGGCAGTGCGCGTCGGCCACCGCCTGGGTGCAGTTGTTGAGGATGCCGTCGCACAGCTCGGGAGCGCCCGGGTAGACCGTCGACTTGGAGTCGTCGCAGTCGTCCTTGCTCACGCTGTAGCCCAGCGGCGCGGCGTTGCCGGCCAGCAGGCAGTGCTTCTGCGGCTTGGCGTTCTTGCTGCCGAAGCCGTCGCCGTCCACGTCGGCGTAGATGCTCACTTGCGCCAAGCCGTCGTCTTTGAAGCCGTTGCAGTCGTCGTCGACCAGGTTGCACAGCTCCTTGGCCTTGGGGTGAATCGCCTTGTTGAAGTCGTTGCAGTCACCCGACTCGGCGACGTAGCCCTTGGGCTGCTTACACGCCTGCAGGCTGCTGGTGGAGCCGTAGCCGTCGCCGTCGTTGTCCTTGAACCAAGTCTGGATCAGCCCTTCGTCGACCTGTGTGTTGCAGTTGTCGTCGAGGTTGTTGCAGACCTCCTTGGCCTTGGGGTGAATCGCCTTGTTCTCGTCGTTGCAGTCGCCCGTCTTGTTCGCGGTCCACACGCCGTTGGCCTTGCAGTGGCACACCGAGCTGACCTTGGCGCCGTAGCCGTCCTTGTCGCTGTCGGGGAAGAAGTGGCTGCACCCCGTGGAGCCGATGGGGTCCTTGAGCTGGTCGCAGTTGTCGTCCTTGCCGTTGCACACCTCGAGCGCGCCGGGCTTGACGTTGGCGTCGCCGTCGTCGCAGTCGCCCCCGGTGAAGGCCGTGTAGGGAAAGGTCGGCCCGCTGAGGCACTGGGTGTCCTTGGCCTGGCCGAAGCCGTCCTGGTCGCCGTCGCGGAAGAACGTCTTGCAGCCCAGGCAGCCGGCCTCGTCGGTCTTGCCGTTGCAGTCGTTGTCCTTGTTGTCGGCGCACTTCTCCGTGAGCGTGGGCGACACGGTGGCGTCTTCGTCGTCGCAGTCGCCGTCTTTCTTGGCGGTGTGCTGGCCGCTCGGCGCGCAGAGGCAGACGGGCTCGCCGGTGCCCAGACCGTCGCCGTCGACGTCGAGGTAGTAGTCGGTGCAGCCGATGGCGCTCTTGTCGGTCTCCGCCCCCTGGCAGTTGTCGTCCTTGCCGTTGCCGCAGATCTCCGGCGCGCCGGGGTTCACCGACTTGTCCTTGTCATTGCAGTCGCCCGGCTCCTTGGCGCTGAACACGCTCTTCGGCTTGCACAGGCACTTCTTGTCGACGGCGCCGTAGCCGTCGGCGTCCTGGTCGATCCAGAAGGTGCCGCAGCCCTTGGCGTCTTCCTCGTCGGTCTCGCCGTCGCAGTCGTTGTCCTGCCCGTCGCAGAGCTCGGTGGCATTGTGGGAGATCGCCGGATCTTCCGGCGCGCAGTCCTTGTCGTCGGGGTCGCCGTCGCCGTCCTTGTCGCCGTCACAGGCGTCGCCCACGCCGTCCTTGTCGGTGTCGAGCTGCTTGGGGTTGGCGGTGAAGGTGCAGTTGTCCGGGGTCGCGGGTGTGGGGCAACCCACCGCGTCCGCCGCGGCGTTGGCGACCCCGTCGGCGTCGATGTCACAGTCGCAGGCGTCTCCGAGGCCGTCTTTGTCGGTGTCGAGCTGGGCCTTGTCGGCGACGAAGGGGCAGACGTCCTTGTCGTCGAACACGCCGTCGTCGTCGTCGTCGGGGTCGCAGGCGTCGCCCTTGCCGTCTTTGTCGTTGTCGGTCTGGCTGGCGTTGGCGGCGAGCGGGCAGTTGTCCTTGTCGTCGGCGAGGCCGTCGTTGTCGTCGTCGGGGTCGATGCAGTCGGCGATCTTGTCCTGGTCGGTGTCGGCGCTGCCCTCGTCGGTCTCGCCCGAGCAGTTGTCGTCGATGCCGTTGCACACCTCGGGCGCCGGGTTCGTGCCCTGGCACAGGGTGGTCCCGCCTGCGCAGAGGGTCTTGCCCTTGCAGGTGCCGTAGGCGTTGGTGAGGTCGCACGAGACGCTCGCGACGTCTTCGTCGGTGTCGCCGTCGCAGTCGTCGTCCTTCTGATTGCACTGCTCCGGGCCAGGGAGCTGACCCTGACAGGAGCCTGCTTTTCCGGCCTCGCAGAGGTAGGTCCCCGGGCAGCTGCCGTGGCTGTTGGTCACGTGGCAGAAGCCCTTCTTGCCGTCGGGGCAGGGGCAGACGCCGCCTTCAGGCAGGCAGACCTTGCCGCCGTCCGCCCCGCCGACAGCCTTGGCAGCGCCGCAGGTGAAGCCCGTGCCGATGCAGGCCTCGCCCTTGTCGCAGGGCTGCGCGCAGAAGCCGCCGTCGGCCAGCTGAATGCAGCGCCCCTGCGCCCCGCCGGAGAGCACGCAGTCCTTGTCGCTGGCGCAGGGGTTGCAGCGGTAGGGCGCCTTGTGGGCGCACACGTAGAGCACGTCGCCGCCGGAGATGACCTCCTTGCAGGCGAACTCGGTCGGGCAGGAGCTGACGCAGCCTTCGGCGCAGAAGCGGCCGTCGGGCGTGGGCAGGCAGTAGCCGGTGGAGCACTCGTCGTTCTCGGTGCAGGGGACCTTGGGCGTGCCGGCGTCGGCCGGGGCCGTGTCGGGCTCGGTGGTGTCCGGCGCGGCCGTGTCGGGCGCAGCGGTGTCGGGGCTGACGCTGTCCGCCTCGCCGGTGTCCGCGCTGACGTCGAGCGCGGCCGCGCCGTCGGCCTGGGCGTCGAGGGCGGCGGAGACGTCGCTGCCGGCGTCGACCGGGTCGTCGCCGCTGCAGCCGCTGGCGGCGAGCGCGGTCAGGGCGCAGAGCAGCGAGGCGAGGGGGCGGGGTCGGCGGGCGTGTCGCAGCATGGGGACCTCAGGCGGGTGCGCGG
>JAUIAC010000332.1 GCA_030425545.1 bacterium | reverse complement strand
CGCGCCTGACAGCCGCAGCCGGTGTCGACGCACTCCCCGGCGACCCCGACGTCCGCGTCGCCGTCCACCGGGGTCCGCTTGACCGGTCCGCTGCAGGTCGGGTCGTCGGCCGGACACACGCGCAGCGGCGTCTGCGCGGTGGCGATTCGGCTGGCGATGTCGAAGGCCGTGCAGCGGACCATGTACTCGCCGGGCGGCGCCCGGGTGCCCGCGGCGTCGCGGCCGTCCCACACCAGGTCGGCCTTGACCACGTTGGTGTTGGCCTTGCGCACCACCTGACCGGCCAGCCCCTCGTCGGCGTCCCGCACGTCGCAGCGGATCTCGACCAGCTTGATGGCGTCTCGCGCCTCGACGCTGAACACCGAGCCCGTGTGCGCCTCCTGGAGCAGCGCCGGCGTGGCGACCAGCGAGACGAACTCCGGCGCAGACAGGTCCTTGAGCTGCACACCGTCGCTCTGGGTCGCCTGGGAGAAGACCTCCTGACCGTCGACGACGCCGATGCCCCGCACCTCGGCGATGTAGCGGATGCCGAGCTGCAGGCTCAGGTCCGAGATGGTCGCCGCGGTGCCCTTGCCCGCCTCGGTCCAGGGCACGATGACCACGCCCGCCTCGGTGCGCAGCCGCACGCTGTAGCCCACCGCGCCGGGCAGCTCCGCCCAGTTCAGGTAGACGGTGTCGGAGCGGTCCTGCTCGTCGATGTCGTCCGCGTCGGTGAGCGCCGGTCCGGTCCCCGCGTTCTCGCGCACCCAGCCGACCTTGCCGAGCACGTCGCGGTCCAGCGCCTCGAGGAAGCCGTCGGGGGTGAAGACCAGCACCTCCACCTCGCCGTCGCCGTCGACGTCGGCCACGGTCGGCTTGCCCACCGCGCCGCCGTAGTTGCGCGCCCAGCGGACCGCGCCGTCCACCGCCGAGACCGCGTAGAGCCAGCCGTCGGACGACACGAAGAGCAGCGCCGGCGTGCCCTCGCCAAAGAGGTCGGCCACGCCCACCAGGCCGCTCAGCACGGGGTTGCCGGTGCTGCCCGGCGCAGCCTTGCCCTGGGTGTAGCGCTGCTCCCAGACGAGGTCGCCGGTCGCGGCGTCGCGCAGCTCGAGGGCGCCCGCCGTGGTGGTCAGGGTGGCGACGTGGGGCGCGCCCTTCACGCTCAACAGCGCGGCGTCCCGCGAGATCCACTGGTTGGCGCTGTGCAGCCACTGGGACTTGGCGTTGGCCGTGGTCTCGAGGCCCAGGCCCTTGGCGCCGGCGGTGATCAGGAGCTCGTCGGTGCCGTCGTTGTCGATGTCCACGGGGGTCGGCACGCCGTCACGCGGGTACACGGGGGACGGCGTCTTGAACGCCAGGCCACCGTCGCTGACCCGCACGTGGTAGCGGCCGGCGCCGAGGGAGAGCACGAAGCGCGCCTCGCCGTCGACGTGGGTGAAGCCGCCGGGCTGGGCGAAGACGTCGTTGCCGCGGGCGTAGGAGCCCTTGGGCCAGCGCTCGCCGCCGTCGGTGCCGCGGATCAAGCGAAAGCCCCCCTGGTTGACCGCGGTGGCCTTGGCCACGCCGACGACGATGTCTTCGGTGCCGGTCACCTGCCCTGGCAGGAGCGCGAGCACCGGGCCCAGGCGCATCGACCCGCGCGTGGCGATGTCGGGGTCCTGCCAGGTCCACAGCGTGCCCTTGGCGCCGATGGCCCGCAGGTGCAGCCCCTTGCCCAGGGGGCGAAAGCGCGCCACCACCTCCCGGTCGCCGTCGCCGTCCACGTCCGCCGGGACGCCGATGATGGGATCGGTCCCGACGTTGAGCAGCGTGATCGCGACGGGGGGCTTGGTCGGCCCGGCGCCGGCGCCGTTGAGCGAGAGCAGGCGCCCGTCGAGCCCCAGGAGCACGTGCGGGGCGCTGTCTTTGGCGCCGAGCCAGCCGACGCGGACGTGCACCGACTGCGGCCCCGCGAAGGCGAGGTCGGGCTGCCCGTCTTGGTCGCCGTCGTTGCGCACGCCACCCTTGGCCGTGGCGACGGTCACGATGCCGGCGCGGTCGCTGAACATGACGCCGCCGCCCGTGCCGGGCAGCCACACGGGCTCCAGCCCGAGCGCGTCATAGCTCGCCTTGCCCACCTGCTCGGTCTTGAACGCCCCCGCCTTGGCCGAGAGCACCAGGAAGCGCAGCTCGTCGAGCAGCTGGTCTTGATCGGTGTCCACCAGCCACAGGGCGTTGGCGCCGCTCTCGTCGACCGTCGCGGGCGACGGCGGCCGGTCGTCTTGCTGCGCCTCGACGTGCGGCAGCACCAGCCGGCCAGCGCCGAGCGCGCCGACCTGGGACCAGCCGCCGGCGCGCGACCACGCCACCGCGACCGTCTGCGACGCGCCCTTCGCGTCGCTGGCCGCGCCGCGGATGAAGACGAGCGGCTGATCGACCGTCGCCGCCGCGAAGACGGGCGCAGGGCCGCCCTTGGCCAGCCCCTTGGGCCACCACGCCGTGCCGAGGGGGGCGCCGGTGAGGAAGTCCAGGGCCACGAGCCCCAGGTCCTCGCGCCAGACGATGATCTCGCGCTTCTGGTCGCCGTCGAGGTCCCACGCGCCCACCGTCCGCAGCGGCTTGGGAGAGGCGTCCGGCAGCCACGACCACGCCTGCTTCAGCGCCGTGCCGTCCCGGAGGAACATGCGCACGCCGCCGCGGCCGGTCGCGGTGTCCTTGGCGGTGTCGCAGCGGACGAAGCCGTCGCGGGCGGACACGCAGCTGTACGCGCCCAGCTTGGGCAGCTTGGCCGTGCTGGCGAGCAGCTTGCCGTCCTTGCCGCTGTAGGCGTAGAGCCAGCCTTGCCCCTCGGCGTCGCCGGTCCACGTGATCAGCTCCGGCGCGCCGTCGCCGTCCAGGTCGCCGAGGCGGAACTTGTAGGCGTGCACGGGCCCGCCAAAGGGGCCCTTGGCCGGCGTGCTGAAGAGCACCTGCGGGGCGCCCACCAGCCGCACCACCTGGGCTACGCCGGGCTTGTCCGCCACGAAGCCGCCGCGGTTGCCGAGGGCGATGTCGCCCACGCCGTCGCCGTCGAAGTCAGCCACGTGGACAAAGCCCAGCTCTGGGAATTCGGCGGCCGGTGACGCCCACAGCTCCGCGCCGGAGAGCAGCGAGATGACCCGCACGCCCTTGGCCGAGCGCGCCACCACGTCGGGCACCGCGTCGCCGGTGACGTCGCGGACCGCGACGATGTCGGTCGCGCCGAAGGGTGGGGTCTGCCACAGCAGCTGGCCGGACTGCGTGCGCGCGGCGATGGCTCCAGCCACCCGCGCGATGACGTCGCTCTGGCCGTCGAGCGTCACGTCAGCGGCCAGCAGCTCGCTCGCCTTGCCGCCGACGCGGACGCGCCAGCGGGTCACCGGCGTCTTCA
Source organism: bacterium (assembly GCA_030425545.1). Lineage (GTDB taxonomy): Bacteria > Myxococcota_A > UBA9042 > UBA9042 > UBA9042 > UBA9042. Next base: position 3,178 of record JAUIAC010000332.1, on the reverse strand, counting down.
GCTTGGCCTTGCCGGGCGACGTGCGGCTGTTGCGGGCGTCGTGCCGCAGGGTGCGCCACTCGTAGCGCTTGGCCACGGCCGCGCCGGCAGGGACGGCGCCCGCGAGGCTCACCGCGAGCAACACCACCAGGCCGCTCAGTCGCTGCGGCAGCACGGCCGGCCAGCGCAGCGGCGGCGGCCCCCCCACGCGCGCCGAAGCACGCCAACGGAGGCGGAGAGGCGTGCGCAGAGACGCCGGAGGAAAGGGCTGCGACCAGGTGGTGTGACTCATGTCCCTAGGTGACCTCAGCCCACCTCGCGGATCAAGGCCGACGCGTTTCAACACATTTCGCAACTTCCTGGCTTTTTGTGGAAGTCGACCGGCCGGCCAGCGTGGTCGAGCGCGACCGCGCAGCACCGCAGCAGTCGCGCCTTGAGCTGCGCGCGCCCTCGCTGCACCCGTGACTTCACGCCGCTCACCGACAGGTTCAGCGCCGCGGCTGCCTCGGCCATGGTCTTGCCCTCGAGCTCGGTGAGCCGGAGCGCGTCGGCGTAGGCGGGCTCGAGCGCGTCGATCTGCCACGCGACCCAGTGCGCCAGCCCAGCGAGCTCGTCGGCCTCGGGCGCGGGTTCGGTGGCCTCGGGGGGCAGCGGCGCTCCGGAGGCGTCCCAGGCGTCCAGGGACGTCTCTGGACGACGGGCGCGGTGGTGATCGGCCACCACGTTGCGCGCGATGCGCCAGACCCACGGCGCCAGCCGGTCCGTGTCGGTGAGCTGGTGCTGCCGCTCATGGACCCGCAGCAGCACGGTCTGGACCACGTCGGCGGCGGCGGCGTCCCCCACGCGCCGCCGGGCCCAACCCCGCAGGGTCGGGCCCAGCTGCGCCCACGCGGCGGCGGCGAGCGCCTCGGTGTTGGGCTGCGGCTGCATCAGCAGCACCCCGCGCCCGCCTGCTGCGCCGCGGCCTTGTCGGTGGGCGAGCAGCAGGGGGCTGCGTCGACCAGCGCGGCGGCCTCGGTCGCGCCCGTGTCGGCGTGTGCGGCGACCTGCGACGGCGTGCAGCACGCCACGTCGCCGGGGCTCATGCGCCGCGTCTCGCCCGGGATCGAGTGGACCGTCGAGTCGGCCTCGGTGACGACGAACACCTCCCAGCGGTGACCGTCGGGGTCGATGGCCCACACCTTGTCCTGCACCGAGAAGCAGCAGGTCGTCTGGTCTTCGAGCTCCACGCTCTGGCCCGCGTCGAGCAGGCGCTCGGCGGCCCGCTGCACGGCCGCAGACGACTTCACCTGCACGCCGAAGTGGGCCGCGCCCCGCTGGCCGGCGTGGGCTGGGTCGAGGTTGAGCGTGAGGTTGAGCGCGGGCATGTCCGGCTCGAACTTGGCGTAGCCCTCGCGCACCTTGGTCGGCGCCACCTGCAGCAGGGTCTCGTAGAAGGCGCGGGACGCGTCGACATCGGCCACCGAGAGCGCGATGTGGGGCCGCATGGCCGGGGCGAAGTCCACCGCTGTGTTCTCTGCGGCCCGCTCTGCAGCCCTCTCTGGGGCGCTGTCGGCGAGGCCGGCGTCCGGCGTGCGGGGCGTGGTGGCGGTCGGGTGGGTCTGGGTCATGGGAGGCTCCTGTGGGTCCGGCAGGCCGGGGGGTGAGCCGCGGCGGTGTGCCACGGTACCTCTGTAGACGGGGTTGGCGCGCTGACGGACGCAACTTTCTCGTGGGGCCTGGTGCCAAGGGCGCACGCCACGCCCGCGGAGCGCGCGCGTCGGCCCGGCGGGGCCACAGGATCGGCGGCGAAGAATCCCGATCCAGATCAGGGGCTTGGATCGACTGGTTGACAGATATTCGCTAATGGATCCGAGCTATTCAGGGTCCTTTTCAGTCCTTTGAACCACTTGAGATCCAAGCGATCTCGATCGAGATCTCTCGAGATCGTCTGGATCTCACGTCGCCGCCGCTCCGGCCTCGCTGCGCTCCAGGTCCGCACTTGACCCTGGAGCCGCCGCCTCGTAGGGCCTTGGGGACGCTTTGCTTGGAGGTGTCCCATGGCCATCGATCCCGCGACCTTCGCCAGCCTGCGCGCGGAGCTGCGCCGCTTTGTCCGCGAGCGCCTGGTCCCCGCGGAGGACGCGGTGGAGCGAGACGACGACATCCCGGCGGACGTGGTCGCGGACATGCGGCAGCTCGGCCTCTTCGGCATGACCGTGCCCGAGCGCTGGGGCGGCCTGGGGCTCGATCTCCGCGAAGAGGTGGAGATCACGGGCGAGATCGCCTGGGCCGCCATCGCCTTCCGCAGCTTGATCGGCACCAACAACGGCATCGGCTCGCAGGGCATCGTGCTGGACGGCACCGACGCGCAGCGCGACGCCTGGCTGCCTCGGTTGGCCAGCGGTGAGGTCATCGCGAGCTTCTGCCTGACGGAGCCCGAGGCGGGGAGCGACGCCAAGAGCCTCCGCACGCGGGCCGAGCGCGCGGCAGGCCCCGCGGGGGAGCCGGGCTGGCGGCTGACGGGGACCAAGCGCTTCGCCACCAACGCCTCCCGCGCCGGGCTCTTCACCGTCATGGCCCGCACCGACCCGGACCAGCCGGGCGCCCGCGGCATCTCGGCGTTCCTGGTGCCCGCGGGGCTGCCCGGGCTGACCCTGGGGCCCCACGACATCAAGATGGGGCAGCGGGGGACGCGCACCTGCGACGTGCGTCTCGACGGTGTGTGGGTGCCCGACGACGCCGTCATCGGCGGCGAGCCGGGGCGCGGCTTCCACACCGCCATGAAGGTGCTCGACCGCGGCCGCATCCACGTCGCTGCGGTCTCGTGTGGCATGGCCGCGCGGCTCATCTACGAGGCGCTCACCTACGCCGAGCAGCGGCGTCAGTTCGGCAAGCCCATCGCGGACTTTCAGCTGGTGCAGGCGATGCTGGCCGACAGCCAGGCCGAGTTCCTCGCGGCGCGCGCGCTGGTGCGGGAGACGGCGGCCCGCTACGACGCTGGCGAGCGTGTGACCCTGGAGGCTGCGAGCTGCAAGTACATCGCGTCGGAGATGGTCGGCCGGGTCGCCGACCGGGCGGTGCAGATCCACGGCGGCTCGGGCTACATCCGCGACTTCAAGGTCGAGCGCTTCTACCGCGACGCGCGCCTGCTGCGCCTGTACGAGGGCACCTCGCAGATCCAGCAGCTCATCATCGCCCGTGAGATGCGCCGCGGCGG